>JAFVTO010000014.1 GCA_017503165.1 Clostridia bacterium | reverse complement strand
GCTCCCAAGGCACTTGTTACCGGTAAGAGAGTTGACCTCGTTGACTTCGTTAACAAGGTAGTTGAGCCTGTTGGCGCTATGAACGGTGATTCTCTCCCCGTTTCCGCATTTATAGACTACGTTGACGGTCAGTTCCCCCAGGGCTCTGCCGCTTACGAGAAGCGCGGAGTTGCGGTTTACGTTCCCGAGTGGTACGAGGCAAACTGCATACAGTGTAACAACTGTGCATTCGTATGTCCTCACGCAGCTATCCGTCCCTTCGCTATGACCGAGGAGGAGGCAGCAAACGCTCCTGCGGATACCAAGTTTACCGCAAAGCCCGTTATCAAGACCAACTACAAGTTCAACATGGCTATCTCCGCACTGGACTGCATGGGATGCACCCTCTGCGTAAAGGCTTGCCCTGTTTCCAACAATGCTCTTAAGAAGGCTGCTGAGACCGTTAAGGCTGAGCATCCCGAGTACGATGCAAAGACTGCCGCTAAGGAAGCCGCAAAGCTTGCTCAGCCCAAGCTTGCGATCGCTATGGTACCCCAGGCAAAGGGCGTATATCAGCAGGCTGCATTCGACTATGCAGTTGCAAACGTATCCGAGAAGCCTGAGATCGTAAATGCGACCACCATCAAGGGCAGCCAGTTCAAGCAGCCCCTGCTCGAGTTCTCCGGCTCCTGCGCAGGATGCGCCGAGACCTCTTACGCACGTCTCATCACTCAGCTGTTCGGTGAGAGAATGTATATCTCCAACGCTACAGGATGCTCCTCCATTTGGGGTGGCTCCGCTCCCGCAACTCCCTACACCGTCAACCGCGAGTCCGGCAGAGGTCCCGCATGGGGCAACTCCCTGTTCGAGGACAACGCAGAGCACGGTCTGGGTATGTATCTCGGCCAGAAGGCGATCCGCGAGCGTCTTATTGCTAAGGTAACCGAGATGGCTGAGTCCGAGAAGGCTTCCGATGAGTTCAAGGCTGCCGCTAAGGCATATCTGGATTCTAAGGACGACGGCAAGACCAACGAGGCTGCAACTAAGGCTCTGATCGTAGAGCTTGAAAACGCCGCCAAGGCAGGTTGCCCTGTTGCTCCCGAGGTTCTCGAGGAGAAGGATTACCTCTCCAAGAAGTCCGTATGGATCTTCGGTGGAGACGGATGGGCATACGATATCGGATTCGGCGGTCTGGACCACGTTCTTGCATCCGGCGAGGATGTAAACGTAATGGTATTCGATACCGAGGTTTACTCCAACACCGGCGGTCAGGCTTCCAAGGCTTCACAGATCGGACAGGTTGCTCAGTTCGCAGCGGCAGGTAAGGCTATCGGCAAGAAGAACCTTGCAGAGATCGCAATGTCTTACGGCTATGTATACGTTGCTCAGGTTGCAATGGGCGCAGATATGAACCAGCTCCTCAAGGCTCTCAACGAGGCTGAGGCATATCCCGGACCTTCTCTTATCATCGGTTACGCTCCCTGCGAGATGCACGGTGTTAAGGGCGGAATGGTAAACTGCCAGGATGAGATGAAGAGAGCGGTTGACGCAGGCTACTGGAACATGTTCCGCTACAATCCTGCCGCAACCGGCAATAAGCTCACCATCGACTCCAAGGCACCTACCGCAGATTACCGTGAGTTCATCGAGAGCGAGGTTCGTTACGCCCGTCTGCTCCAGCAGTTCCCCGAGAGAGCTGAGGTTCTCTTCAACAAGGCTGCTGAGGCTGCAAAGGCTAAGTATGAGAGACTCCAGAAGATGGGTAAGCTCTACGCAGACGATGCCGAGTAATTTCTCCCGACGGATAAATTCTTAACTGAATAAAAAGGGACTGTCCCGATTGCGAGCATCAAAGCTTCAAAGCATTGGGACAGTCCCCTTTGTTTTTTCCGCTGAAGCCGGAGCGCAAAAAGCAACAAATGATAAGCGCGAAACCGCAAGCAGCGGAACAAAATCAGCAAAGCAGCGGAACAAAATCAGCAAAGCAGCGGAACAAAATCAGCAAAGCAGCGGAACAAAATCAGCAAAGCAGCGGAACAAAATCAGCAAAGCTCTTGATTTTTGAAAAAATATGTGCTATCATTGAATTACAGACTGTAATGCAACAAGCCGAAAACATACAGCAAAAGGAGAAATGGCAAATGGGTGCAATAGGGGAATACATGAAGATCGCATTTGACGAGCTTGAAAGAATAATGAAGGACGTAGGCAAGGAGATCCGGACGGACGACCTGTGGGAGATCGTAAAGCAGCACGCAATTGCGGGAGCGGTATCCGGCGTTGGTGCCGCGGCATTGCCGGGTGTGGGCGCCGTGATCGCAACGGGCGCGGCGGTTACGTCCACTGTCGCAATGTATGTACGGCTATCAAAGGTGCTGGGAGTTTCCTTTAAGGAGGGAGCGCTGAGAGCCTTAGCTTCCGTGCTGATCGCCGATCTATCCTCTTACGTAGTCACAACGCTGACACTTTCGGCAGCCTTGTCCTTTATACCGATAGTCGGGCAGGCAGGCTCTGCGGTTCTCTGCGCAGCCGCCAACTTCTCGGTGGTATATCTTGCCGCGTATATTTTTATTAAAACGCTTACCAAGCTTTTCAAGGCAGGGAAAAAGCCCGATGGAGTAAGCGAAGAGGAATTGCAGGATATAGCTAAAGAGGTATCATCGGAAAATGACTTAAAGGACGTGGTAAAGGAAGCTTCAAAGCAATATAAAGAAAACAAGGAAAATAAGGAAAACGTATAAGCATCTAAGCTACCGAAACGCAAAAGAAAGGGAAGGCAGTGTCACTTAGGATAACTAAGTAATACTTTGTGTGATCCGACCGGGTGACAGAGTCAACAGGAAAAAGTCATGGCGACATACTACATAGATAACGTAAATGGAAACGACAGCTATAGTGGACTTTCCGCGCTGCGCCCTAAAAAAAGCTACGAAAAAATAAAGATCATCCCGGGAGATATAATACTCTTCCGCAGAGGAAGCTTTTACAGAGAGAAACTGAATATTACCATGGGCACCGATGTGGATCCCATCACCTACGGAGCATACGGCGAGGGAGAGGCGCCCACCTTCTGCGGCTCCACAGACGTAAGCGCCGCCGAGGATTGGGAGCCTACCGAAACGCCGAACGTATGGCGGTGCGTAAAGCCCGTTCCGGGAGACGTAGGCAACTTTGTTTTCAACGGAGACGAATGCACTGCAACGCTTCGTTGGGAAAAGGACTTGCTCTCCGCCCAAGGAGATTTTTACGACAGCCGTTTTGCAGAAGGGGAGCAATTCAGAAAGCGATATACAGAGCAGAACGTTTTTATGTATTCCGAGAAAAACCCTGCCGAGCATTACTCGCATATAGAAGCGCTGAGCTATAATACCCGCTCTCTCGGAACACTGTGCAGTAATATAGTCATACAAGATCTGAGGTTTACGGGCAGCGGTGTTCACGGATTAGCCGGAAACGGCAAAAACGTGGTAATTCGCGGTTGTTCATTTGAAAACATAGGCGGATGCGCCTGGAACGCGGCTCTTCGTATCAGATTTGGAAACGCGGTGGAATTCTGGCAATACGGCGAAAATATTCTGATCGAAGGCTGCAGCTTCAAAAACGTCTACGATTCCTGTGTGACACACCAGGGGCCGGGAGAAAAAACGGTACCCACAAGCAATTTCATTTGCCGCAGAAATCTGTTCGATACCTATGGAATGGCGGCGTTCGAATACCGCGACAAGCTGCCGATCTGCTCTGAATTTACGGCAAACATCTGCAAAAACGCAGGTTGCGGATTTGCCATGCTGGGCGAGGAGCTTCCGAGAAGATCGGAAATATGGCCTCAGCCGATGGGGCACCACATATTTCTCTGGCGTATTCCGGAGGCAAGTGCGGAGGGTAGCCTGCTGATAGCAGACAACGTTTTCGGAGAAGCCCCTGTGGGAGCGGCAATATACTCTATAATCTCTCCGGAGGCAGAGGCGCAAATAACATTGCGAGGAAACAGGTACACCAAAAACAGCACCTTGCTAAACCGCTTCGGAGGAATTGATTTCAACTCTCTCGACCAATATAAGAAAAAGACCGGAAAGGATGCAGACAGCTCATATATAGACTGACAGCAAAGTCATGTACCCACGGTCATCAGTATGATCATATCAATCGAAAAAGGCAAGCTCCGAGTTCATTTGCAAGGAGCTTGCCTTTTATTCATTTGGCTCTGTCACCGAGGCTTTGGATAATTTGGCGAGAAAAATTTGGGGAACGACAAGTGTTTTTCCAAGGCGCATACTGTTTGCGTGTCTGTAACTGAGCAAAACTCGTAGAATTCCGCAGTATTGTTCCGCCAAAAATCGGTCAGATGAGGTGACAGATCTGTTCATTTAAAAACGCTCTGATAATGTGACAGAGCCATTCATTTAAAAACGCTCTGATAATGTGACAGAGCCATTCATTTAAAAACGCTCTGATAATGTGACAGAGCCATTCATTTAAAAATGCTCTGATAATGTGACAGAACCATTCATTTAAAAACGTTCTGATGCGCCGACTGACCGCGACAGAGTGTTATATAATAACTGATATAACCCGCGTCGTCGCGCCTCCCGGGTATCCGACACCCAAAAAGCTTATTTCACGTTATTCCCGGCATTATCTTCAGTTTCATCACCTACAGTATCCGCTACAGTATCCGCTACAGTATCCGCTGCGCCGTCGCTTACTCTGTCCGCCCTTCGATTTTTACCGCCATAGTAGCGAATAAGTCCGATAGCGGAGGAAATGATCGCGACAGACTCATATATAGCACCGCCGATTGACCCGGCAAATATGTCATATACCAGCACCATAGGCGAGGTAACCAGAATACTCTTGCGGATATTCTGAGGCGAGGCAAAGGACATTGCGACAGTATTTATCACAAGCCCCACCACAACGAACACTGAATACCAGCCCTCCCAGGCGGCAATACCCAGGGCGCCCGAGCAAACGGCGAATACGATCGGCCACCCTTTACTTGAAAAGAACGGCTTTTCCTTATTATAATAAAACACATTTCTGACCACACCCACCAGATTCATCACCAGCGCAGGCGTAGCTCCGATCAGAAAGTAGTGGATGCAGAACACCGCCGTAGTTGCGCACTGCACCATCAAAAGCCGCTTTCTTGTACGCACCTGATAGGATATAAACCCGAGAATTACCGCAATAATGCCGAATATCTGCCCCAAAACAAAAGATATTTCATCCCAACTCATGACCAACAACCCGCTTTCATCCGCCCGTCGAATTCACGACTTTCCGGTGGAGCGGGAGAAGCCTTTCATTACTACGGCACTCCCCACACTCCACAGCCTTTTCCTTTGGAGGACATTATAGCATATCCAAGGGTAAATTGCAATAGGAAAACGCAATATTTCCATGCGCGAGAAAGCAAAAAAACACGTACCAAAGCCCGGATATTTTTCAAGCGGTAAAGCCGCCCACCGTAAATGCGGTGACTGTCAGGGAGCCTCCTTGCCGACGTTTGGCTGAGAAGAAGTCGGGATATAAGCTCTTTGACTCTTGAATGCTTGAGCCAATTACCCTCAAAGGAACTTGCGAATATCTATAGCAAGCTTTTCCTCAAGATTGATAAGGCGCTTGGTTATATCCTTCGACACCTCATCTGCCGCCTTGTACTGATTGAGATAACGGTTGAGTGACTTCACTCCCATATTGCAGCCGTCGGTTATCAGATCGGCAACCGTAGCATCCGAGCCATCGACCGCCAGCTTGATATTGGTCTTTATCCAGCTCATTCCCGCGGCAATAGGAGCGGGACTTTTCCCATCGTCATTGTATTTGGCAAGAAGCGACTTTATCTCATCATTCAGCTTGTCGTGCTCATATTTGCACTCACGGAGAAATTTCTTCAGCTCATCCGAATGAACGTTTTCCATAACCTCATCAATAGAGTTGACTCCCATTTTCACCCCTGCATCGCACTCGCGCAGTAATCTTATAGTATCCTTTTCGATCATACCTTAACCGTACCTTTCTTTATAGCGCCGCAGCGCCGTTTTTCATCCATAAGTATTTGCATTCCGGCAGATTTTATACACATCAGCACGGCTTTATAAGCTTAAGCCGGAGATTTATAAAGGGAAAGCATTGCGGCAAGTATCTGCGAGCTCCGCTGTAATAAAAAAGCCAACGGCGAAATAACCGCCGTCAGCTCTGTGATTTTGCTTGCTCTACCGCTTTCTCCGTTAAGTATAACACACCAAATGGATATACTGCGGCGGTAAGATCCCGCCCATTATTGCTTCAGCTCAGTTCAAGGGCGCAAGTCTGTTTGAGGTTATCTGATCGACGCCCCAGGAGATAAGCTCTTCCGCCTTTGCGGGATCGTCCACGGTCCAGGTGTTTATAACTATACCGTTTTCGTGAAGCAGCGCAACGTTCTCTGCCGTAAGCGCCTTATAATGAATATCCAGATCAAGACGGTGAGCTTTAAGGGTATCTATAAGATCATCAGGAAACGAGCTGATAAGAAACTGAGCGGACTGCTCGGGAAGCAGCTCCCGCAGATATATAAGATTGTTAAGATCAAAGGCAATAAAGGTGGTTCCTTCCAGGTGACCTATATCCTTTATTATACCGATCACCTCAGATAACTTTTCCTTTGGGAAGCGCCCCTTCAATTCAAGTATAGACTGCTTTCCGTAGTCGTGACAAACGCTTATATATTCCGCAAGAGTGGGGATACGGAGATCTATTCTTCCACGTGAGCCGTCGAAATCCTTCAATTTGAGTGAACGCAGAGTATCAAAGGAGGTCTCCTCCACAGACAGCTTGTCTCCGCTCATAAATTCGGTATCGTGGTTGTGAATACAAACAAATTTCCCGTCAGCGGTTATGTGCACGTCGGTTTCAATACCGTAATACGGGCGGTTTGCCGCGGCAATAAAGGCTGGCATGGTGTTTTCGCGCTCAATGGCGGACAGTCCGCGATGCGCCACCAGCTTTGTTTTCCCGGGTTCAATAAAGATTGGCTGCTTCATATTCAAGCCCATTCCTTTCAATCTCGACTATTTCGACTTTGTATCAAAGCCTAAAAATATCGAGTTAATATACATAGTTTAAATACGGTTATATCCCCTTGTTCCGTCCGATCCTTTACAAGAGCATTGTCACCGCAGGTGCCCTCTCAGTCACCCGCTGTGCCGGCTCCCCCAAAGGGGTAGCCTGACTGAATTTGATCAAGGGTTCAACACAATAGCAAAATTAACGGTTGCACCGAGCCCTTCAGCCAACGCCTTACTTAGCTTTCGCCAGACGGTCCAAGCCTTTCTGAGCATCCGCATATCCGTTGGACTTTGCGCGGGTATACCACGCCTTAGCAATAGCTGTATCGCGTGAAACTCCGTACCCCTTTTCATAGCAGTACCCTGCCCAATACTGAGAACCGCCATGTCCCAGCTCAGCCGCCTGAAGGAACTTTTTTAATGCCTCCTCATAGCTTTTAGCTACACCCCGACCGTTGTAATAGCAGACTCCCATGTCATAGATCGCGTGAGCATCTCCGCTATCCGCGGCTTTTTTATACCATTTAAACGCCTGGGCATAATCGGTGGGCTTACCGTGTCCCCGTTCATAGCATATTCCCAGCCAACACTGCGCTCTTACTATGCCCTTTTGCGCCGCCCGATCGAAAAACTCTGCCGCCTTGGTATAATCCTGCGCGGTGCCATTTCCGTTGTAATAGCAATATCCGCACCAATATATAGCGTTGTCAATCCCCCGGTCTGCCGCCTTCAAAAACAGTCTCATTGCCTCGTCATAGCTTTGAGCTACTCCCAAGCCGCTGTAGTAGCAGACTCCGAGGTTGTACTGCGCCAAGCCTTCGCCGGCATCTGCCGCTTTTTTGTACCATTTGGTGGCCTGCAAATAGTTCTTCGGCACACCGAGTCCCTGCTTATAGCAGGTTCCGAGATAAGACTGAGCCTTAGCGTATCCCTTGACCGCCGCTTCCTCAAACAATTCCGCCGCCCGCTTGAGATCCTTCTCCGTCCCTCTCCCGCAGTAGTAACAAACGGCAAGATTATATATACCGACAACGTATTTTTGTTCCGCGGAGCAATAGTACCAATAGTACGCCATATACAGGTCCTTTTCAACTCCGTTACCCGTCTCATAGCGATACCCCAGGGCGCATTGTGATTCCGCGTCCCCCTTTTTCGCTTTGGACTTCAATTCCTCTGTGCTCAACGCCATATAAACATTCCTTTCATTTTGGGGACTTCAGCTGACTGATCTCTGCATCCTCCGGACGGCAGACTATACAAACGCTGTTCCGTCTGCCTTAAGCCAGCCAATACGGGTAATAAAGTAATCCTCAGCCCCTATAGCCTTACAAAAGACCTCGGGGTTCAGATACGAATCGTTTGAAGCATTAAGGGTGGCATAAACAGCTCCGTCCGCCTCGCCGACCTCCTTTATCATTCCGCGGATATCTATCCTTTTCTCTTTTCCGTCCTTTGCGGTTTTGGTAGCGATAAGCTCCCCTTCTCCGAAAAGAAGCTCTCGCTGAAAGCTACCGAGCCTTATACGGTAGCGGGCATAGGCGATCTCAGTGAATTTTTCCGTTGGAGTATATACCTGCTCGGTATAAAGCTCGTCGGTGAAGGCCTTTCTCATCCGCTCACAGATCTCTGCGTGAGTCATAGGCTCAACAATCTTTATATCCAGATATTCGCATTCGCTTTCGGCAAAAAGGGGCAACGGCTGAGTAAAGACCATTTTCGGATGAGGGTTAAAGCCCTCTGTGTACCACATGGGTATCTTCGCCCGTATCATAGCCGTAACCATGGTTCTGCACAGATCCAGGTGGGAAATGAACTTCAGTTTCCCGATCTTGTGAAATTTCAGTCTGATCTTGCCGGACACCATGTGGTCTTTCCTCCCATCTTCCATGCGCCGCATCCGGCACATCCGTCTTTACAGCTTCCCGTAGTCTTCTCGCCGTAG
>JAFVTO010000013.1 GCA_017503165.1 Clostridia bacterium | reverse complement strand
CTCCTCTCCCTGAACAATGGTAAGGTCGGTGGTATCTCCCCAGAATGCCATGGCTTCAAGAGATGGGTAGTATCTGCGGTGATCGGAGACGGTCATGAAATCGTAGCCGTGACCGCGGTAATTTGCCACAACTGTAGCCGGTCCCTCCTTGCCGTCTGAGCAGCAGGTATGGACGTGAAGGTCGCCTCTATACGGTATTCTGCCCGCCATGTCACCGTCAAGACTGTATAGCGAGAGTGTACAGAGCTGCTTTTCCTCGGGGGAAGCATGGATGTTCACAAAATGCTCGCCCTCCCCCGGGAAATACGCGGTAAATCTCAAACAACCGTCCTGATCGGGGGTAACGGTGCAAGTGCTTCTGCCGCTCCTTTCCGGGTAATGCTTAGGATTGGATTGGTTGACCTTGTATATTTTCACTGTGTATTCCTTGCCGAGGATAAACGCAGTATGCTGACCGAGAGGGCGTACAGTTACAGTTTCCTCTCTGTCTCCCAAAAACACCTTGGGAAAAATATCGTAGTTGTAAAGAACCTGCTTCATAATTATGACCATTCCTTTTTTGTGCATTGAATTACAGCTTTTGTACCGTGCGGACAACACTTTGTAATGTGCGTAGCAAATATTGGCCTGTTGTTTATTATAAGCTGAGCGCGAGCCCTGCCAACAGAATAAGTGAGGTAAGCAAAAGATTGAGCAACTGAAATTTCCAGCTCCATTTAAACCATTGGCTATAGCTTACGTTTGCAAGCCCGAGGCTGATGAGGAGCGCCGGATTTGTGGGGTAGAGCACGTTTGAAAAACCGTCTCCGAAGGCGAAAGCAACTATGCAGAGCTGAGCTGAGATACCGAACAGCTGAGCCATCGGGACGATGAGCGGTATCAGCATAAATGCCTTTGCCGAGCCTGAGGGAATGAAGAAATTCATTGCAAGTACTATGAGATAGATGAAAATAATAACTACCCAACGCGGCATTGAATCTGCCACGCCTACAGCGGCATGAAGCACCGTGTCAAGAATGCGCGCCTCCTCCATTGTGTATCTTATCGAGGAAGCCATTAGTATCATTAGTACTGCGGGAAGAATGGAAATCACGCCGCTCAAAGAGCTTTTCACCAGCTCCTTCAAGCTCATTCCCGAAAGGAGAGACGCGGCAATTCCCGCTGAAAGAAACATTACTGCCACTATTATCATGGTCAGATCCTGCAAAAAAGGGATAAATCCGGAGGAGAGGACGGCAAGTATTCCGATTCCGAGAATAATGCAGAAGCAGGCTGTTCCGCGGTCAAGCCGCCTGTCTGAAACAAACTCTTCTGAAACGGCGTTATCGGAGATAGGTTTCTGAATCATTTTTGCGTATAACGCGGTAAATCCCAGTAATAAGAGATAGATAAGCACGAAAGAGAGCAGTCTCAGGGGTATTCCCGAAAACATAGGCAGTCCGGCAAGCTGCTGTGCTACGCCTACTGTGAACGGGTTGCATATTCCTGCCGCAAATCCGCAGCCCACCGCAAGCATACTCATTGACAGACCGACAAGCGCATCCCATCCAAGCTTAATTGCCAGGGCTACCACGATTGGAACCAACGGAACACATTCTTCAAAGGAGCCGACAAGTGAGCCTAACGCCATAAAGAAAAGTATTATTACTGCCAGAAGTCGGTATCTGACGCGACTGAATCCCGCGGTCAGCTTGTTCAGCATATATTTGATAAGTCCGCAACGGTCAAGAGAATTGAAGATTCCGCCGATCACCAGGAGAAATGCGATCACTGCGATGAGGGAGCCGTTTCCGGGGGCGCCTAATACGAGTATGGGAGAAAGCAGCCATTTCCAAAATGGGATACCGCCTTCAACGTATGAAAAGCCGGTCTCTGTATCTATTACGGTATTGCCGTCCGCATCGGTTATCCTGCCATATTCTCCGCTTGGGATGATAAGGGTAAGAGCATAGGTTATCACCATAAGAACGAATATTACCAAAATGGCAGTGATAAAGGATCTTACGCCGATGCATATACCGTTTTGTTTGCTTTCGGACATATTATCTTTATGCCTCCGTAATTATGAATTTATAGAAATTTACCGCGGGAACAAGACATGAAAGAGAAAGATTTTCGTTTGTTCCGTGAATGCTGTCAAGCTGCTTGCTTTCCACTGTGAATGGGGTGAAGCGCAGACAGTTATCCGATATGCGGCTCATAAAGCGGCAGTCGCTTGCTCCGGTCATAATGTACGGAGAGGTGGTAACGTCGGGAAAGCTGCTTTGTATTGCCCGATTTATTAAAGCAAAGGCTTCAGAGCGATGGTCGCTTATGGGGGAGTCAAAGCCCCTGTCAAGCACCTCGACCTCGATGCCGTGTTTTTTGGCAAGCTTTGTAATGGCGGCTATGCTTGCCTCTCCACCTTCGTGATGAGAGTACCGCATATTTCCAATCACCCACGCTTCATGCGGAAGAACGTTGGTTCCGTCGGAGCCTCCCGCCATGGTGAACGCCACGGTGGTTCTGAGCATTGCCGCAGCGGTGGGTGAAACAGAAGGGATCGCTATTGTCAGCAGAGGTGAAAGAAGTCTGTTGTGTCTGAGCACTGTTCCTAAGATACCGCGCATACCGGTGGATACGGTTGAAAGCATTGCGCTGACTGTAGGGGAGAGCTTTGACTGAAACAGTGTCTTTTTATCTACTTCCGCCATGAATTTTCCTAAGCGGACGAGAGGGGTGTTTTTCCCGGGGGTTGATGCGTGACCGCCATCGGAGCGAGCTATGAATTTCAGATCCGCGCAGCCCTTTTCTCCCACACCGACCATGGCGTAATTTCCCTTTGCTCCGGCTATAGGCTCGCTGACGATCATTCCGCCCTCGTCAAGAACCATATAAAATCTTAAGCCTCTTTCAAGCAGTATGGCGGAAATCCTTTCCGCGCCCTCGCCGCTTGTTTCTTCATTACAAGTGGAGAGAAAATACACATCGCGCGATGGCGTTATCCCATCTTCAAGCAGCTCCTCGGCGGCTTGAAGCATGGCAAAAAGCCCGCCCTTGGTATCCAGTGCACCACGCCCCCATATCCGCCCTTCTGTGATCTCCCCGGAAAACGGCGGGTATCTCCAGCTTCCCGATGCCTCCACTACATCGTGGTGGTTCATCAGCATTATCGGCTCGGCTTTGCTTTCGGTTTTTAAATGGAGCAGCAGGCTTCCGTCTGTATCTTCAAGCTCGCTGACCCGGAATACCTTGGGGAAAAGGCGGCTGAGAAGCTGACGGAAGTCGGAAAAGTGCTTAGCGCTCTCTTGTTTTTTTGCAGATACTGTTGGGTGCTGTATCATTTCTGACAGCTTTGAGGCATATATTTCGGTTTTGGTCATGATATGGCATTTATCCTCTTGGGGGGTATTTGTGTTTTGTCGACAGATGGTGATGCGGCGGGCATTGCTTACGTATCTAAGCTCGCCCGGATCTTTCTTCGGTTTGTCAGTCGTATATCTTTATCCGTGCGACCTGCAGTCTTTGCAAACCGGTTTCCGGAACGTCAGTATTGTTCATCATATAGATGACTGACGGATCGGAGCTGACGAAAAAGGAAGGGCGGTGTCCGATCCGGTTGGTTTTATTGGTATCGTTTGTAGGATCATATGGGAGAAAGTTTTCGATAATGCTCCAGCTCTGACCGTAATCAAAGCTGATGAAAAGCTCCGGGATGACGCCCCCCTCCATTACAAGCTTTCCGGATACTATAAGAGTACCTTTTTTACCGCCAACCGAGGTCCACACGCAGGACGGCGCGCCACCAAGCAGATAGTCAGCCTCTTCGGTTTGAAGCTTGGTTCCTGCCGTTGAAGGTATCCATGAAGAAACATCGTTGGTGATCTTGTAGTAAACGTATCCGTTTTCAATTCCGTATAATTCGTAGACCATAAAATACAGGGCTTTACCAAGCTTAGTCATAACGAACATGCCGGGGCGGGCTTTGTAATCGGAAAAAGCGCATATGTCTACGGCATCGCTCCAGTTTACACCGTCCTTGGATCTTTTGTATACCAGCTTCTGATCGTGCTCGGGGTCTGAATCGTCGGAATAGAAGCAGTAAAGGTAACCGTCGGATGGCTCATACCACATGACGGGCTCCCATACTCCCTCCCGGGTTCCTCCGCCTTCGGCAATAATAACGTATTCCTCCCAAGTGTAGCCGTGATCAAAGCTGCGCCATGCGGCTATGTGAGACTTGCGGTTGTAATTGACTGAGTTTCCCGAATAAAGCAGAGTTCCCGCAGGCATATCGCCTACTTGGGCAGGAAGCTCGTAAAGATGCGCCATGGAGATACCGCGTATAGAGGGATCTATCGTTTCGGCTGGACGGGCAATCTGCTTCCAGGTCTTTCCGCCGTCTGTGCTTTCGATCACACATCCGGATGTCTTGGAGACACCGGAAAGCGGTTGCTCGCCAAGACAGAAGGTTGCCAGCAGTGTTCCGTTTTTTTCACCGGAATGCTGAAGCTCTATTACCGATGGGTAATGGGCAGTCTTTACCTTGGTGGGATAACCGAGAGTGTTGTTTACCTTGGTTTTCGATGCCTCGAGAACAGTGGTTACTCTTTCGACGTTTATTTCAACGCCGTTTGGTAAAACGGTTTTATTTGCCTTCTTATGTCCGAACAGCATTTATCAAAGTTCCTTTCTCTGCGAATCGGGTATGGGGAGTGGATTTAGGATCATTTGTATTCGCGGCAGGCATTTATGTAAGCCACAACGTTCTCAACCGGAACCTCCGGCTCGAGCAGATGAGTGGGCGCTACGAAAAGCCCCCCTTTTTCTCCTGCAATGTCAAGATTTTTGAATACCTCGCGGCGAACATCCTCGGGTGTTCCGAAGGGCATTGTGGTCTGTGTTCCTATCGTTCCGTGGAAGGAGATCCTATCTCCGTAAGCCGCGTGTATGTCGGCAAAATCCATGCATTCAGGCTGGACCGGGTTGAGCACGTCAACGCCTACCTCTATCAGATGAGGAATGAACGGAGTAATGTATCCGCAGGAGTGATAGAATACGATTATATTGGGATTTACCGCGCGAGCCGCAGAAATCACCTTGGCGATGCGAGGCTTTATCCACCTGCAGTACAGCTCCTCGCTCATCAT
>JAFVTO010000148.1 GCA_017503165.1 Clostridia bacterium | reverse complement strand
AATCAACCTTTTCTTTCAGGTGTGCAATATCTGTTACTCTGTTTTCACTTTCAGGATGAATCTCGGGATAACAAGCACCGCCGACGCAGAAATCACCGAGTGAATGAATTTCCTCAATGAGCTGGCTTGCATATGTATAATACTGTTTATCCGGGAAAACAAAATCCTTTATTGCCACATCGGATATCCGTTCACCGATCACGCGGTAATTCTCTGGGCTTTCAGGCAAGAACCCCCTCCTTTTAGCTTCACGGAGCATCGGGCAGCGATCTTCGACTCCAATGATCTCTCCGCATACTCCGTCAAGGGCAAAGGGGTTCATCGACGCAAGCAGACAACCTATCTTCCGTGGTTCTCCGGCGGAAGGTCCGTTCCCCTCCATCCCGACGATAGCGTCGCAGAAAGTGAGCATTGGCGTGCGCGAGGCAATAGCGGACGTAAGATCGACCACAGCCGCCGAAAAGTCATTCATATCCCGAAAGCGCGCATGAAACTCCACCTTTTCCGTGCCCGGAATCACACCGAACAGGTTTTTCACCCCCGCGGTCATAGTAGCCATAGTATGGCTTTTCAGCTTGCAAAGATTAATTATCAGATCGGCATCGTGAATAGGAGTGATAACATCAAATTCCTTGATTTTTTCACCTTCCGGAGCTTTGAACACCCTCCAGGTAAAGTCCCGATTCAGCTCAAAGCCCGCAGCCTCGGCGGCACGCTTCATACCGGATGTGGAATATATCCCCTCAAGAGCCATGGAATTATAGGGGCCTCCGGGGCTTTCAGCCAGTATGACCTCCGCTCCCGCATCCACAAATATCCGCCCTACTGCCTGGACCAGCGCCGGGTGGACCGTGGCAGCACGCTCCGGTGAAAACCTCAGAAGCAGATTGGGCTTCAAAACCACTCTCTTTCCTGCCCAGTCGCCCGGATTCAGCTCCAGGGCATCCAGCTGGCAAAGCACCTTTTTCCCAAGCGCATCCGCATCGTATTCATCGGCGCGCAAAAGGGAAACGCGCACATCGTCAAAAAATCTGATATTCGGCTCAGAATTAAGCATACCGTATTCACGCTCCTTACAGTAGGATCAGAACGGGAGCCGTCGCAGTCAACTGAAAAAACGTAACAGCCCACGTCAATGAACAATATAACATTTTTGTTTTAGAGTTTAATGTATAAAATGTAAACTTTCGGAAATGTACTTGCATTATTAACTTTTGACAAATAAAATAGTGTTATAGATGCGAAAACGACTGCAGGACGCTCTGTTTTTCGGTTGGCGTAGCGACATTTTGTAATGCACGGATGCAATCTCATTGCGAATGAAAGGTCAGATATGTTTCGATTTATAAAGGAAAATTCCTCAACCATTTCCAAGCTTACTGTATATCAGTTTGCGCTCACAGTATTCGGGCTGCTGCTGTTCACGGTATCCAAATATTCGCAGAATGCGGCTATTACCGTGGGTATCAGCGTATTCTCCGTTCTGTTTTATCTTTTTATAATTTACACCAACATCTGGGAGTTCGGAGCGCGTGACAAGATAAAGATGGACGGTAAAAGACTAAAGCCCCGTCCGATGCACGGATTGCTTCTCGGGCTCGTTTCCAACATTCCCAATTATCTTTTCTGCATTGCCTCCACTGTAGGATATGTATTTATTGACCGTTCAATATATACGGCAGAGGGCAACTTCACTTCCCCGGAGTGGGCGGTCAATCTGTACGCGATCTCCCACACAGTCGGCTCATATCTCAACGGAACCTATCTGGGGATAACCGAGACCGCCAACATTTATATGTATCCCTTCACCCTCGCACTGATAACGCTTCCCGCTGTTGCCGCCTGCGCCCTCGGTTACTATTTCGGCACAAAGGAAAAATTTCCGATAGTAGCGGAAAAGAGAAACGTAGACTATTAAAACAAAGCTTGCCCGCTGTTTTTCTTTCGGCGAGCGCGTTCATATACAGATATGCTCCTTCATATAATTGAGTACGGATACATCGTGTCCGATCAGATCTATGGAGGTTTAGGGCGTATGAAAAACAGATGCGCTTTCAGGACCGCCGTTTCATTGGCGGTCTTTTCTATTATCGTCTGCATTACCGCAGTAGCAGTACAGTATTTCTTTTTCGGTAATAAGGAAAAGGACACCTCAGACGTTGATGCCGCGCTAATTCCCACCGTCGTAATAGATGCAGGGCACGGTGGTATAGACGGAGGCTGTGTATCCGTTGGAGACAGCAAAACCCCGGAAAAGGAGCTTAATCTGAAAATTGCAAGTACACTGGCGGCACTTTTCAGAATAAGCGGATATAACACGGTAATGACCCGTGAGACAGACAACATGCTGGATGCCGAGGGGCTTACCGGAAGCGCTAAGGTACGTGATCTCAGAGCAAGACTGATGATAGCTCAGGAGTATCCGGATGCGTTGTTTATCAGTGTTCATTGCAATAAATTCCCCGACCCATCCTGCGCCGGTATGCAGGTGTATTACTCCAAAAACGACGAAATGTCGAGGCTGTATGCTGAGGGGATACAGAGCTCGGTGGTAGAGCTGATACAGAACGACAACCACCGCGTAAGCAAGCCCGCCGACAGCTCGATATACGTTCTTCACCAAGCCAAGCAGCCATCTGTTCTGATAGAGTGCGGCTTTCTGTCCAATCCCACAGAGGCATCGCTCCTTGAGGACTCGGTATATCAACAAAAGCTGGCAATAGCTATTATTTTGCCTATTTTACAAGTAAAGTAGCGTGAAAGCTGCCGCTCGGATAAAAAATAAACTACAGATACTTTCACGTCGCTCTTTGCGCCTTTCGGCGCGCAGAGCCGAACAAAGGAGTGATGATTAGCGTGAAAGAACTTGAAAAAAAAGATATAGCTGAAATACTGAAAAAAAGACAAAGAGATACGCACAAGGGCACATACGGCACGGTAAACGCCATAGTTGGAAGCAGCACGTACCGCGGAGCGGCTGTTCTCGCCACCATGGGAATGCTTCGTGCAGGCGTTGGAATAGCGCGGATATGCTCAGTCGGGGAGGTCTGCACGGCGGTAATCGGAGCATATCCCTCGGCAACCCTATGCCCACTGAACTCAAACGCGGCAGGAATGATCTCCGCAGAGAGCAGCCGCAAGCTGAACGAGATTTGCCGCGTGCCTTCCGTAACCCTTGTGGGGTGCGGTATCGGTCAGTCAACAGACACAGCAAACGTGGTGAATTCCGTAATTTCGGGCTGTAATGGCGGATTGGTTATCGACGCGGACGGATTGAATCTGATCGCGCTTTCCGGTAGCGCCGAGCAGCTTCTGCGCTCAAAGCCAAAGGGAAAATGCATCATCACTCCCCACATGGGCGAAATGTCAAGACTGTGCGGAAAAAGTGTATCGCGGATTAAGGAGGATCCGGTAGCCGTAGCCACGGAATTCACCGAGAGCAACGGGTGTGTCACTGTGCTGAAGGACAGTCAGACCGTCATTGCCGTTCCGGACACTGACAGTAAAGGCACCAGGATATACAGAAGCAGCTTCGGAAACCCGGGGCTTGCCCGCGGCGGCTCCGGCGACGTACTGGCAGGACTTATCGCCGGGTTCTATGCGCAAGGCTACACCTCAGAGGAAAGCGCTGTTCTCGGCGTGCTCACCCACGGCATCAGCGCCGATCTTTGCGCCGCAGAGCGGTCAATGCAGGCAATGCTTCCGTCAGATTTGGATGAATACATCTGCAGACTTTTTGCCTCGCTTGGGTATTGATACGGGTATAGCCGTAGTCAAGCATCGGAAACGGGCGCAAAAAAATAAGTAAACTTTCTATTATGTACTTGACATCTTCCATGTGTTGTGTTAAAATTGTTAAGTAATTAACAATCAAATGAAAGGACGAACAAAGCAATGAACGGACCAATGGGTGGACCGCCAATGTTTGGGGCAAAAGACCAAAACAAGCTGCCCCCGCCCAAAAGCCTCAAGGAGGTTCCCGGGTACTTAAAAAAACTGACTTCTACGTTCTTCAAAAGACTTTTCTATATATTCGGACTTGTATGGGAGACCGGACCGTGGATACTTTTCGTCATGATATTCATGGCAGTATTCAACGGTATTATGCCGGTGCTGGGAGCGACCGTAACCGCGATGATACTGAATTCGCTGGTTGGGGCATTCAACACATTACCGGTAGGCGGAATGACGCTTACCGAGCAATTCACGGCAATGTGGGAAAACCAGGCGTGCAGAGATATAGTATTCTGGTTGTGTATGCAGCTTGCCCACACCTTTGTCAATAGCCTTGTCAGCAACATCAACACTATCCTGACCAGGATCTACGGAGAAACGGTAGTAAACCATATCAAGGTCAAGATCATGCACAAGGCAAAGGACGTTGACGTTGCAAGCTTTGATATGCCGGAATTCTACGAAAAGCTGGAAAACGCCAACCGCGAAGCGGGAATGCGTCCGATACAGATACTCAACGCCACGTTCGGAGTGGTGGGAACGGTCATCAGCATGGTATCCTTTATAGTGGTGCTATGGGCAGTAAGTCCTCTTGCCCCCGCGCTGATCGCAGTGCTTTCCATACCCTCCGCAGTGGTAAACTTCATCTACCGCAAAAAGCACGTTATGTATGTCCGTCACCGTTCCAAAGATCGGCGTCAGCTCAACTATTATTCGGGACTGATGACCAACAAGGATATGGTAAAGGAAATAAGAATGTTCGGTCTTTCCGACACCTTTATAGACAGATACAATCAAACCTTCAAGCGCTACTTCCGAGGCTTGAAAAGACTGTTTATCGGAGAAGGCGCATGGCATATAGGTCTTACAGTGCTGCGGGCATCCGCAAACTGCGCGCTGTTTGCCTACATAGCTCTGCAGGTCTGCAACGGAAGCCAGGAGATAGGAAACTATTCTCTGTACGTTGCCGCGTTGAACAGTATAGCAAACGGAGTCGGCTCACTTATCAGCACCACTGCCACCATATACGAGGGCACACTGTTCATCGACAATATGATCTCCTTTATGAACACTGAAAAAACGGTATGTCCGTCAATCCCCCACCCCCTTTCCGTTTCCCGTCACTGCGGACACACTCTACAATTTGAAAACGTTTCCTTCCGCTATCCCGGAACCGAGCGAGACGTTATCAAAAATATCAGCGTGACCATAAATCCAGGGGACACGGTGGTCCTCGTCGGACTTAACGGAGCGGGCAAGACCACGCTTATCAAGCTTCTGACCAGACTGTACGACCCCACCGAGGGAAGAATACTTCTGGACGGTCGTGATATAAAGGAATACGACGTAGAGGAGCTTTATAGGATCTTCGGTATCATATTCCAGGATTTCGGAAAATATGCCGTATCCGTAACCGAAAACATAGCTTTCGGAGAAATTGAGAAGGACATTGTTGACGAGGAGATACACAGGGCAGCGGAAGAAAGTAACGCCGATGTATTTATAGACAAGCTTCCCGATGGCTACAACACGCCTCTGATGAGATATTTTGAGGATAACGGCATTGAGCTTTCCATCGGTCAGTGGCAGAAGCTGTCTATCGCGAGAGCATTCTATTCAGACAGCGATATACTTATTCTTGACGAGCCAACCGCATCGCTTGACCCCATGGCTGAGCAGGAGATATTCAACCAATTTGATGCGCTCCGCAAGGATAAGACAACAATTTTTGTATCCCACCGCCTGTCCAGCGCCACGACGGCAAATAAGATAATGGTGCTTGAATATGGCGAGCTAATAGAAACAGGCAGCCACGCAGAGCTTATGGCAAAGCGCGGAAGATATTACGAGCTGTTCTCCACCCAGGCAAAGCGCTATATCTCCTCGGTAGATCAGATCTCCCCCGAGGACGGAGGAAGAGATTTCGAGGCAACGGACGAGCCTCGCAGACACCGCGGCGCCGACAGATGCCCGGAGGAGGCACTCGACGGCGGCTTCAGACCAGGCGGACGCCCCGATGCACCTCGCGACGGCGGCTTCAGACCAGGTGGACCAACGGACAATGATCCCAAAACAGAAAACTGAACCTCGCACCGTTCCTATTAATTAAAACAACCCTGAAAGGAAGCATACGAAAATGACTAAACCGAATATCCCTTTTGTACCCGCCGACGTGCTTTTGCCCCAAAACGGCTTTGAAGCCTGGTCGGTGATTGCTTGCGATCAATACACCTCCCGCCCGGAATACTGGGAGAGGGTAAGAAGGAACGCTGGCTCAAATCCGACCACGCTTGATCTTATTTTCCCGGAGGTATATCTGGGCAAGGGTGACGACAACGCCTATATACAAAAGATCAACGCCGAAATGGAGAGGTATCTTGAAAGCGGTATTTTCAACGAATACAAAAACGCGTTCATCTACGTTGAACGCACCCAGAAGGACGGCAGAGTAAGAAAGGGCATCGTAGGAGCTGTAGACCTGGAGGCTTACGATTTCCATCCGGATTCCAAATGTGACATCAGGGCCACCGAGCGCACGGTCATGGAGCGTCTGCCTCCAAGAGTGCGCATTCGTGAAAACGCTCCGATCGAGCTGCCTCACGTTATGATGCTGATCGACGATCCGGCAAAAACAGTAATAGAGCCTCTTGAGGCAACGGCGACACCGGAAAACCTTCTGTACGATTTCGAGCTTATGGAGGGAGGCGGACATCTCCGCGGATACCTGCTCCCACCCGAGCTTCATGAATCTATAGTCCTGCGTATTTCCGCGTTGAGAACACGGGATGACCAGATACTTTTCGCGGTTGGCGACGGCAACCATTCACTTGCATCCGCGAAGCTTTGCCACGATAGCGCTCCCACAGAGCTTAACCGCTACGCCCTGGTGGAGCTTGTAAATCTTCACAGCGACGCCCTGGATTTCGAGCCTATACTTCGCGTGGTTGAAAATGTGGATCCCGATAGCTTTATCCGTGGCTTTGAGCAGTTCCTTATAGCCGAGGGGGCGACCACGGCTTCTGAGGACGATGAGCAGCGGGAGGACACACTGAGCTTTACGCTTGTCTACGGCAAGCTGGAGAAAAAGATCACCGTCAACACCCCTCCCCATCCCCTTGCAGTCGGTTGCGCGCAGGAGTATATTGACCGTTGCATAGCCAAGGATCCCAATATCCTTACCGACTATATCCACGGTGAGGACGAGGTTCGTGATCTGGCAGCCCGTCCCGGAGTCGTTGGATTTTTGTACGGAGGTATCACCAAGGACACCCTGTTCAACTCTGTGGAAAAGGCGGGAGTGTTGCCGAGAAAGACCTTCTCCATGGGACATGCCCATGATAAGCGCTACTATACAGAAGCGAGAAGGATCAAATAAAAGAAAACAGTATAATCAGAGCTCCGTCGGATGAAAACAACCGGCGGAGCTCTTGTTCTTCATTATTATCCATTATTCTTCAGTCTCTGACGGTATTCTCCCGGAGTAACACCGCACTGCGCAGAGAATATCCGAACGAAATGCGAGGCATCAAAGCACCCCACATCTGCCGCTATCTCAGAAATATGCGCGGATGTATCGCTAAGCATCTGCTTTGCCAGTTCCACGCGGTAATTGCTCTGGAATTTACCGGGTGTAACCCCTGTCACCCGCTTAAATCTTACCATATAAGCGGTTCGGGACATTCTGGCAATACGCGTCAATTCCTCTATAGAGATGTGTTGACGGTAATTCTCGTAGATATATTGGATGCTTCGCGTAAAGCCATCGTCATCGTCATCTCTCAATGCTCGGTCTGCATTCTTTTATCATAGGCGGAGCAGAGCTCAGCCACCACTATCATAGCCTGACAATTTGTGATTATGGCGCTCTCTGTGCTTTTTTGTGCGGAATACCGGGTAAGTGTATCAAGCATTGGCGAAAGAAAATCAAGCTCTGAACCGTCAAGCCTAAAATGCAAGCGGGACGAGGTCTTTTCCCTCAGCATGGGATCAATTCTGAAAAGCGCAGAAAAAGCAGGCAAGAGCCGAAGCTCAGAGAAATTTCGTTCAAGAAACTTCGGGCTGAGAAGCAAATGGTAAACATCAAAGCCCTCTCCCCCGTCATAGCTGTGCGGAACGTTGGGCGGAATGATAAAAGTATCTCCGCAGCTCACAGTTATGCTTCGCTTGCCGACACAGTGAACCGCGCTCCCACGAAGCACCGTGTTCACCTCATAAAAGCCCTGTGTGTGAAGCCCCTTGGAATAATTTGCTTCAACAAACCCCCGAGCAAGCTTCGGCGCCTCGAACACCTCCTCCGCCGAAAAGTGCCGAATGAACATCTTTGCTCTGTCAGCGCCATCCTTAGATAACCCCATCTGCTCCATGACACATCTCCTTTAAAGCTGTATTTCAACAATTGTACTATTATACAATCAAAAAAGTACTTCAGTACATTGATTATAACACAAACGGGTGATATAATCAAGGGGTAGAAAAGAATTTTTAAACAGTAGTAATATAACAGCGCCAAGCAAGCCAAGCAAAAATCTTCCGCCCCCGAAAAAATTCTCAAAAGAGCAGAAAGGTATGGAGTAATTATGGAAATAAGCAACAGAATGAGAGAGCTGTTTGAACGCTCACGCGCACGGGCAAAATCTCCCCCAGCCAGCACCTACAGTTATGACATTCATAATTTCGCGAGGACAAAGTATAAGGACTGTCCCAGATGGGAGAAGATAGCGCGCTCAACAGCGGCAGCGATCGAAAACCAGGCTATATATATAGACCGGGAGGACAGACTGATCGGCCGCGTATATTACGACAGAGAAAAAAGACCGGAAGCCCCGGATCCGGACTTTGATTTCAATATGCAGATGATAGCAGAAACCAAGAACGATCACCCATGGTACGATGAGCTGGCAAGAAATCAGCTTGCCTGCTACGGCTCCCCCGGACACATAGCCTGGGACTGGAGCACTCTGCTGAGATACGGCACCGAGGGCATACGCCGCCGTTGCGCCTCAGGGCTTATCCGTCACGCAGACGACACGGAGAGTGTGAATTTCTACAACGGCGTTCTCATCATGCTTGAGGGACTGGAGAACTGGAATGACAAGCACGTAGCTGAGCTTGAAAAAATGGGAAAGACCGAGGAAGCGGAGATATGCCGCAGAGTTCCCAGGTATCCCGCAAGAAGCTTCCGCGAGGCTGTGCAGTCCTTCTTTATGCAGTTTATTGTGGTAATGAAGGAAAACCCGTACGGCGGAAACAGCCCCGGGCGTCTTGACTACTATCTGTGGCCGTATCTTGAAAATGATCTGAAAAACGGCGTCTGCACCATGGAATATGCCCGCGAGCTGATCGAGGAGCTTTTCATCAGAATAGACGAAAGACTGTATTCCAGAGACGGATGGGTAGAAAGTGTTGTGGTAGGCGGATGTCATTCCAACGGTCAGTCGGCGGTCAATCCTCTTTCCCACATCATGATAGAAGTCTTTATGAAATACGACATTACCCATCCGCATATTTACGCCAGGATTCCCCCAAATGCCCCCAAGGATTTTCTCACCCTTTGCGCTGATTACGTGGTAAACGGCGGCAACAGAGCCCAGCTTCTCAACGACGAAGCTATTATGAAGGCGCTGGTTCTGAACGGAGTTTCCGAGAACGATGCGGCGGATTACTACTGTGGCGGATGCATGGAGGTCGGCGTTCAGGGTAAGACAAGTGACTTTCTGTTCACCGGGTATCAGAACATACCGATGCTGCTTGAGCTTTGCATGACAGGCGGTATCTCTCTGCGCAGCGGGAAGCCGCTTGAATATTTCAGTCACCCTGCCCTTACCGAATTTCACTTCTTTGAGGACTTCTACTCATCCTTTATAGCAGAGGCAAAGCGCGTTTTATGGGCAAACCTCCAATACCAGGACAGACTGAGCGCCCACGTTGAGGTCTCTCGTCCGGGATTTCTGATTTCATCCATGGTCGACAACTGTCTGAATGTAGGCAGAAATATGCATGGCGGCGGAGCCAGATACCATGATTACGGCTCATCCTTTATCGGCATTCCCAATACGGCTGACTCCTTATACGCGGTAAAAGTTGCGATATTCGATAAAAAAATGTGCACAGCCCAAGAGCTGTTGGATGCATTAAAGGCAGACTTTGAGGGATATGAGGAGCTTAGAGCCAAGCTTCTGAAAATACCGAAATTCGGTCAGGAGGATCCGGAAGCTGACGGTATGGCGGCAAGACTCACCGAAGATCTCTGCAACATTTATTCTTCTTATGTCAACCGCTTCGGAGGAAACGGAAAACCGGTTATTCTGTCCTTCCGCTGGGCGACCTCGGCAGGAAGCATTCTCGGCGCGACTCCGGACGGAAGAAAAGCCGGAACACCCTTAGCACAGGCGGTAACTCCCCAGGGAATGGCAATGACCAAGGGCATCACCGCCGCGATGAACTCCTGCACCACTCTCCCCTTTGAGCTGTTAAGCGGCGGCGCATCCACCATGTGGGATCTTGACCATCAGTGGGCTACGGTACCGGTAACGGAAGCGCTTTTCACCTCGTTCTTCAAGCAGGGCGGTCATATTTTCCAGGGAAACGTAACAGATGTTGAAACATTGATAAAGGCTCAGCAATCCCCCGAGGATTACAACCACGTAATAGTCCGTGTAGGCGGATTTTCCGCAAGATTTGTAGGGCTCACAAAGGATCTCCAGGACGATATTATCAACCGTATACGTCACTGTTGCTGAATGTCACTGCCGCACCTGGCGCCAAAACCTGGCGCTGACACGTAAAAATCTGAATTATTTTTGCGATTGTGCTTGAAATTCACGGCAAAATATTATAAAATGTAAGGAAGATAATACACTGGGTAAGGAGTGAAATAATTGTCCGAGATCACACAGTCAACAGAGGAAAGGGTTCGCATACGCGACTATTTCGGAGATAAAGAGCTATACAAAAAAATGATAAAGATAGCCATTCCCATATCTCTGCAATCGTTGATAACCGTAGGAATAAATCTTATGGATACGGTAATGCTCAGTTCTATGGGAGATGCTCAGCTTTCGGCATCAAGCCAGGCGGCACAGTTTATCAATCTTTTTATGATATGCTGTATGGGCATCGGAATGGGAGCCTCGGTCCTCACATCACGGTTTTGGGGGATGCACGACTTATATTCTCTCAAGCGCGCTATCACCATAATGCTTCGCTTCGTCTTTATTTTCGCAACAGTATTCACCGTGGCAACAGTGATCATACCGGATGGGATAATGCGACTGTATATAGCCGATCAGGAGATAATAGACTACGGAGTTATCTATCTGCGGTGGATGATCCCTACCTATATCTGCACAGGTCTTTCGCTTACCTGTACCATAGTTCTCCGCACTGTAGGAAGAGTCCGGATACCGCTTATATGCTCAATACTCGCATTTTTTGTAAACGTATTTTCCAACTGGGTATTTATTTTCGGAATGCTGGGAGCGCCGAGAATGGAGATCGGCGGAGCGGCATTGGGAACGCTTATAGCGCGAATATTCGAGCTATGCTTTATCTGCGGATATTTCTTTTTCATAGACAAGCGCATCTCTTACCGTCTTCGGGATCTGTTCACAAAATGCAAGGATATGCTGAACGAATACGTTAAGGTCAGCATTCCGGTGCTGATCTCGGATGCGCTGCTTGCTCTCGGAAACAATGCGGTCGCCATGGTCATGGGCGCGATCGGCTCTACCTTCGTCACGGCAAATTCAGTAACAATGGTAGTTCAGCAGTTAAGCTCAGTGCTCACCCAGGGCATCTCCAACGCCAGCGGAATAATTACCGGCAACACCATGGGAGAGGGAAACTACAAAAAGGCTCAGCGCCAGGGCTACACCTTTGTGATCATCGGTACTGCAGTAGGCTTGCTCGCCGCCGCCATTATACTCATTCTCCGAACGCCAATCATAAACTTCTACGATGTTTCTGACGAGGCAAAGTCGCTTGCATATCATCTGATGGATGCCATAACCCTGATAGTTGTATTCCAATCATTGAGCAGTATTCTTACCAAGGGAGTGCTTCGGGCAGGCGGTGACACCCGCTTCCTTATGATAGGAGATATACTCTTTCTGTGGGTGGCATCCGTTCCCTTAGGATATCTGGCAGGACTGGTATTCAATCTTCCGCCCTTCTGGATATATACATTCCTGAAGATCGACCAGATAATAAAATGCGTATGGTGCTTTTTCCGGCTCAGAAGCGGAAAATGGCTCAAGAAGATCAATTCTGCCAAGGGGGCGGACAAGGCTGTGTAATCCCGAAAGCTACAAAGCCAAAAAAGAGACTGATAAAAGGGGCTGTCCCAATCGCCATGATCAAGGCGGGGACAGCCCTATTTCAATTGTCAGCTACAGAGCGATAAGCTCATAGAAAAGCGGTCGTACTCTCAACAGATGCTTACTGAAGAGAACTTCGATCAGATATTTGCAAGCGCCTGCTCAATATCCGCAATAATATCCTCTTTGTCCTCAATACCGACGGAGAGACGGATAAGATCAGCTCCAACTCCCGCAGCTGCCAGCTGCTCGTCCGATAGCTGACGGTGGGTTGTTGATGCAGGGTGAAGCACGCAGGTTCTGGCATCAGCGACATGAGTTACTACCGCCGCAAGCTTAAGTCCGTCCATAAACTTGGTTGCCGCTTCTCTTCCGCCCTTAATACCGAAGGAAATAACCCCGCAAGCTCCGTTAGGCATATACCTTTGAGCCAGGTCATAATACTTATTGGATTTGAGTCTGGGATAATTCACCCAACCAATCTTACTGTTTCCTTCAAGGAACGCCGCAACCGCATCGGCATTCTCCACGTGGCGAGGCATACGCAGAAAGAGGGTTTCCAGGCCAAGGTTAAGGAGGAAGGCATTCTGCGGAGACTGCATAGCTCCAAGGTCGCGCATAAGCTGAGCGGTCAGCTTGGTAATATATGCGGAGCTTCCGAAGTCCTTTGCGTAGGTCACGCCGTGATAAGAGTCATCCGGCGTGGTAAGTCCCGGGAATTTGTCCGCATTAGCCATCCAATCAAATTTTCCGCCGTCAATAACCGCGCCACCGAGAGCGCAGGCATGACCGTCCATATATTTAGTTGTAGAATGAACTACGATATCCGCGCCGTGCTCCAGAGGACGGAAATTAACAGGAGTCGGGAAGGTGTTGTCAATTATCAAAGGCACGCCGTGGCTGTGCGCCGCAGAGGCAAATTTCTCAATATCCAGAACGATCAGCGTTGGATTGGACAGAGATTCCGCAAACACCGCCTTGGTATTAGGCTTGAATGCGGCGTTCAGCTCCTCGATGGGAGCATCCGGGTGAACGAAAGTGGTCTCGATCCCCAGCTTTTTAAGAGTGACGCTGAACAGATTGAACGTACCGCCGTAAATTGCGGATGCGGCAACGATATGATCGCCCGCTCCGCAGATATTGAACACGGAATAAAAGCTCGCCGACTGCCCGGATGAGGTCAGCATAGCTCCAACGCCGCCCTCAAGCGCGGCGATCTTTGCGGCGACCGCATCGCATGTAGGATTAGCAAGACGGGTATAGAAATAACCGCTTTCCTCCAGGTCAAAAAGCTTACCCATCTGCTCCGAGGATTCGTATTTAAAGGTGGTGCTCTGAATTATTGGAAGAACTCTCGGCTCACCGTTCTTTGGGGTATAGCCCGCCTGAATACACTTAGTATTGAACTTCATTTTTCAACCTTTCCTTTCAAATTTGATTAAAGAGTAAGAAGCGCGCGCCACTCGGCGATTTACAACAGACAGCATGTATCTTATTTATTCTTGCTGTCTCTGAGGGTAACCACGCGGTTAAATGTTCCGGGATGCTTGGAATCTGCACAGAAATAGCCCATTCGCACAAACTGGAATCTTTCTCCGGGTGCGGCAGCTGCAAGCGCAGGCTCTACCATAGCGCCCTTGATCTCCTGAAGGGATTCCTTGTTGAGGAAGTCAAGATAGGTCTTTCCCTCGGGAACCTCAGCAGTATTTTCAATATCGAACAGTCGCTCGTAAAGCATGAGCGATGCGGGCTTTGCATACTTGGCAGAAAGCCAGTGGACAGTACCCTTGACCTTTCTTCCGTCAACGGGATTACCGTTTCCGGTCTCAAGATCAGCGGTGGCATGGAGGCACTTGATGCTTCCGTCACCGTTCTTTTCGACAGACACGCACTTAATGATATATCCACCCATAAGACGGACCTCTCCATCCGGCTTAAGACGGAAGAATTTCGGCGGCGGTACCTCGGCAAAATCGTCTGCGTCAATATAGATCTCCCTCGTCATAGGAACATCGCGGCAGCCAAGCTCCTCCTTCTGGGGATGATTGGGAAGGGCGATCATTTCCTCTTTATCCTCGGGATAGTTGTCGATTATTACCTTTATGGGATTAGCTATAGCTACGCGGCGAAGGGCATTTTCATTCAGATCGTCACGCACGCAAGCCTCAAGCTGACGAACGTCAACCGTGTGATCAGTATTGGTAACACCTGCCTGACGGACGAAATTAAAGAGCGCGGCAGGAGTGTATCCGCGGCGGCGCAGACCGCAAAGCGTAGGCAAACGCGGGTCATCCCAGCCGTCAACGTGCCCCTCCTCCACAAGCTGGCGCAGATAACGCTTGGACATAACCGTATAAGTGATATTCATGCGGCCGAATTCCCACTGGTGGGGCTTCTGCTCAAATCCGATTTTATTCACCACCCAGTCGTACAGAGGGCGGTGATTGCGGAATTCGCTGGAGCACAGCGAATGGGTGATCCCTTCAAGGGCATCCTGGATAGGATGAGCGAAATCATACATGGGATATACGCACCATTCGTCGCCCTGCCGGTGATGGTGAATGTGCTTTATCCGGTAAATCACCGGATCTCTCAGATAGGGGTTGTCGCTTGAAGGATCTATTTTTGCGCGAAGAGTACGCGCTCCGTCCTCGAACTCACCGTTTTTCATTCTTTCAAACAGCTCAAGATTTTCCTCGACCGAACGGTTACGGTAAGGAGACTCCTTACTTGCAACGGCGCGGTCGGTGCCCTTGTAGTCTGCCAGATCATCCTTGGAGAGATCGCAAACGTAGGCATCGCCCTGCTTTATAAGCTGAACTGCAAATTCATAGCACTTTCCAAAGTAGTCCGAGCCGTAGAAAACTCCTCCCGTAGGAGTTGCGCCCAACCACTCCAGATCTTCGCGGATAGAGCGAACGAACTCGTCAGACTCCTTTGCAGGGTTGGTATCGTCATAACGGAGATTAAAAAGACCGTTATACTTATTTGCCACATCAGTATTGATGCAGATCGCCTTCACCGAACCGATATGCAGGTATCCGTTAGGCTCGGGAGGAAAGCGAGTGTGTATTCTAAGCTCGGGATTGACGGCAAGATCGCCGTCGATTATTTCGTGAATAAAATTAGAGTTAATCTCTGCCATATATATTTGACCGTGCCTTTCTTTTTGAGCTTGGCTCTGTATTCATTTTAAATTTGGCATTATCTTAAAGTAAGTGGGCTTACAGACTGCCTGCATACTCGTTTATTCTCGCGCAGACTCTTTGTCTTCCCATTATCTTCATGACCTCAAAGAGATCGGGAGAGTTTAGTCTTCCGGTAACCGCCAGGCGGATATATGATGAAATGTCGGCAACGCTGCCCTTATAGCTCTCGGGGGATGCCTTATACGCCTTCATATCCGAGGCAAATCCGTGCTTTTCCGCAAGTGCCTTAACGCCGTCAAACCACGCTGTCTGATCGCAATCAAGCTGAAGTGACTCAGCATAATCGGAAAGTATCGCCTTCACCGCATCCGTGTCGGTTCCCTCGGGGAAGCAATCGGTCACGCAGAAGAGCTCGTCGTAGAAGAAGCCGATATATGGCTTCACCTCGCTCCATGTAGCAAAATCCTTGCGGGGCTTTTTACCGCCGCGACCGATAGCGAATATAGCCTTGGCATAATCCGCGTCCCGTCCAAGAAGCCTACCGAACTCAGGATCAAACTCCTGCGCCCATTCAAGCGCGCCGTCATATACCTGCTGAGCGGTATATCTTGAAAGCACGTTTTTAGAAACATCGTTCAGCTTAACGAAGTCAAACAGGCATCCCGACGTGCTCATCTTCTTGATGGAGAAGGGGAAATCAGTATAGGGCTTATCCGCATTCTGGGTATGCCACTCCTCGTAGTTGGAATTAAGAAGAGTCATAACATATTCCATAACACAGTCTGAGGAATAACCCATTCTGCGATAGTCATTCATATTGGCGCCCATATCGCGCTTGGAGAGCTTCACTTTGAACCGTTCTCCAGCTTCATTATCTGCGCTATGTGCATAAACTTAGGCAGACGGAAGCCCAGGAACTTAAACAGCATAATGTGCTTAGGCAGAGACGGCAGCCACTCCTCGCCTCTGATAACGTGGGTGGTTCCCATAAGATGGTCGTCAACGGCGTGGGCAAAATGATAGGTGGGGATACCGTCACTCTTAAGAAGCACGAAATCCTCGTCGTTTTCGGGCACCTCCAGCTTTCCCTTAATAAGATCCGTAAAGGGTGTTTTCCTTTCGGGATCACCGTCACCGCGCAGACGAAGAACGAACTTTTCCCCTTTTTCCAGAGAGTCTCTGACGTCGTCCAGGGTAAAGGTACGCATTTCATCCACACGCGCCTTAATCGCCTCGGCGTCCTCCTCGTGCCAATCCTTTTCCTTTATCTCCGCTTTCTTGTCGGCAGCCATAAGCCTGGAGAGCTCCTCCTCGGAGGTAAAGCAGGGATAAGCATGACCGTCGGCAACCAGCTTTTTGGCAAAAACATGATAGATAGGACCGCGCATGCTTTGTCGATAAGGGCCGTAAGCTCCCTTGTCACCGTCAACCGTCGCGCCCTCGTCAAAGGTCACGCCGTAATGGGCGAGGGTATTTATCAGATTTTCGGTAGCTCCCTCAACCTCGCGCTTGGCATCGGTATCCTCGATACGGAGAATAAAGACACCGCCGCTTTGGTGAGCAAGGCGTTCTCCTACAGTAGACGGAAAGAGTCCGCCAAAATGCAGAAAGCCCGTGGGGCTCGGCGCAAATCTGGTTACCTTTGCGCCCTCCGGAAGCTGTCGCTGAGGGAAACGCGCCTCGCATTCCTCAGGAGTCTCAGTCACCTGCCCAAACAATAGCTGAGCCAGCTCAGCGCATTGCTCCGGGGATGTAAAATCGAATACGGTCTTACTGTCAGACATTATTTTCACCATTCCTTTTCTTGGTCCGTATTATGCACTTTATCGCCCGATATATATCGTGCCGTTCCCGACTTGGCGAAGAAACATTTACTACAATTGTATATTATAACACCTTTTTCTCCGTTTGTCTATAGTTTTTGAAGTTTTTTCATATTTTTCATATTTTCTTTTTGAAGTTTTTTCATATTTTCTTTTAGTTTTTCATTCTGTTTTTTCTATGCTTTTCTTTTGCATACCGCCACGAGGCACGCCTCAGCTTTTCTGAGTCATGACCACCAGCCGTGCTGGTGGCTTGCACAAAGCCTATAGGCTCGTCGAATGATCCGCCACTTGCGGAAGTTGCACCACTGCCACAGATGTGGCAACTATCCTTTAGCCTCCTCTTGTGTAAAGGGAGGTGGCACGGCTTGCCGTGACGGAGGGATTGTTTTTTCTGATTTT
>JAFVTO010000147.1 GCA_017503165.1 Clostridia bacterium | reverse complement strand
TTTTTGATTGTATTCAATTCGTGAAACTTTTTCTCAAGTGTAATTTAGCACTCTCAGCAGCGGAGTGCTAATGTTTACAAATAAGTCATAATTACGAAACACTTAATTAACAAACAAAGCTTACAATATATCATGTGAAAGGAGGAGATTCGGAAGGCTTATGGATATCGTATAAATAACATCCTTTCAACAAATGCTAAACCACAAAACGATAAGGAGGATTCTGTTATGTTTGAACTTACACCTTTTGTACACAACAACCATTTTCTCAACTCTTACGACCCGTTCAAGGCAATGGAGGAATTCGAGAAAAACTTCTTCGGACATCAGCTTCCTGCCTTCAAGACCGATATTCGTGAAACCGAGAACGCATACGTTCTGGACGCTGAGCTCCCCGGCTTCTCCAAAGAGGATATCCACGCTGAAGTCAGAAACGGATACCTTACTATCCACGCGGAACGCAAAGCTAACAATGAAGAAAATAGTAAAAAAAACAACTATATTAGAAGAGAACGTTCCTATGGTTCCTTCACAAGAACATTTACTATCGACGGTATCAACTGCGACGAAATTTCTGCCGCGTATAAAAGCGGCATACTCACGTTGACACTGCCTAAATCGAAACAACACGCAGAAGAAGGCAGACGACTTGAAATTCAGTAAATAAATCGGGGGATCCTTCTTCAGAAGGGTCCCCTACTCAATTTTTAAATGTAACGAGGCGATATATATGAACATGAATCAATATACACAGAAAAGTGTTGAAGCACTTCGCGATATGCAATCAGCAGCCTTGGAAAATGGTAACCAACAGGTCGAACAGATTCACCTGCTATATGCTCTTGTATCCAAGGAAGACGGACTCATCCCCAACCTGATTACACAATCCGGAGCATCCACAGAACAACTTAAGGCTCTGACAGAGCAGGCAATCTCTTCTCTGCCCAAGGTTACGGGTGTTCAGGCGGATAAACTCTATCTTTCCAGAGAACTTGATAGTGCTTTTAACGAAGCCGAATCTCAAGCAAAAAAAATGAAGGATGAGTTTGTTTCTGTTGAGCATCTGATGCTTGCCCTCTTTAGCAAAGGGGATATTAAAATAAAAGATATTTTTAGGAATGCCGTACTCACTAAGGATGCCTTTTTAACGGCTTTGAAAAATATCCGTGGCAACAGAAATATTACGAGTGATAATCCCGAAGAGACATACGACGTATTGAAAAAGTACGGTCAGGACTTGGTAGCTAAGGCAAAGGAACAAAAGCTCGACCCCGTTATCGGCCGTGATGATGAGATTCGTAACGTAATCCGTATTTTGTCGAGAAAAACCAAAAATAACCCTTGTCTGATAGGTGAACCCGGTGTTGGTAAAACCGCCATAGCCGAGGGACTTGCACTTCGTATTGCCAAGGGGGATGTCCCCGACAATCTAAAGGAGCGCATCATCTTCTCTCTTGATATGGGTGCCTTGATTGCAGGTGCAAAGTTCAGAGGTGAGTTTGAGGAAAGACTGAAGGCTGTTCTCGAAGAAGTAAAAAACAGCGACGGAAAGATCATTCTGTTCATTGATGAGCTTCACACCATTGTCGGAGCAGGTAAGACCGACGGAGCAATGGATGCCGGAAACCTCTTAAAGCCTATGCTTGCAAGAGGTGAGCTGCACTGTATTGGTGCAACAACGCTCAATGAATACCTGCAATACATTGAAAAAGACGCTGCGCTTGAACGTCGTTTTCAGCCCGTTATGATTCCCGAGCCGACAGTTGAGGACACAATCTCCATTTTGCGTGGATTAAAGGAACGTTACGAGGTATTCCACGGTGTTAAGATACATGACGGTGCACTGATCGCCGCTGCAACACTTTCCGACCGCTATATCTCCGACCGTTTTCTTCCAGATAAAGCTATTGACCTTGTGGACGAGGCGTGTGCCCTTATCAAAACCGAAATGAACTCTATGCCTTCCGAAATGGACGAAGTTGCACGTAAGATCATGCAACATGAAATTGAAGAGGCTGCACTGAAAAAAGAAAAAGACAAGCTATCGGTAGAACACCTCAAGGAAATCCAAGCCGAGCTTGCCGATCTACGCGCTCAATTCAACGAAATGAAATCCAAATGGGATATCGAAAAGCAATCCATCGAAAAATTGCAAAATCTTCGTGAAGAAATTGAGCAAACGAATGCCGAGATCGAAAGAGCGCAGAGCAACTATGATCTTGGCAAAGCCGCTGAACTCCAGTACGGAAAGCTTCCCTCTTTGAAGAAACAACTTGAAGAGGAAGAAACGAAAGCAGCGGATGCTACCAAGAATTCTTCGCTTCTCCGCGATAACGTCAGCGAGGAAGAAATCTGCAAGATCGTTGCAAGATGGACGGGTATTCCCGTATCCAAGATCATGGAGAGTGAACGTGAAAAACTTCTCGGTCTGGAGGAAATTCTTCATAAGCGCGTAATAGGTCAGGACGAGGCTGTTCTCAAAGTCAGCGAAGCAATTTTACGTTCTCGCGCCGGCATCAAAGACCCTAAACGTCCTATTGGCTCTTTCCTCTTCTTAGGTCCTACGGGTGTCGGTAAGACAGAGCTTGCAAAGGCGCTTGCCGAGGCACTGTTTGACGACGAAAAGAGTATGGTCCGTATTGATATGAGTGAGTATATGGAGAAATACTCGGTATCCAGACTCATTGGAGCGCCTCCCGGATACGTTGGTTACGATGAAGGCGGTCAGCTTACCGAGGCGGTAAGGAGAAAGCCTTATGCCGTTATCCTATTTGACGAGGTTGAAAAAGCGCATCCTGACGTATTCAACGTACTCCTACAGGTTCT
>JAFVTO010000146.1 GCA_017503165.1 Clostridia bacterium | reverse complement strand
GGGCACTGATGCCCCCGGTAATAGCAATCGCGCTCGCGCTTATCACCAAGGAGGTATATTCCTCACTGTTTATCGGTATCGCGATCGGTGCGCTGTTCTATTCCAATTTCAATATTGTAACAATGGTGGATTCCATTGTCAATAACGGCTTCATCGGCTCCCTCTCCGATGCGTGGAACGCCGGAATCTATCTTTTCCTGGTCCTGCTGGGAATAATGGTAGCGCTGATCAATGCTTCCGGCGGAGCAGCTGCATTCGGAAAATGGGCAGTAAAGAACATAAAGACCAGAGCAGGAGCACTGCTCGCGACCTTCGTTCTGGGCATTCTTATCTTTATCGACGACTATTTCAACTGTCTGACCGTAGGCTCTGTTATGACTCCGGTAACCGACAGTCACAAGATCTCCCGCGCCAAGCTGGCGTACATTATCGACGCAACCGCCGCTCCTATATGCATGATCGCCCCCATCTCTTCGTGGGCAGCCGCGGTCTCCAGCGTTGCAAGCGAAACAGACGGACTTTATACCGGAATCCAGCTCTTCTGCATGGCTATTCCCTATAACTTCTATTCGCTTCTCACCTTTGTATTTGTAATCGGCATGATAGTAATGAACTTGGATTACGGTCCCATGAAGCTCTGCGAGCTGAACGCTATGGTCAACGGAGAGCTGGGCAATATCGAGCCCGAAGACAAGTCCGAAGGAGAGAATGACGGTATCGTTCTCGACCTTATCCTTCCCATTGCAGTTCTTATCATTCTTTGTATCGTAGGCATGATCTACGTCGGCGGATTCTTCGACGGCGCAGACTTTATCACCGCATTCGGAGACACAGACGCATCCGTCGGTCTGCCGCTCGGCGCGATAATTGCTTTGATATTCACTATTCTCTATCTGATTCTTCGCAAGAGAATAACCTTCAAGCAGGCAATGGATGCAGTCCCGAAGGGCTTCACCGCCATGGTTCCCGCTATTCTCATCCTTACCTTCGCACTTTCCCTTAAGGGTATGACCGGTATGCTGGGAGCAGACGTATTCGTAGAGCAGGCAATGGCGGGCGCAGCAGCAGGTCTTGCAAACTTCCTGCCGGCAATCATCTTCGTTGTTGCATGCTTCCTTGCGTTCTCCACCGGAACCTCCTGGGGAACCTTCGGTATTCTTATTCCGATCGTCACCGCAATATTCGATCCTACTTCTTCCCTTTATATCATCGGTATCTCCGCTTGCCTCGCAGGCGCTGTATGCGGAGACCACTGCTCGCCTATCTCCGACACCACCATAATGGCAAGCGCGGGAGCGAAGTGCAATCACGTTTCCCACGTTTCCACACAGCTTCCGTATGCCCTTACCGTTGCGGCTCTTTCCTTTGTGTGCTATATCCTTGCAGGACTTATAAAGAACGCGTTCATCGTTCTGCCCATCGGTATCGTGCTTACAGTCGGAACTCTCTTCGCTATCAAATATCTGACGGCAAAAAAGAAGGACTGACAAAAGCAATCATAGCTGAATAAAGCAGCTTCAAACAAAAAAACGCCCACGGCACAGCCATCAAAGCAAGCCGAGGGCGGTTTTTTTGAGGTGATTCTGATGGCGTTTTTTCACGGTCATACAAAAATCATTTTCCCTTAAATTTTTCAAAACCATTGACAAAAAAACAGCGAAATGCTATAATGTATCGTGTAAGGGCGTATTGCATAAGGGTATAACACTTATTACACGGTTAATTAACCACCGTCATCCATCAAAATAACGAAAGGAACTTACAAGACATGAAAAAGAATATCATCAAGGTAGTTGCGCTCGTTTTGCTTGCAGCTACTCTCTGCACCGTCTTCGCAGCATGCGGAAAGAAGCTTTCCGGCGAATATTACATGGGAGACAAGACAGTAACCAAGTCGTACACTACTTACACCTTCAGCGGAAGCAAGGTTACCGTTAACGTTTATCTGCTCGGTCAAAAGGTCGGAGACGAGTCCTTCGAGGCAAAGTACTCCATCAAGGACGGCGAGATCACTATGACCTGGACCGATTCCGAGGACAAGGAGCAGTCCAGCACACAGACCTTCGAGGAGCTTGAGGACGGTTCCATAAAGATCGGCGCTCTTACTTTCAAGAAATCCGAAAACTAATTCCGGCTCCAATCAGATCCTATGCAAAACGCAAAGAGGCTATCTAAGTTAAAAGCAGAACCCATAATAAGGGTATTCCGCAAAACGAGATAGCCTCTTCTTTTATGCTTCAGAGAAAGCTATTACAGCTCTACCGTATCTCCGTCATTTACGGCAATTATGCTGAAGGGATAACCGCCGTTTATTGCCATGTCCCCGATATCGGCAAACTTATCCATGCCTCTTGGAGTATTAACGTGATTGAACACCAGGTTTTGGGTTTTTAGAGCTTTGACGTAGGGTTCTACGTGCTCGCGGCAAAAGTGCGCCATCTCGCAGACCACAATATCCGTTTCGTTTTCCATGGGATACACGGGAAAATCCCCCTTAGCAAGCCGTTGGGAGAGGTCACCGGTAAACAGTGCCCTTTTATCTCCGGCTTCAACAAGGATCGCGTAGCTGGGATAGGGCTCGCAGTGCTTTGTGGGGAAATAGGTCACCCTTACGTTTTCATCCTCGTAGACGGCTCCCGGGGCTGCCGTGCGGAAACGAAGCCTTTCCGTATCCACCGGCATTGATGACACGGCAACGCAAGCCTTGATCACCTCTCCCTGCTCTCCTTTGGTCACAAACATATCAAACGAGGTATTTTTAAAAGCCCAGTTGCACAGATCGGTGAGATTTAAAAGTCCGTCGGTGTGGTCGCCGTGATGGTGCGTGCAAAAAACCGCCTTTATATCCTCCGGATGCTTGCCGTTTCTCAGGAGAAGGTCGATCAACGGCGCGCCCGCATCTATAAAATAAAGCTTTTCGTTTATCTCAAGCATTGCGCAGGAGCAAAAGCGCTCGGCGCTGGGAATACCGTGACTGCTTCCCAAAAAAGTAATTTTCATTCTGAACACCGTTCCTTTCAAACTTATATAACCGGAGAAATTGAATAAACCGCCGTAGAGATCACTTATGACCAAGTATTTCCTGCTTTACCGGAGAGCTTCTTGCTCCGAGGCTTGGAAAGCGGTGCTCAAGGGCGGCAAGAGATATCTCAACATCCTCCTCCACCTCAAGTGCGCTGCCTGCGCCAACGGTTACCATATCGCAATCGCGGATAGCATTCCAGCTGAAGGTTAGTCCAACGTAGGGAGTCGTGCGCCCAGCCGCCATAGGCTTAATGGTCATGACCGGCTTTTTTGCGTTATGGATAATACGTGCCACAGATTCGACCTCAACCTGCATAAGAAAGCCCATGCAGTTGAATATCTGGATATAGGTCTCAACATCATATCCGTTTGCATCACTGTATGTGACCAGCTCAGGCATATGGGCGGAAAGCCCTGGGATCAACCCCTCCTCACGAATCATATAGAGGTAGTCGGGCAGACGGGTTATCTCCCGCTTGTTTTTATTCACAAGCTGCTCGGCAGACTGGTGAAAGACCAGGGAAAAGGTGGAGCCGGCTTCCCTGCTCCTGCGAATAGCTTCCCGAGCCTCGCGCCTCGCCTCAGGAGTATCGTCAACGTTCAGCGAGGGGGTGTCAATAATGATTATCCTTTTTCCCAGCTTATCCTCGGCATATTTTACCGCCGCAAGACCAAGCTCATTGCGGCTGAGAGGTCCCATTATAGCATCAACACCTCTGTCAAGATAAGCCTTGAAAACAGGAAGAAAATCCTCGGGCTTTTGGTATTTTTCTTTGATACCAGCATCCGCAGCCGCTCCGGTGTGGCTCCAGCCAAGAAGCCAGTTTATACCCATGATCATTCGCGGCATTGAAACTCCGCCGACCGTAGTTCTCGGAAAAAGAGCAGACATTTTTAAAATCCCCTTTCGTATTTGGTGGTTTGAACCGATTATATCATCTATTTATTAAAATGTCAATCCTTTTTACCACAAAGAGTTTGATCATCGTAATTCTGCTCAGAAAATTCAATAGAATAGGTTATCTGCCAATATCAAAGGGCGAGGAGTTGAAAAAATTCCTCGCCCTTCTGCATTTTAAGCCTTATTTTCCGCATTATGCACAAACAGATGCGGAAAGTAAGATAAAACACTTGACAACATTTACCAAAAGTGATATGATATAGGTGAAAGAGTAAGATAGGAAGTCCGGTGAGCGTTTGCGTGCTCAAAAAAGCCCGCAAAAAGGCCTGCAAACGCCGCCGAGATAACCGAAACAATATAGAAAAACGGGGGGATATTCCCCCATGAGGAAGGGAGGAAATTTGCGCCCGGTATAATTCGGTATAACAAAGAAGAAAAAGCGTATTCAAGTGTCCCATCGCGTTTACCCACCGTGAAAATTCCATGCAAACATTGGACTGGTATGGATTTGCATAAGAGGGCAAATCCATACCAGTCCTATATCCGCATTGTAATCGGGAATCTTCGGCTCGCCCGTTCCCATATCACAGCTGACAAATAGAATGCCGCTCATACGGGTAGTAAGACTGCCACAAAACACAAAACCTTGCTCTTCCTAAAAATTCCCTCTCCTCAAAAATTTTAATCGTGAAAAACTAAAACGATCAGCGGTCAACGTAATATGTCATCTGACCGTAAGACGGAACCGGCCAAACGGAAGAATCGGTTATCTTCTCAATTCTGTCCACCTTATCTCTCAGCTCATCCATCAACGGAATGACCTCATAGCAATACCGCTTCGCCTGCTCCTCTCCTCTCGGAAGCTGCTTAACCTCATTTGTCACTACCTCAAGCTTTTCGCAAAGCTCATACGCGGCAAAATTCAGATCTGACAGACGCTTGATAAGCATTTTTTCTACCTCGGCGTTGAAATCCGGGGAGACAGCAAGCTTATCCTTAGCGGCTACCGCAAGCAAGGCAATATACTTTTCCGCCGCAGGGATAAAATCCCGTCGAGCCATTTCAAGGGTAGCCCTCGACTCAATATTTATAGTCTTAGCATAGTTTTCGTAGAGTATCTCCGTTCTTGATTCAAGCTCAGAGCGGCTCATAACACCGAATTTCTCAAAAAGTCTTACGTTCTTTTCCTTGACAAAGCAGGCAAAGGCATCCACGGATCTCTTCATATTCGGGAGCCCTCTGCGCTCTGCCTCCCTCTCCCATTCCTCTGAATAGCCGTTTCCGTTGAATATTACTCTCTTGTGATTTTTAAGAGTTTCCTTTATAAGACGCTTAACTGCGGCATCGAAATCCTTTGCGCCCTCAAGCTTATCGGCAAACTCGCAAAGCACCTCTGCCATACCGGTGTTAAGAACCACGTTGGGAAGGGCTACGTTCTGACTTGAGCCCAGCATTCTGAATTCGAATTTATTACCGGTAAACGCAAAGGGAGATGTTCTGTTTCTGTCTGTATTATCTCTTTCAAAGGTAGGAAGCGATGCTGCGCCGAGATACATAGTGCCGCCCTTAGCCTTTTTATATGCGTTTCCTCCGGTTATCGACTCAACTATTGCTGTAAGCTCGTCGCCCAGGAACATGGAAACAATGGCAGGCGGAGCCTCGTGAACACCGAGACGGTGATCGTTACCCGCCGAGGCTACGGAAAGTCTGAGAAGGTCAGCGTATTCATCAACAACTCTTACCGTTGCCGCAAGAATAAGCATAAACTGAGCATTCTCCTCAGGGGAAACGCCGGGCTTCATAAGATTCTTTCCGGTATCGGTATTAAGCGACCAGTTGTTGTGCTTACCCGATCCGCTGATTCCCTTAAACGGCTTTTCGTGGAGCAGACAGACAAGCCCGTGACGCTCGGCTATCTTCTTCATACAGTCCATCATGAGAACGTTCTGATCCACCGCAAGGTTCGCAGTGGAATACATCGGCGCAAGCTCATGCTGAGCAGGTGCGCCCTCGTTATGCTTAGTTTTCGCGTTGATTCCGAGGGACCAAAGCTCACGGTCCAGCTCATGCATAAACTCGCTTACCCTGGTCTTTAAGGTTCCGAAATAGTGATCCTCCATCTCCTGCCCCTTTGCGGCGTTTGATCCAAAGAGGGTTCTACCCGAATATATCAGATCCTTGCGCTTTTTGTAGTCCTCTTTATCAATAAGGAAGTACTCCTGCTCCGCGCCAACCGTACAGCAAACGCGCTTTGCGGTAGTATCCCCGAAAAGACGCAGTATACGAAGCGCCTGTTCGCTTACAGCATCCATGGAACGAAGCAAGGGAGTCTTGCAGTCCAACGCCTCGCCCGTATAGGAGCAGAAAGCGGTGGGAATATACAGGGAGCCGTCCTTTACAAAGGCATATGAGGCGGGATCCCATGCGGTATATCCTCTCGCCTCAAATGTAGCGCGAAGCCCGCCTGACGGGAACGAAGATGCGTCGCTTTCCCCTTTTATCAGCTCCTTGCCCGAAAACTCCATTATGACCTTGCAATTTCCTACAGGCGTGATAAACGCATCGTGCTTCTCGGCAGAGACACCGGTAAGAGGCTGAAACCAATGAGTATAGTGGGTAGCGCCCTTCTCTATTGCCCAATCCTTCATTGCGCTTGCCACGCAATCAGCGATCGACGGGTCGATAGCCTTGCCTCTCTCTATCGTTTTTGTGAGAGAATGATATACGTCCTCCGGAAGTCTCTCTCTCATTACGGCGTCACTGAACACCATGCTTCCAAACAATTCGGGTACGTTAAGCATTGTTTTTTCTATCCTTTCTGCGACGCTGACGCAGTTGTTTGTTTGCACTTTGCAAGAGTGCCGCGGCGCGCTTCAATCATGTGTTTTGGGAGGTTTCTCTACCGCCGGAGTACCGGAAGTCACGCAGCATTTTTGTCCAACTGGATTGGTTGAAAAACATAAGATAGCAAAATGTCAACCATATGCATTAAACTATCCTGCATAGAAACATCCGAAATCGTAGGAAACGACGTCTATGCTTCGTCTTTTCTTACGATTTTTCGGCCCCACGTGGAGCGTAGCGGAACGTAAAACCGAAAAATCGCGCCGCCGCTTTGAGGGGCTTACTGCGAGTTTGCGAGACGATATGCCACGGGACTCATATAACCCAGGGTACTATGCAGACGTTTTCTGTTATAGAAAAGCTCTATTTAGCGGTACAGATCCGTCTTTACATCTTCTATTGTAGCATATTTTCTCCGAAATGTCAATTCTTTTTTGAGCGTAGCAAAAAAGCGATTTCTTAAAGAATCAACGTACCGCCGTTCCGCCCTCCGCTTCACTCTACGATCAGCGTCGTATTGGCGTCTTTTGCAATCGTAAATGCTTTTGCGTCCGTTGCGGACTCGTGAAATTCCAAGCTGACATCCTTCATACGCACCGTCAGCGGCACGTCCGCGCGCGCCACGGGAGCAGAGGTTTCCTTGAGGTCGGTAAAGCGGACGTTTTCCAGGGTAAATTCCCCAAGATACGTGCCCTTTTGCAACACGTCCCGATCTGCCGCATAGTTCAAAATGTCCTTGGCGTTTTCGATCACGCAGTTTTTAAAATGAATATCAGAGGGCGCGTAGGGGTAGTTTTGGCTTGCAAAATACACCACCGTGTGCAAAAGATCGTGGCGTCCCTCCTCGCGAGGGAGCTCGTCGTTTTTGCCCTTTACCACCGTCATGCGGTGCGGATAATATCCGGGACCGTAGGCGTAGCAATCCTCCACGTGGATCTGCACGCCGCCAATGCGGAACAGATCGCAGGAGGTATTCAGAACGCAACGGCGCACCAACAAATTTTTGATATTAATCCCCGCGATGCAATCGTCGCCCGTTTTGAACAGGCAATCCTCGATCAGCGTGTTCTCGGAGCAGTGCAGATGAATGCCGTCCGATCCTCCAAGGCAGGTCACGCGGCGCATGGTCAGATTCTTGCAGTTGTTTGCCTCGTGCAAAAAGTTTCCGCTGTGGCGCACCGTGTAGCCCTGCAGCAAAACGTTTTCACAACAGGTAAAAAAGATGGCGTGCGGACCGCGATAGCCCTCCTCGCCGTTGGGATCGTAGCAATTTGCACCGTCGATAACCGCGTCCGCCTCACCAATGATAGAGATGTTTTTCTCCCCGTAGGCAGAAATGATTGCGCGGCGGTAGGTTTCCCACGGTTGCCCGTAATACTGCGTGATGAGCTCCATATCCGATCGCATTTCCACTCCGTCGGGGATCTCAAAGACCTCATAATCGTCGCAATCGGCACTTCCGCAAAGCTCGGCGCCGCGCTCCAGATAAAGCGTGGTATTCGACCACATGCGCAAGGCGGCTGTGTAAAATCTTCCCTTGGGAATAACGACCGTGCCGCCACTCTCCTTGCAAAGGTCAAGCACGGCTTGTATTTTTGCGGTTTGAAGATCTCTACAATCGGCACTGACGCCGTACTCGGTGATCACATATCGGTTCATAACTTTACCTCTATTTGTTTTGATTTATTTCGAACAGATTTGACAAAAGCTCCCCGTTCATGTTTTTGGGTTTGTGAATTCAGTTCACCCCGATGCTTCTGTTCTTTTGATGGATCCGCTTTACCGAACAGCCATCCGTTTCCGCTGTTCCGCAATTGGTCAGCGTCAGCGTCATCGGCAGACCGTTGCTGTTTTGGTTGCCTTTGAAAACGATTCCGTCGGCTTCTCTTGCAATCATTGGTGACGCGGTTTCAAATACGTTGTTCAGAATTTTTATATTTTTGTGATAATACGGCGCCGCCTCACTCACCTGCACCTCGCTCTCAACGGAAATGCGCGCACGCTCGCCGATAAAGCGGCAATTTTCAACCGTCAGATCGGTAATCGGTCCCGATTCAAACCAATACGTCGCATCTCCCGTCAGCAAAAACGGAAGCTCGCTCTCGCAATTGCGGATCACGAATTTTCCGCGCGATTGCAGGCGCAGATGTGAATTTGCTTTTCCAAAGATGCAGTTTTCTATCGTCACGTCACAGTTTGCGCTCAAGGATTCGATCAGATCTCCTCGCTCATGTGCCTCTACGGGGCGGTCGACCGTAATCCGAGCAAGGTCGTCGTCGATCCGTTCAATATCAAGCACGGTATATTTTGCCGTCTCCTCCATTGTCTGTCCGCGATAGACCGCGATCTCATCTCCCACTCGGTACAAATCCTGCGCCTGTTTCTCGCAAGAGGCGCGGTTGGTATAGATCACGTTCTTGCACACGTGATCGACCGTGCGAAAATTGGAGTGCACGTTGATCGCGTCGTCAATCATCCCCTCAAAAACACTGTTGCGTATGACAAAATTGCCGGATGTGCCAAATGAATGTACCGCATCTGCACTGTTGGAAATGAGGCAAGGAGATTTTTCATCGTACGTCAACAGGAAACGGTCCAAGAGGATATTTTCCACTCGGTAGGCAAAAAGCCCCATTCCTTCGCCCGACAGAATACGGTAATTTTCCAGCGTCAGAAGCTTGCTATCGATTGCAAACACGTTGGAGTACGTCCGCCCCTCGTGCTCGATCACCAGAACTTTGCCTACCCGATATACGTCGGGAATACTGCCCTTGAGAAGAATCGTGTCGCCGTCCTCCTCGACCGTGAATTGATCGATGTAATACGGAAAGCTCTCATCCTTGATAAACGGCGTGCCGATTGCCCCCAACGTGATACCACAGCCCCGACGCGTGACGGGATCAAACAGCTGAAAAAATACGCCTCTCCAATTCAATCGGCGGTTTTCCCAGCCGGTTCCGTAAGGGATCAATTGATCCCCCTCCACGCGGCAGGTGCAACGCGCATTCAATTTCAGCCTTGCATAGGATGGCGTCACCTCGGTGATCAGTGCCTCGGTATACATTGGACGGTCGTAGGTCACGTTACAGTTCTTCAACGTGACGTTTTCACACCCGTCGATCAAAAACGGTTGTATTTTACCGTGCATTACAAGCGTTGCACCACCAAAATCGACGGTGATATTCTTCTTGTTTTTGATCAACATAAATATGTTGAATGCCTGTGAGCTTGTGTTTCCGCGCATTGCGGTATAGCGGTGGTCACAGACCTCGCTGGTATCGGCGGCAAAAACGTGATATTCCGCTTCGGTTGCAAAATATTCGGTATCGTTCTCAAGCGGCATCCCGATTTGGAATGTTTTTTTCATTGTATCCTCCTATAAAAATCACCAAGGATGATCGGTAAGAGATCGTCCTTGAAATTGCTCGAACGGATCTGGAATGCCTTGCCGTTCTTCAAAAAACGTTCATCTCCTTCTTCCGCTTGTGCTCTATTACAGCTCAATAACATCCCCGTCGCGTAAAGCGCGGATGGGAAATGCGTAGCGACCGCTGTTTACGATTGCCGCCGGCTCCTCGTGTCGGTATCCCGCATAATGGTTAAAGGCAAACGTCTTGGTGCCTCGGTCATAAAAACGTCGTACGAAGCCTTGGGATAAACGTGAATGCAATGGCTGAAGAGCTGAAAAAGTCCATCTACGTGATCGTTATGCGCGTGCGTGGTAAACACCGCGCACAAAGCGTCGGGCATCTGCCATACCGCAACATCAGATCGCTCACGGGTGCCCCCGCATCCAGCAGATAGACTCGGTCACCCACTCGATCATCGTTGCCGAAACGTAGGCTTCCACGTGTGGACGAACGTCTGCAGTCCCAAGAAAAGTGATCTTCATACGTGGGCCTCCAAACACAAAGAAATCATAACAATACTATATCATAAAATTGTGAATAACTCAATACGGAGTAACGAAAACTCAAAAATGGCAAATCCAAATAATTGTATCCGGACCTTCAG
>JAFVTO010000145.1 GCA_017503165.1 Clostridia bacterium | reverse complement strand
GGGCAAGGCGTGTGAAAAAGGACAGAGACGAAAAATCTCTGTCCTTTTGTAATGTAGGGGCGTTCATTGAACGCCCGCGGGCGACCACTGGTCGCCCCTACAAATTTGTTTTTTATGGTAGGTAAACCTGCTTTATGGAAGGTGCCCCTTGGCGGGCTTTTTTTATTGCTCTTGGCGAAGATAAACCGCCGTCAAACTCCGACGGCGGTTTCCCTCGCCTCGCGGCGCGGTTCATTTTTATTGCTTGGCTTCGCCTCTCTCACTGTATCCAAAGGGGTGTTTTTTCTTCTGTAGCGCGAGGTTTGTGAGAATTTCGGCGCAATGCAATAAGTATTGACTTATCTGTCTTAGTGCGTGGGTTCGACTTCTCTGTTTCGATGCGTTGTTCGCCTTATCTGTCTTGGTGCGCGGTCAGGCTTGCTCTGTATCGCAAAGAATGATTTTTCTCTTATAGCGGGTGGTATTGGATGATCAGTTCTCTTAAAATCACGGTGGAAAGCTTTGATATTTTCTCAGCCTTCCATTCTTCCATTTAACAAAACGCAAACAAAACAAAAACAGCTTTGACACCGGAGATCCTTCGCATATCCGAAGAGATAATAAATTCTCAAAACAACTGAACAATAACAAAACAAAAACATTTCGCCAAAAAAACAAAAACAACCGACTGATATAATACGGTCATAAAACAAAAACAATCAAGAGAGAGGTAAAAGAATATGAACAGAAACGATCAGCAGTTTATGGCGCAGAAGATCCGCGCTCAGTATATGGAAAAGGAGAGCTCCGAGCTTGACGTGCTGCGCAGGCTGGATGCAAGAGTAAAGCGACCCGCCGACGTACTGGCTTACGTGCTCGGAAGCATTTCGGCTATTATTATGGGCGCAGGCATGAGCCTTGTAATGACCGATATCGGAGCAACCCTCGGTATAAAAAGCGCCATGGTATCGGGTATCGTCATCGGTATCGTGGGAATGCTTATGGCTATTGCCAACTATCCGATATACCGGCGCATTCTCGGAGGACGCAGAAAAAAGTACAGCGCTGAGATACTTGAGCTCAGCAATAAGATCATGAACAAAGAAAAATGCTCAGCCACTGACAGAATATAATAAAACACAAAAGCTAATAAAACAAGGAGAAAAGCACAATGGGTATCAAAGAATTTTTCAAGAAGGCATTCACAGACATGAAGGAAAGCACCAAGGCACAGCACGAGGCAGACAAGGCAGAATTCCGCGCGGCAAAGGCAGAAGCCAAGGCAAACTTTGAGGAAAACAGAGGTCACAACACCTTTGCCAAGGCAAAGGCTGATGTAAAGAAGAGCTGGGACGACGCCCACATGAGTCCTTCCGAGAGGACCGAGAAGCTCCGCGAGGAGAATGCGGCGAGAGTAGAGGCAGCTAACGCAAGAGTGGAGGCAGCTAACGCTCGCTACGAAGCAGCAAAAAAATAAGCCTATGTCACCTTTGAGTGACAGAACAAAAATTAAAATCCGCTCATCACGCCAAAGGGGCAGCACCGCAAATTGGGGGACACTTTTAAATGAGTGTCACGCCTAACCGATGCTGCCCTTTTCTGCCTTGGTTTCTTATTTTTGTATACTTATTATTTTCGCCGCATACCCGAGCAAGCAGCCACCTACTGCAATGAATCCCCAAAAAGCTTCAACGTTCTTATAAAAAAGCGAAAACAAAAACAAAACTTTAACATTTATATGTTATAATAGGGGTAGCGCATAAGAAAGGAATGAGAATTAATATGTTCAAGATCTTAGTTGTAGAGGATGACAAGGGGGTAAACCGTTCCGTGTGCTCCTTCTTAAACAATAGCGGATATGATGCGGTGGGCTGTCTTGACGCAGAGAGCGCGTACGATGAAATGTATAAGACCACCTTTGACCTTATCGTATCGGATATTATGATGCCGAACATCGACGGCTTTGAATTTGCAAAGACCGTGCGCTCGCTCAACAACGATATTCCGATACTGTTTATGACCGCAAGAGATGATTTCGCGTCAAAGCAGAAAGGCTATCTCATCGGTATCGACGATTATATGACCAAGCCAATTGATCTCAACGAGCTGCTTCTCAGAATCGGAGCGCTGCTTCGCCGCTCAAAAATCGCATCAAGCCGTCGCATAGAGGTAGGAGATTTTGTAATGGATGCCGATGAGAGAAGCGCTATGCTGAGGGGCGAGGAAATATCTCTAACGGCAAGAGAGTTCGATCTTCTTTACAAGCTCCTTTCATACCCCAAAAAGACCTTTACCCGCACACAGCTTATGGATGAATTCTGGGACGTGGATACCCGGGCGGGCACAAGAACGGTGGACGTAGATATGACCAAGCTGCGCTCAAAGCTATCGGAGTGCGATTCCTTCGAGATACAGACGGTACACGGTCTTGGCTACAAGGCGGTAATTAGCGTGAAAGATGATGCTCGGTGAAAAACGAACTACAGACACTTTCACGTCGCTCTTTGCGCCCTTCGGCGCGCAGAGCCGAACAAAGGATTGGTAATTAGCGTGAAAGATAACGCTCGGTGAAAAACGAACTACAGATACTTTCACGTCGCTCTTTGCGCCCTTCGGCGCGCAGAGCCGAACATAGGATTGGTAATTAGCGTGAAAGATGATGCTCGGCTGAAATCTAAGCAGTAGACACTTTCACGTCGCTCTTTGCGCCCTTCGGCGCGCAGAGCCGAACAAAGGATTGGAATTTAAATGAAAAATGAGAAAGTTAACCGACTGATAATAAGCACCGTCAGCAATTTTTTTATATTCTTCCTGCTCGCCGCCTTCATAACCACCTGCTGTGTCGCGTTGTTTATATCCACCCTGCAGGAAGCGATCGGCAGAGAATTTACCCAAAGCGAGATCACTCTTGCCGCCAAGATCACCATGCTCAACGTTATACTTTTAAGCATTGGCATGGCAATATTCGATTACCTGCACCGCAAAATTATAGTAGAACGGCCGGTCAAGCGGATCACAGATGCAACGTCAAAAATGATAGCCGGTGATTTCAATGTCCGCATCCAGCCAATTTCAAAATTCAGCACAGATGAGAGCTTCAACCGGATAATCCACTGCATAAATAAAATGGCAAAGGAGCTTTCCGGCGTAGAGACACTTCGAACGGATTTTATAGCCAACGTATCCCACGAAATGAAAACCCCTCTGGCGGTAATTCAAAACTACGGAACACTTTTGCAGGCACCGGAGCTATCTGAGGAAAAAAGGCTTGTGTATGCCGATGCTATCACCGCTTCGTCCCGACGCCTTTCCGATATGATAACCAATATTCTCAAGCTTAACCGCCTTGAAAACCAGCAGATATATCCGAATCTCACTGCCTTTGACCTTGGTGAGCAGCTTTGCGAGAGCCTGCTTCAATACGAAAGCATATGGGAAAGAAGGAATATTGAGATCGAAACCGACATATCAGAGGGCGTAACGGTCTGCGCGGATGCCGAGCTTCTGTCGCTGGTCTGGAACAATCTGTTTTCAAACGCCTTCAAATTCACCGAGGACGGCGGCAAGGTCAGTCTTAAGCTATCGGCAGACAGTGAATTTGCCAAGGTAACAGTTTCCGACACCGGATGTGGAATGAGCGCAGAGGTCGGCGCCCATATCTTCGAAAAGTTTTATCAGGGTGACTCCTCTCACGCCACACAGGGTAACGGACTGGGACTGCCTCTTGTAAAAAGAGTAGTGGATATTCTGCAGGGAGAGATCGGCGTAGAAAGCTCGGTTGGAGAAGGCACCACCTTTACAGTTAAGATCAGATTGATAGCGTGAAAGCCATTACTCGGCTGAAATCTAAGCAGTAGACACTTTCACGTCGCTCTTTGCGCCCTTCGGCGCGCAGAGCCGAACAAAGGATTGGTAATTAGCGTAAAAGATGATGCTCGGCTGAAATCTAAGCAGTAGACACTTTCACGTCGCTCTTTGCGCCCCTCGGCGCAGAGCCGAACAAAGGAATGGATTAAAATGGACAATAATAACCCCAAAAACGGATTTGCTTACACATATTCAGCCAAGGAGCAAGAGGAGCTGAAACGGATCCGCGATAAATATACGGCTCCTACCGAGGCTGAGGACAAAATGAAACGCCTGCGCCGTCTTGACGCAAGCGTCACCAACACAGCACAGGCAGTTTCTCTTATTCTCGGAGTAATTGGCGCTTTGATCCTCGGCTTCGGTATGAGTCTTTGTATGACCGAGCTGGGAGAAAGTCTGGGAATGCACAGAGCTACAGCAATAGCAGTCGGCATCGTCGCAGGGGTATCAGGCAGTATTCTTGGCATACTCGCCTACCCTGTCTACAATATTATCGTTAAATACAAGCGAAAAAAACTGGCGCCCGAAATCATCCGTCTTACCGACGAGCTTATGAAGTAACGCGCCGACAATAGACAAATGCGAGCATTTCACCGTAAAGCGATGTCATTTGTCCGATCCGGCTTATCATACTTGCGCCACGCGCGTACCCTCACACATCTGATCACACAAACGATCATAAATAATCGCGGGCATCAAAATAGGCATCTATCATAGCTTTAATGTGGTGCTCGGGCATTTCTGCCGGCAGGTTGTGAACACCTGCAAACAGGTAATTTCCGCCCCTTCCCAAGGTCTTTACGTTACGGTAAACCGCGTCATACACCTGGTCGTAGGTCATAGATATTGGGATTTTTTGCGCGTCGTATGCTCCGCCGTATAGGATGACCCTATCACCGAACCGCTCCTTGAGCGAGCTCGCCTCCATATCCGCAGCCGCCGTCTGCACAGGATTGATTATATCCACACCGCACTCGATAAGGTCGTCCATAATGGATGCAATAGAGCCGCAGGAATGAAGATTGATCTTCATATTCGTGATCTCATGCCACCCTTGGAACAGCTTTTTATAGTACGGCTTATATATACGGCGCCAAAGATCATCACCAATCATAACCCCTCGGTTATCACCGAAATCATGAGCGATCGAGAGTATGTCTACATATTTTCCAACAGCCTGCTCCAGCTGCTCAAGGTGCTTTAGGGCAACCCCCAGGCTCTTTTCAAGAAGAGCCTGCATTACCTGGGGCTCTTCAAGCATCAGCATCATAGTATTTACCATTCCACCCGGGCTTACCTGCAGATCGTGTATGGTCTCACCGAGGCATATACACAGATCGCTCTCCTCCGACAGTCTTTTTGCCTGCTCCTCAATATTGCGTAAGCGCGCCTCTGGGAGCTGCTCTTTCGGTGCATAGCGGTCCGGATCCGGTATTACAAGCTCGGCTGTCAGATCGGTAGGAGCGTTTCTGTCAAAGTAATAGCCGCCCTTAGGACAGATATCGCCTCTCCAGCTTACCGTACCGTCACCGTTATCGGTAAAGATCTCATCTGTGGGAACGCGGAATCTCTTTCCCCAGAGCATCTGTTCCTTCCATTGATCATCCACGTCACCGCGAAGCTGAGCTTTGCACATCCTCGGAGAGTCAAGAAGAATAATATCTCCGCCCATAGCGCGTATTACAGGCTCTTCAAATACGGCATTAACCATAAAGGTATCCATTCTTGGAGGATGGCATTCGCATCCCAATACCTTTTGCAATTTATCATATACAACTATATGCATTCCTGCGGTCTCACAACCGCCGAGACCGTTGGGAACACGGTCCGGAAGGCGGTGATCAAGCACAGAACGTACACGTTCTCTTGAATTCATAGCTATTCCCTCCTGAAAACCCGGTATTATTTAGCTTTATTATATCAAGAGTACCGTTTATAAGCAATAACATATTCTATCGACATATTGACATATTCTGCTATTCATGATACAATGAGTCAAACGAAAGAACAAGGGAGATCGCATTTTGATACAGATAACGTCAGTCCGCCATAATTGGCCAAATCAGCCCGGCTTCTGCTTAAACCGTCCGCAGGGTCATCAGGATTACACTTTCGTGCATTTCACAACAAGTGTAGAACTGTATCTCAGCGGAAGCAAAATAGCGGTTCCGGAGCATGCCTGCATAATATACAAGCCCCAAACCCCTCAGCACTTTCTATGCCCACACGGAATGATCCACGACTGGTTTCATTTTACAGGAGTGTCAGAGAGAATGTTTAGCGAATTGGATCTTCCTACCGATATTTTGCTTACTCCAAAGGGGTGGTCGTTCATTGCCGATACGGTAGAGGAAATGGAAAATGAATTTTATGCCAAACGGGAATATCACGGGGAGTTGATAGAAGCAAAAATAAAGGAGCTGTTTATCAAGCTGAGTCGCTCTGTCAAGAGCAAATATCCGGAGACGGTAAAAGAAAGCTTCACCTCTGAATTACGGCAGCTAAGAACCGAGATCTCACAAAACCTGTCCCACGATTGGACCGTTGCTGAAATGGCAAGTAAGCTTATGCTGAGCCAATCTCGGTTTGCCCATCTTTATCATGCTTTTTACGGAACCACCCCCATTGAAGACCTGATCAGAATGCGGATAATAGCCGCTCAGAACGCATTGGCATTCACCCAAAGCTCAATTTATGAAATATCAGAGTCTTTGGGATACCGTAACGTTACGCATTTCTGCAGGCAATTCCGCAAAATAGTTGAGCTCACTCCTTCTCAGTACAGAAGGAATTGCAAGCTCAAGGGAGATTCTCACCTTTAACAGATATCCGCTGCTCTCCGTTAAAAAACACCTCGATTCCAACATGGCATCGAGGTGTTTTAAGCTATGCTACCTGATCTGTTTTCGGCTCTGAGCGCCGAGTGGCGCAAAGAGCGACGTGAAAGTGTCTGAGGTTTACTTTTCAGCCGAGCAATGGCTTTCACGCTACCTACCAGATTTGTTTTCGGCTCTGAGCGCCAAGTGAATGAGAAATGATGTTGACCTTCGATCAAATGATGTTGTACCTTCGGTCAAATAAAAAAATCCAAGTCGTTAGGAGCGTTCTCATAAGGATGTTTACAAATTTCGGCGGAGAACTTGGTTTCTCTGCCGTTTTGTGGTATAATGGAACTAACGAGAAGCCTCTCCCTTTGGGAGAGGTGGCGGCGAAGCCGACGGAGAGGGCAAAATGGAGCGAGAACCACTAAAGAAAAATAATGAGTTGCTAAATGTCGCAAGAATTTTACGCCGTAATATGACTCGGCAAGAAAAACATTTATGGTATGATTTTTTGCGATATTATCCGGTAAAGATATACAAGCAACGGATCATAGATAATTTTATTGCAGACTTTTATTGTCATAGTGCGCGTCTTGTGATAGAGCTTGACGGTTCACAGCACTATACAAGCCACGGTAAAGCACACGACGCAGCAAGAACTGAAATCCTTGAAAGATATGGAATTTATGTTTTGCGGTTTTCAAATAGAGATGTAGATAAGAATTTTGAAGGTGTTTGCCGAATGATTGATCGGGTAATCAATGAGAGAATTGAAGACTTGTCGTAAAACGCCCTCTCACCCGCTATCGCGGGAGCTCTCCCAAAGGGAGAGCCTTAAGACGCGCGCCACTTTAGGGGTATGGGCTTTGCCCGATGCATTTGTAAAACAAATGCGACACTGGCGATAAAAGGAGACAAAAAATGTTTTTCACAAAGAAAAAGAAAATACAGAAATACTTAGAGCAAAAATCAGAGAGTGACAAAAATGCTTTTGATTTTCTTCTCTGCAATTATTTAGACGGAACATTAAAAACAGATCTTGAATTGCTTGGAATAACAAAAAATGAAATTCACATTGATTGGTTAGATAATATAAAATGCATTGGTATACAAGGACGATACAAGAAATACTTTGCAGATATACAAATCTACCCTAATGAATTCAGCATTTCATTTGATTTGGACGAGCCCGATGACGATATCTCACATACTCTTGAAAGTAAAGAGCAGTTCTACCGTGTGATTTCAGAAACGATTGCCTTGTTAAAATAACTCAATATTATAAAAGCCATCACGATATTTTCGTGATGGCTTTTAACTTCCTTATGAGAAGGAGGCTTTGCCTACGGCTTTTCTTGTGGGGGTTATACGTCCCACAGGACGATCTCGCCCGTTTCACGGGTCTTGTTCATATCAATAAG
>JAFVTO010000144.1 GCA_017503165.1 Clostridia bacterium | reverse complement strand
GTTGAAGCTCCGCCCATTGAAGCCTCTATTCTGGAGATAACATCGGCTCCGTATCCTGATTGCGGATTAAGCTCAGATGCGTCCGCCAACTTATTTCCTCGAGTATCATAAAGCCTTGCGGCAAGAGTCGTTGTTCCAATGTCTATTGCGACACCGTAATTGCGGAACATCGGCGAAATGGTAAGCTGTGGAAGCTCGCCATCTGTGCTGATAGTTCCTTTTTTTTCTTCAAACAGTCTGACTTCGCAATCTCCCTGTACCGTGGTGCAACAGGCAAGACGAACATTTTGGTCTATTTCCTCTGCCGAAAGAAATCTTTTCTCGGCTTCGGATACAGGGCTGAGTGCACCGGTGGCAATAACCTTGCATTTTCCGCACCGCTTTTTCCCGCCGCACGGCATGGAAAGCCGATGGTTGGGAGCTATAATGTCAGATAAAAGCGTTCCGTTTTCTGCGGTGTATGTGCCACCGTTTACATTTATCGTTGCCATTTTAACCTTTCTTTACGCCGAACAATACAGCTCCGAAATAGGTTACGGTATCTTGACCGTTTATGTATTTCATTCCACTGCTTTTTGCCAGCTCCGATACGTTTATACCATAGGTTTCGAGGGATGAAATTGCTTTTTCGGGGTAGCGACAGGGCTGGTTATCTATCTTGGCACAGCGTTCGCATACATGACATCCTCCCGCTCCGAGATGAAGCACGGGGCATCCTACTGTGTCCGGAGTATATGTTACAAGAAACGTCTGCATAAGCTCGTTGTGCCTGGTTGCTGCCTCTGCCATACCCTCTATGTCAAAACTGTCCTCAAGCTCGCTTACTGTCTGATATACGAAAGCATACTCAAACTTGTGAATGCGCGCTATAAGCTCGTTAATATCACCTGCATCGGGAGGACAGGTCCAGCACCTTCCGTATTTACCGCAAAGGTTCTTTTCGCACAGTGTGCGGAAATGAGGATCGGTCTTTACGTCGCTTACAGGTATCACTGCAGCTTTGAATGCTCCGAGAGAAAGAGCTTTTTCAACCATTTCGCATCCAAGGTTATTTAGCTCCATAATATTCTCCTACCGCCTTAAAGAAAGCATCTATGTTTTCCCACTTTGACATGGGGGGAATATCGCTTCCTGACGATATAACGAAATTTGAGTAGGAGCAACATTTTTCCATTACGTCAAGTGTTGCCTTGCGTACAGATTCGGGGGTGCCGTTTTTAAATTCGGCGGCAGGGTCAACATTACCCATTGCTATGATGTCAGAAGGCATATGAGTCATCATTTCAGCCATATCGATTGCGTTTCCGAAATGGTATGCCGCGGATCCTGTGGACAGAATAGAGTCTATCATCTTGATGGTGTTATTGCCACAGTTATGATATATGACTATAAAGCTGTCATCCTGAACAGCGTCAACTATTTCCTTAACGTAAGGGGCTGAAAACTCCTCTGCAAGAGCGGGGGAGAGAAGTCCGGCAACCGGTTCAGCCATGACAATACCGTTAGCGCCGACCTCTTTGTATGCCTTGCTGTATTCAATAAGGAATTCGGTTGCCTTTTTCAATACGGTATGCACCATATCGGGGTCATCATAACAGTCGATCATTATTTCTGTAACATCGAGAAGTCTCGCTGCAAGCGAGAACGGACCGATAACGCCTGCGAAGACAGGTCTGTCATTAATAATCTCAACTGCTTTTTTTATTGAATCAACGTAAAGACCGCTTCGAGCTGCGCCAACCTTCGGAACAACCAAAGCATTTGCTTCATCTTCATCGTTTACAAGACGGCCGATTACTGTGGGAACCTCTTCGTCGGATACTCTGATCTGCGCGCCAAAGCACTCTGCTTCAACGGATAGGTCCATAAGGCTGACCGCGGCTGAGGAATCGGTGCGATCTGCGACCATTTTCATTCCCTTTGCCTGCATTGTGCTGTCGGAAATAAGCTGATTGACACTTATTCCAAGAAGCTGGACAGACGGAAAGGAAAGGATAGGCAACGCTTTTTTTACACTTGATGATTTGATATCATCAAGCCATTCCATCATATTTCTCTTCATAGATCGTTCACCTTTCGGTACTAAGATCAAGAGCAGACGTTAACAGCGGCATCTGCTGCGCTTGCAGCGTCAGAGGTGTAAATGTCGGCACCGATCTTCTTGCAGTAGTCGTCGCTTACGGGAGCTCCTCCGATCATGATAGTAACCTTATCGCGAATGCCTGCCTCGGTTGCTTTCTTTACGACATCTTCCATTACGTTCATGGTAGTGGTGAGAAGTGCAGAGCAGCAAATGATCTGGCAGTTCTGCTCAATTGCGGTGTTTACAAAGGTTTCTGCGGAAACGTCGGTTCCAAGGTCAACGACCTCAAGTCCCTTGCCCTCCAGCATCATCTTAACGAGGTTCTTTCCAATGTCGTGAAGGTCTCCCTGAACAGTTCCGATGCAAACCTTTCCAACTGCTTTAACGCCTGCTGCAGCCATAAGGGGCTTAAGCAGCTGAGTACCCTGGTTCATTGCACGAGCAGCAACCAGAACCTCAGGAACGTAAACCTCATTGTTCTTGAACTTCTCTCCGATAATGCTCATTCCGGAAAGCAGACCTTCGTTAAGTATCTGCTCTACCGGGATTCCCTGATCGATAGCCTGCTGAACAAGCTCCTTTACAACCTTTGCCTTTCCGCGCTGAAGATTCTCTGAAATTTCAACAAGTATGCTCATGATAAAAACTCCTTTATAATTAAAAAATTTTTTTTTGGGGGGATAAATGTATTTGGAAATACCTATATGTGAACAGTGTGTGCGCTCACAGCTAATTAAACAGTAGCAATGAGATTTTCCGATAAGCCTTGAACGGCAGTTTAGAACGCCATTCTCTGCCAGCCTTCGCCCTGGATCGGAGGGAGACCTAACATCTCGCGTCCGAGATTTACATAATAGCGGTAGTTTTCTATACTTACACCGTTGGGAATACGGTGGTCCAAAGCGAAGATGGTTCCACCACCCTTGGTGATATCGCAGATCTTGTATTCAAGCTCCTTGCGGATATCCTCTTTTTCTTTTCTTAAAACGTGCTTGTCTATTCCGCCCTTAATGCAGAACTTCTTGCCGTATTTCTGTTTGGTCTTGACCATGTCCATTCCGGCGGCAGGCTCAAAGGGATAGAAGAGATTTACTCCGGCATCATAGAATGCGTCGATTACAGGTTCAATATTGCCATCGCTATCCTGAGAAAAGATCTTTGCTCCAAAGGATTTTGCTGCCTCCCACACCTTTTTGTAATATGGGGCAACAAATTCATTGACCTGAGCAGGGCCGATAAGCGGACCGGATTTTCCGGCCAGATCCTCGTGAACACACAGATTGTCGAGAGGAACCTTGTCGCATACGCGCTCCATTACCTTAATAGCAGTATCTGCCATTGTCTCAAGCATATCCTGAATAAGCTCCGGGTCCTCATAATAAGCTATGCAAAGCTCCTCTTCACCAAGCAACTGGCGCGGTTCATCAAAGCCTCCGGGGAAGCTGAAAAGCGTCAGATAACCTTTGTCGCGTAAAGCCTTCCGGCTTTCAATAGCACCGTAGTCGATACGGCTTTCATCAAAGGTGTACCAATGCTTAATTTTCAGCCAGTCATCAGCTGTTTTTACCGGGTATTCGAGAGGTAACGGTATGGTTGCTGCCTTTTTGTGAAGAAGCGACTTTCTTCCCATGTTGTCGATGGAAAGAGTGTGATCGGGAGTGTCCTCGAGGATAATCGGCTTTAAGCCAGTCACAGCGCCTGTTCTGCAAGGAAGCCCTGTTTTGAGAACATAGTCCCAGTCGAAGGCGGTCATTGCGATCTCTTTTTCAGAGGCACCCTGCTGACGCCACTCCTCTTCAAGCTGAAGAAGTGGGCCGAATAGCTCGCAAAACATTTCTCTGCCGGTGAACTCGAAATTGCAGTGCGCTATGTATTGCTCTCGTGTCCAAATCATGTTTGAGTGGTCCTTTCTATATTTAATTTTTGTTTTATGTCATTCTGAGCCGCTAAAGCTCATAATGTCGAAAAATGTTAGCTTCGGTCAGATCCGGATTTTTTTGATCTCTTCCGCGTAATACTGTACGAGCTCGAACTTGGTTCCGGGCATCAGTCTGTGGTCCGGGCAGGGGATAAACCCACCCATGTTTGCAAGCCGCCTCATTCGCTCGATTTCCGCATCAACAGCTGCTTTATCCTTGCGGAGCGCAGTTTTGTCCATGCCTCCAACACCGAGCATGCCGGTTCCGAATTTTTTTCTCGCAGGCTCAAATTGATCGCCCCATACTCCTACCTCTATCGGGAACATGGTATTTACTCCGTTTTCAAACCAGGTAGGGAGAAGCAACTCTGTTACTCCGTCACAGTCCAACGAGATCACGTCTATGCCGTATCTGTGACACAGATCGCATCTTTTTTTATAGTGCTTGGCACACAGCTCAGCGAATACATCCGGAGAAAGAAGCGGTCCGTTCTTGAAGCAGATATCCTCCCAAAAATGAGCGAAATCAAACTTAGCGCCGGTTTCAAGGACTGCTTCGGCACATTTATATTGCATCTCGGCGTAGGTATCAACGATGTCTGCAAACAGCTCTTCGTCCTCGTCGTACAAAAGATAACTCATTCCGAGAACCGAAACCATGCTGCGAATGTCGCCGAGTACACTTCCGAGATGTAGTCCTACAGGAATATCCTGAGGGCGTGTTTCGTTAAATTTCTTGAAATACTCCAGGTTTATCCTCTCGGGCTTGAACTGCATTTTGGGCTTATAAAGCTCTTCAAACGCGGTTCTGTCCTTGAGTAAATAGTCATCCTCCGAAGGGATAGAAACGACACCTGGGGTTATTCTTTCGATGATTCCCGAGTGACTTTGAACTCGCTGTGTGCCGTCTTCGAGCACTTCGAGAACCTTTTTTTCAAAGCCCGGCATTAAACCTATTCTGCCGGAAACGGTATGATTCCAGTTGAAATCCCATCCTATTATACGGTCGAGCTCAGCATCGTTTGTGCTTCCGTCACGACTTCCGCCTTCGGCAAGCCTTTTGGGAATTTTACCTTGTTCTGCCCATTCGGTCAGAAGCTCACTCCAGTATCCGAAATGAACTGCGGGAAGTCTGTCAACAGGCTTGTAGTGTAGCAGATTTATAGCACGTTCTCTGTTAGTCATATCTGTGTACCGCCCAACTAAATCAATATTTTCCGAGTTTCTTTGCTAACTCCGCAATTTGCTTCATGGTATCGAAAGATACATAATTGGGGATTGAGTGGTCTGACGCGAAAACATATCCGCCGCCCTCCTTCATAATCGGAATAATACGCTCCATTTCAGCCAGAACCTTTTGAGGATCGTCCCACAGCTGAGCATTTATTCCGCCGTGAAAAGCGAGCTTGTCTCCGTACAGAGATTTTAACTTTGCAGGATCCATTCCTGCTTTGATTTCGAGTGGGTTGAGCATTTCAATCCCAATGTCAACAATGTCCGGCAGAAGCGGCTCTATAAATCCGCACGAGTGAAGCTCGGTGACCATACCGCGTTCATGCGCCCAGTCAACCGCTCTTTTATGGAATGGCTTCAAAAGCTCTCTGTACATCTGAGGAGAGAAGAAGGTGGTGTTCTTATATCCCATATCATCGTACCAGAAAATGCCGTCAAACTTATATCCGGCATCGAGTATTCTCTGACACATATCGAGTGATGAGGTGAGATACGTATCGAATATGTCGAACACCCATTCCGGATCATCATACATTGCGCAAAGCAACGTTTCTGTTCCGACCATGTGTGAATGTGCTACGTCGAAGCCAAACCATATCACAAGCTGGGTGAAATCTCCATTTGCTTTCCACTTGGGATAGTTTTCCTTGAGCCAATCCCAGGGAATTCTGTCCTCATGATATGTGAGCATCCGAGCTTTTGCTTCTTCCCAGCGCTCACGTGTATTGTAATAGCAGTCCAATATCTCCGGAGTTGAATCCAGTTGGTTGAATTGCTTTAAAGTCTGACCCCATTCGGAGGTGGTGATCGTATATCTGTCCGTGCGCTC
>JAFVTO010000143.1 GCA_017503165.1 Clostridia bacterium | reverse complement strand
GAAATATGAAGCTTACCATTTACGGTAAGGAAGGTTCATATGCCCAGCAATATGCAAATGAGACCAGAAAGCGCTTTGAGGTTATTGTGGACAAGAGTGCTCTTCCGAAACGTATGCCGGGCAAGGCGAGAAGAAGATAGACAATATTTATGGGGTTGTGTCATTTAGGGTTTTTACATCTAACTGATTCAGCCCCTTTTTTCAAAGTTCATATATACACAACACATTCATCGTTTCGGGTTGACCGATATGTAAAAACAGTAGGAATCTGTTGGAGCTTTTAAAGCACGAAAGGAAATGTCATGAATAGTTTTTCATTCGAGGATTGCTATGTCAGATGGGAGGAGCCGAGAGTTTATATCGGTAACTCTGCTATGGAGCGTTGCTTGGAATTAAGTGGGGGCATTCTGATCACATTGTGGATATCAGACAAAAGAAATGGGTATTGTTGGAAGGGAAGAAAACCCACCGTATGTGCTGAAAAGGTGCAAAAGGCGAATTTTTGCGTTAAAACTGATAATGATAATGGGCTTTCCGGTACATATTTATCTGTTAGCTTAACTTGCGAGGGGGATTTCCGTTCAGTACGGCATGAATTGCGGATATTCCCGAAAATCCCGTTTGTTAAAATGAAGCGTTTTATACGTGGAAAACGCTTCGTCGACATAAATGCTGATACTGCAGAGCATGATGGAATTGAAACGGGATACGCCATGGATATCTATAAAAACGCACCGTTGGCTCAGGATAATGTGTGTGATCTGATCCCATTGCCTGATGCGCATCTTAAGGTGGAGTGCGTTAAGCTTTTTGACCGGACGGACGGATATGACACACTGACAAAGAGCGACGTTCAACAGGTTTATGGTCGCGGATTGTACCGTTCGGAGGGGGATATTGCCATTGTTAACGACTATCTTAAGGGTGAAGCGCTTATGACAGTCAAGGAAGCGCCTACGCATCTAAGCTCGATAGGTCACAATGGAGAGGATTTCCGTATCGGAAACGGTTATTTGAGTGTAATAGGCACAGGAATTGACGACAGCATTCCCGATGATGAGGAGCTTGAGCTTTACGGAACTGTAGTTGGTGTGGGTAACACAGAAGAAATATATGATGCCTACAAAGGGTTTGAATATAACGCACGTCACGGAGGCGCGTTTGTTATGTCAAATACTTGGGGGGACCGTCACCAGGATTCTGCGGTCTGCCATAGCTTTATGATGTGCGAGATAGAACGGGCGTATAAGCTTGGCGTTGATATTGTACAGATAGACGACGGATGGCAAAAGGGAATTACTGCAAACTCTGCTCTCGCTTCAGGCGGCGTCTGGAGCGGTTATTACGATAAGGATGATAGCTTCTGGACTGTAAATCAAACGAAATTTCCTGAAGGGCTTTCTCCACTCGTAAGCTACGCAGCGGAGAAAGGGATTGAGCTTGGACTTTGGTTCAGCCCCGATTCCTCAAGGAATTTTGCTAATTGGAGGAGAGATGCCGCTACCATATGTGAGCTTTCACGCGCTCACGGAATACGCCATTTTAAGCTTGACGGTGTAAATCTGCCTACCAGGTTGGCTGAACGGAATTTTATTCGCATGATGCGATCTGCAAACCAAAGCAGCGGCGGTAGGATAAGATTTAATCTTGATGTGACTGCTCAGCAAAGATTGGGGTATATATGCGGTAAGGAATTCGGTACATTGTTTGTTGAAAACAGATATACCGATTGGAAGAACTATTATCCGCATAATACACTTAAAAACCTTTGGTCGCTTTCAAGGTTTTTCCCGACTACTCAGTTCCAGTTTGAGCTTCTGAATAATAAAAGAAACATTGAAAAGTACGGAGATGACATATTTGCCCCGTCCAAATACAGCATGGATTACCTGTTCGCCTGTACTATGTTATCTAATCCCCTTGTGTGGATGGAGATGTCCGCGCTGCAGGACGGTGATGTGGAGGTTCTGAGTAAGATCATAGCAGTGTACCGTAAGCACAGAACTGTTATTAGTGAGTCGGGGGTCACTCCTATCGGTGCTCAGCCTGACGGAATGAGCTTCTGCGGATTTCAGGTGAAGCATCCGTCCGGAGTCGGTTATCTGTTGCTTTTCAGGGAAAGCACCCCGGAAGATACGGGAAGATTCCGTATTTCATTGCCTTTTGACAGTGAAAAAAGCCGTATCCTTTACACCAATGCGGTAGGAGAGAACAGTATTTGGGCGGAGGAGGGATGTGTTGTGTGGAGATGCAAGGCTCCCCGAAGCTTCGTTTTCATTGAAATTAATTAAGTTGATTTGTTACCTCATCTGATTTTTTTGAGGCAGTTCTGGATTTTAATAAATATAAAAAGATGCAAGGAGGTTTTTTATGAGGCTGAAAATGAATCATCGCGCCAGTAAAGGCTTTAACATAGTGGTACATATCCTTGAATATGCTATTGCAGTTTTGACTATTTTGGTTTTGGTCTATCTACTCGGTTATGAGGTCTATAAGATGTTTGTTTTTGAAGGATATTTTGAAAGTGTTGATACGTACCTTCACAATATTCTAACTATTGTCGTTGGACTTGAATTTGTTCGAATGCTCATAAATCTGACTCCGGCAAATACGCTCGAGGTTTTGATAGTTGCTATTGCGAGACAGGTAATTGTCAATCACAGTAATTCCTTTTCAAACATTGCTTGCGTGCTGTGTATAGGCGGATTGTTTGCTATACGCAGGTTCCTTATCTCCAAAAGCGATCTCAAGATTGAGCTTTCTGAGGTTGAGGGGGATTCGGATAGCTCGAAAGCGGATGACAGTAATAAGGATACATGAATAGAATAAGCAAGTAAGACAGTCAAAGGGGATAATTCAAGCGGTATTAACGGTTGAATTATCCTTTTTGATTTTGTGTTTTTCCGTTTTATAAAGTTATGAAAAAAAACGACCTCGTAGTAATTCTTCTACAAGGTCGTAATTTTATTTTGTTTTGCCTACCAAGTTATAAGGCGGTTTGCCTTTTAACCAAGGAAATGGTTATACGATTAGTTGCTAAGAGCAGCCTGAGCAGCAGCAAGTCTTGCGATCGGTACTCTGAAGGGAGAGCAGGAAACATAATCAAGACCAATCTTGTGGCAGAACTCAACGGATGTGGGGTCACCACCGTGCTCACCGCAGATACCGATGTGCAGCTTATCGTTGTTTGCGCGGCCATCCTTGCAAGCCATAGCCATCAGCTTGCCAACTCCGGTCTGATCCAGCTTTGCGAAGGGATCATTCTCGAAGATCTTCGCATCGTAGTATGCGCTGAGGAACTTACCGGCATCGTCACGGGAGAAACCGTAGGTCATCTGAGTAAGGTCGTTGGTTCCGAAGCAGAAGAAGTCTGCGTTCTTTGCAATCTCGTCAGCAGTGAGGCAAGCTCTGGGGATCTCGATCATGGTGCCGACCTCATAGTCAAGCTTAACGCCTGCCTTTGCGATTTCAGCGTCAGCAGTTGCGACAACAACAGCCTTAACGTACTTGAGCTCCTTAACATCGCCAACCAGAGGAATCATGATCTCAGGTCTTACGTTCCAATCGGCATGAGCCTTCTGTACGTTGATAGCGGCGCGGATAACAGCAGAGGTCTGCATCTTTGCGATTTCAGGATAGGTAACCGCAAGACGGCATCCTCTGTGACCCATCATGGGGTTGAACTCGTGGAGAGAAGCAATGATAGCCTTGATGGTATCAACACTCTTGTTCTGTGCCTTGGCAAGAGCAGCGATGTCCTCCTCACTGGTGGGAACAAACTCATGAAGCGGGGGGTCGAGGAATCTGATGCAAACAGGAGTTCCCTCAAGAGCCTCATAAAGCTTCTCAAAGTCAGACTGCTGGTAGGGAAGGATCTTTTCCAGTGCAATCTCTCTTTCCTCGGCAGTGTCGGAGCAGATCATCTCGCGGATAGCGGGGATACGGTCAGCGTCGAAGAACATGTGCTCGGTGCGGCACAGGCCGATGCCCTGAGCGCCCAGAGAGCGAGCCTTGGCAGCGTCGTAGGGAGTGTCGGCGTTGGTGCGGACCTGCAGGCGGCG
>JAFVTO010000142.1 GCA_017503165.1 Clostridia bacterium | reverse complement strand
TTCCCGTGAATTGACTTGTGTGACATACTTTGATATAATCATTATACTCAATAAAATCTTGAAAGTCAATAAAAATTACATTGGGAGGCTAAAAAAATGAAAATCAATTTTATTGGTGGCTTAAAAACCGTTATGTCAAACCACGATAGCATGCACAATTATTTTGGCTGGCCGACATCCGCAAGGCTGAAAAACGGAAAAATTGCCGTTGGTGCATCCGGATTCCGACTTGGGCACGTATGTCCTTTTGGGAAAGGTATAATTTCATACAGTGACGACGATGGAGAAACCTACACTGCTCCTGCCATCGTGATTGACACCGTGCTTGATGATCGCGATACGGGACTGTGTCCATTCGGTGACAACGGACTTATTATTACCTCTTTCAATAATACCGTTGAATTCCAAAGAAAAACCAATCAAAAGCGCGCTGACTCCACCAAAAAGGCTTATATCGACGCATATCTTGACAACATAACAAAAGAAGCCGAACAAAAGGCTCTCGGCAGCACCTACCGTATCAGCAACGATCACGGAGTAAGCTTCGGTCCCCTCCTCAAAAGTCCGATTTCCTCCCCACACGGTCCGATAGAGTTAAAGAGTGGCAATGTTTTGTGGGTAGGAACATCCTATAAAAACGGGGATGACATCATGGCTTATGAGCTTGATCCCACGGACGGGAAAATGGAATACATAGGAGAGATCGATACAAGCGGCATCAAGGCGCTCGGAAGGATTCCCAGTGAGCCTTACGCCATCGAGCTTGACAATGGAATAATCCTCTGTCATATCCGTGCCGAACGCTACGACGAAAGCAGAGCCTTTACGCTATATCAATCCGAATCAAGCAACGGAGGGAAAACGTGGTCCGAACCAATCCAGATCCTTGAGGACAGAGGCGGTGCTCCTTCTCATATTCTAAAGCATTCCTCGGGCGTTTTGATTGCAACCTACGGATACCGAAATCTCCCTTACGGGATCAAGGTTATGTTCAGCTACGACGGCGGAAAAAACTGGAGTGAAGGAAAATACATATACAGCAACGATATCTCGGGAGATTTGGGATATCCGTCTACAGTCGAGCTTAGGGACGGAAGCTTGCTCACCGTATTTTACGCAAAGATTGATCATGACGGAGAGGCGGTCATACTCGCTCAAAAATGGCGTTTTGAAAAATGAATACCGAAAACAACGCACAGAAGCTGAACGTGCCCGACGGAGTCTTGCGAAACAAGCTTTTATCAACAATTGCATACACCGCGCGAGTCGTTGCGCTAATCTGTGCATCGGGACCGCTTATGCAGACCTTTCTCGCCTCGTTGGGATTTGACACGGATCTGATATATTTACACTCAACGCTTTTGCAGGCGGCAAACGTCCTGACAATCGTTTTATTCTCACAATGGGCAAATACAGGGGTGCCGATAAAGCGCTCCGCCTTCTCGATCCTACCCACCGGACTTTTATTTCTTTTCTACGTTCCTTTCGCTATTGCAAGCAGCACCTCACCTGCGACCTACGTATTACTAGCCGTGATCGGTATTGCACAGCAAATATCGATTGGTCTCTTTACCGTTTGCGAATATAAGATCCCGTACTATATTTATCGACCGAATGAGTACGGCATGATACTCTCCGTGTGCGGTATCGTTTCCTCCTTGTTTTCTCTCGGATCAAGCGCACTGATCTCACACTTTACGTCGAAAATTCGCTTTACAAGCATTATGGCAATCGCTTTTTCCACCTCGGCGGCATTGATAACCATCGCCTTTGTGTGCATTTTTTTCGAAAAAAGCCTGCTTCCAAAAGAGGTAGCAGAGAAGCTGACAAAAAGGAAGGACTTCACAGTTCAAGCACTTCTGCGTTATCCGACATTTACGCACCTGATTCATGCAAACCTTATGCGCGGCTTCGCAGCAGGGATTATCAGCGTGCTGGCAACCGTCGCGCTTGATCTCGGATACACCGAATCTCTGACCGCTGTCATGGTTTCCGCACAATCCGTCGCATCGCTTGCCACCTGCGCACTGTTTTCATGCACGTCAAAAAGAATCTCACCGCAAGTAATGCTTATCATAGGATGCATCATGGTATTATCGCTCCCTGCGTTGCTGATATCAAGCAGCTTCCTTTTCCTTTCTGTCTTCGTTATCATAACGGTTGGAAGAACCTTGATCGATTATTCTGTTCCCATTATGCTTCTCAAGACGGTTCCAGTAGAAATTGCCGGACCTTATCACGCTTGGCGTATGGTACTCCAGAATGCAGGCACGCTGACCGCGACCGCACTTGCTGCAGCGCTCCCTATTCCGTGTATGCTGATCATAGCCTCCGTATTTCAAATGATATCCGGAATATCGTTTGTTAAAATCACAAAAGCACAAAATGACAGTTATAACATTTCCTGAGGAATCATCCAAGGAATATTTTCGTTTTCAAATCTCTACAAACAATAAAGAGCATCCGTTGTCACCTGCTTGAACAACGAAACGTCCTCAAAAAACGATATGAAAGGACGATTTTCTTAATAAACAGTATCAAATAGTAAAGAATTATAAAAATGTGTTGTATCCTACTTGACAACAGTTGTGTCGGGTAGTCCTGTTGTTCAGAACGGCAAACTCATTGGTGCTGTAACCCACGTCCTCCGCCCGTGAGCCGTCTCGTGGATATGGAATGTTTATTGAGAATATGTTAGAGAAC
>JAFVTO010000141.1 GCA_017503165.1 Clostridia bacterium | reverse complement strand
CCGAAGGCATCGAATAAAATCGCAATTCTTGCATCCGCGATTAATCTGCTTACCTGTGTGATATTTTATATTGCCAGCATAATTCCGTCAAATGCCGCCGATTATACCGCCCTCAACGGTATTCTCGGGGGAACCTGGTTTATCCTTTTGGGAAGCACGGTGGCGTTTATCGCCTCGGCGGTGATCAATAATTTTTTGAATTGGACGGTAGGAAAGGCGTTTCGTAAAAATCCGGACGGAATGCTCGCCTATGCGGCAAGAACCTATGTGTCTACATTTATCGGTCAGCTTTTGGATAATTTTATATTCTCGGTTATAGTATTCGTTTTCTTTGCACCGAACTTCTGGGACGGTTTTCATTGGACGGTCTTACAGTGCTTTACCTGCGCATTAACCGGCGCTGTAGCGGAGCTTTTTATGGAGATACTCTTTTCTCCCATCGGATATCGGATAGTGAATAAGTGGCAAAAGCAAAATGTCGGGCGGGAATATCTTGATTTTACCTCCGGAAATGGCGTTTGAAGGAGTGCCATCGGCAACCCAAACTGCATTGAGTGATGCGCATTCTATTTTTTAGCAGAAAGGCATGAAACAAAATGAAAGTATTGATAACCGGCACCTCGCAGGGGATAGGGAAGGCAATAGCGGAGCTTTTTTTAAAAGAAGGTCATGAGGTTATCGGCATTGACCGACAGCTGCCTTCTATTGTTAACGCAAGCTACACCCATTATCAGCTTGATATCCGCGACTACATGGCTTTGCCTGAGATAAGGGACGTAAACATACTGATCAACAACGCGGGAACGCAGAACGAGGACGACATTGATATAAACCTCAAGGCGCTTATCCGAATAACCGAAAAATACGGCGTACAGAATGAGATCCGTTCAATTCTTAATGTCGGCTCCGCCAGTGCGCACACCGGCTCGGAGTTTCCGGAATACTGCGCAAGCAAGGGTGGAGTATTGGCGTACACCAAAAACGTTGCAATGAGAGTTGCGTCATTTGGCGCGACCTGTAACAGCCTGGACCCGGGCGGCGTGCTGACTCCGCTCAACGACTGCGTTATAAACGACTCCGAGCTTTGGGAGCAGATCATGGCGGAAACCCCGCTGAAAAAGTGGGCAACCTCCGAGGAGATCGCCCAGTGGGTGTATTTTCTGACAGTGACAAATACCTTTTGTACCGGTCAAAGCATAGTTGTTGACGGTGGAGAATCAATAAGCCGCAAGTTCATCTGGAAGGATGAATGAGTCATACGTCTTGTGGTGTAGAAATTGATTAAAATCGGGGATTTACCGCGTATAATACAAAAATAGGCTGCATCAATCAGCGCTTTTATCTGATTGACGCAGCCTTGCTTTGTTGTTCTATTTATCGGTCGCGCAGTCGAGACAGTCGAATATCTCTCTCCATACTATCTCATCCTGAGCTGTCATCCTGTTCCAGTCAAATGAGGAGAGGAATTCAGCTTTTTGCTCATCGGTCGACAGCTTTTTTTGGCGCATAAGCCTGTTTTTGGTGCTCACGTATTCGCCCAGATACCTGACTGCATCCTCGGTGTAATTTGGATTATGCCCCTTGTTGCTGACCAGCATAAAACGGATGTTCTCCTTGCTGTCAAGCGCCGATTTAAGCAGATCGTAGTGCAGGCGACGGCACATTGGATCGTTGTCGGAGTAGATCAGCAACACCTTGGAATTTGTGTCTGCCAGTGAGCTTACCGCATTGAATTCAACATATCTTGGGTTTGCGTTTTTTTCCAGCTCCATTATCGGCTTGCGATAAAATTTCAGCAGTCCGCTGAAGAACGTATTCACAAGCAGCTCCACCGATACGAAGCCGGACAGCACGACAATGTGGGAGATTTCCGGGTGAAGCGCAGAAATATTCAGTGTGGAGAAGCCCCCCCAGCTATGACCGACGACAGATATATCCATTCCTGCAAAGCGTTGGTCCGACTTGATTGCTGATATGCAGTCGTTAAGATCACAAAGGGATTGCGCCATACCGTTAGGGGTTGCTCCTTCGGATTCCATACAGCCTGTATGGTCGTATGCAAGTACTGCATAGCCGTGGCGGCACAGCATCTCTATCTCCTTCATATAGGATCGGTGACCGCCGCCGAATCCGTGATCAAATACAACGAGCCTTCCGTCAATGGGGGAGCTATATTTGTAAATATAACCTTTCAGCCTGTGTCCCGCGGATGCGGTGAAGTTGTACGGCTCATTTGTAAGTCCGGGAAAATCGTCCGCCGAGAAATAAAAGGCGGTGCCATTATCGTCACAGCGGGTATATGCCATTCCCTTATACATGTTTATGATCGCTTTTTCAAATATCATGGATATTATATCCTTTCAAATATACTGACTTTATTTTAACATTTTTTTGTGAATTTTTCTATCTCGACTGAAATAAAATTCAAGCCTATCTCCGGAATGGAATTCAGGCTCCTTATACCGTTGACATAATAGCGGACGGAAATAAAACGAAACCTCCGGACTGTTCTGAACAGTGGCGTAACAAGCTTTTGGCGGTGAGAGTTGCGAGAGATGACCGATGCGAAAAAGGGAGAATTAATAGTGAATAATGAAATTGTTAACAAATAAGTCGTTGTAATGTGTCCGCGGAAGTGATATAATTTAGGTTAAAATAAATACTCTTATATAAAAGACGAGGAATCGGATATGAAGGATAAACTTGAAGCTCTGCTCCGCGAAGGGGCAGAAAAAATACGTGCGGCTCAGACGGAGAGCGAGCTGCAACAGGTAAAGGGAGAGCTTCTCGGAAAGCAGGGGGCGATCACTGAGCTGCTTAAGGAAATACCCAAGCTTGACGTTTCGCTCCGTCCGGAAATGGGTAAGGCGGTCAACGGAGTCAAGAGCTCGCTTTCCGAGCAAATTGACGCCAGAAGAGAGGAGATCAAGCTAAAAGCATCTGAGATATCCCCGGATTTCGATTGCACCATTCCCGGGATCGCGCCGAAGATAGGCGGCTTACATCCAATCACTCAGATGTGCTACGATCTGAACGATGCTTTCCGTTCTATGGGCTTTGAGGTCTTCCAGGGACCTGAGATAACAAGCGAGCATTACGCTTTTGATAATCTGAATTTCCCGCCCAACCATCCTGCTCGCGAAAGCATGGATACCTATTGGTTTGAGGGGCATGATTCGGGAGAGGCGAAGGATAAGCTCTGTCTGCGTCCTCATCTGACGGGGGACAGTGTCCGCTATATGCAGACACACAAGCCGCCCTACAGATTTGTCTATCCCGGAAGGGTATACCGCAACGAAACCACCGATGCCCGTCATGAAAGGGCTTTCTTTCAATACGAGGCGTTGATAGTGGACAAGGATCTTACCTACACTGCGGGTAAGGTTATGATAAAGAGCATACTTTCAAAGGTTTTCGGTCAGGATGTTCCCGTGAGAATGAGAGCGGGCTTCTTCCCGTTCGTTGAGCCCGGATTTGAGATAGATATGGGTTGCTTGGTTTGCGGAGGAAAGGGTTGCAGTGTATGCAAGCACGTGGGTTGGATAGAGATAATGCCCGGCGGAACGCCTCACCCCAACGTATTGCGCGCCGCAGGTCTTGATCCCGATGAATATACCGGCTTCTATGTAAATATCGGTCTTGACAGACTGGTAATGATGCGCTACGGTGTCGACGACGTTCGTCTGTTCCACAGCACCGATCTCAGATTCTTAAAGCAGTTCAGATAAAAAATCCGCGTCCATACAGGAAACGTCGCTTTTCTGATTTGCTATCAGCCGCCCCTTGCGGCGTAAATTCAAACTCAAACTTAAAAGGATTGGATACCGAAATGAAACTTTCATTGAATTGGATAAAAGACTTTGTAAAGATCCCGGACGATATGGATCTTTCCAAGTTAGCCTACGATCTTACTATGTCTACCGTTGAGGTAGAGGGCGCAGAGGACCTGGCTCGCCGCTTTGACGGAATAGTAGTCGGAGAAATAAAGGAAGTCCTGCCTCATCCCAATGCCGATAAGCTCAGAATCTGCAGAACGGATATTGGTGACGGCGAAATAAAGGAGATAGTCTGCGGAGGAAGTAATCTTGAGGCAGGCATGAAGGTGGTCGTGGCATGCCCCGGCGCCATGGTTCGTTGGCACGGAGAGGGAGAGCCTGTTGAGATAAAGAACGCCAAGCTTCGCGGAGTCCAGAGCTTCGGCATGATCTGCGCGGCGGTGGAGATCGGTCTTGACGATCTGTTCCCGGTGACCGACGATCACGAGATCATGGATCTCAGCGCGTTTGACGCACCCGCGGGTACTCCCGTGGCAAAGGCGCTGGAGCTTGAGGATATTATTCTCGAGATCGATAATAAGTCTATGACTAACCGCCCCGATCTTTGGGGACACTACGGTATAGCCCGTGAATTGGCGGCGCTGTATGACCTGCCCCTTAAAGAGTTCCGTCCTTATGCTCCCGATACCAATGAGGTATTCGACGTTCGCATAGAGGATACCGAGCGTTGCCCTCGCTATATCGGCGCGAGAATTGAGGGGCTTGGCGTTAAGCCCTCGCCCTTCAAGATGCAGAGCCGCATCTGGAGAGTGGGTATGCGTCCCATAAACGCGCTTGTGGATATTACCAACTACGTTATGCTGGCGGTCGGTCAGCCTACTCACGTTTTTGATTCCGAAAATATTTCCGATTACATCGTGGTAAGAAGGGCAAAGGAGGACGAAAGCCTCCGTCTGCTCAACGAAAAGGAGCTCAAGCTCTCCACTGACGACCTGGTAATAGGCGACTCCGAGGAGGCTGTCGCTCTTGCGGGAGTAATGGGCGGAGCAAAGGACTCCGTTCTCCCCACCACCGAGAGCGTTATACTTGAGGTGGCAAACTTTGAGTCCAAGGGCGTCAGAAGGACTGCGCTCCGTTACGATAACCGTACCGAGGCATCGTCGAGATATGAAAAGGCGATAGATCCCGAGCGTTGCGACCAGGCTCTTTCTCTGGCTATGGAGCTGTTTGCCGAGCTTTATCCCGATATGAAGGTCACGGCGTTCAACGATCAGTATCCCAATAAGTTGACCTGCGCGGAGATAGACGTTGACTTCGACTGGCTGGACAGAAGACTGGGCATGCGTATTCCCCAGGAGGTGGTTGCAAGGAAGCTGGGAACTATGGGCTACAAAGTGGAGTTCACCGAAAGCGCCATGCATATTACCGTTCCTACCTGGCGTTCTACCGGTGACGTTTCCATCAAAGCGGACATTATGGAAGAGGTTGCCCGTATGTACGGTTATGAAAACTTCGAGGCTTCTTCCATTACCACTTCATTTACCGGGGCGATCAATCAGCTGGAGACCGATCTTATCCGCAAGATAAAGGAATATCTGGCGTTCCGTTGCGATATGCAGGAGATATTCACTTATCCCTGGATGACCGATGAATTTGTTAACGCCCTTATTCCCGATACAAGCGATATACTGAAGCTTTCCGCTCCGCCCGCGCCCAACGAAAAGTACGTCCGTTGCTCGCTTCTCCCCAATATGTGCAAGGCGATTGTTAAAAACGAGCGCAATTTCGATGAATTTGCCGTGTTCGAGGAGGCACAGATCTTCCGCGACGCGGATTATTCCGAGAACTATCCTCCGGAAAAGCTGCCTTACTGCCGCAGACATCTCGCCTGCGCATTCGTCGGCAGATCGGATGACGTGGCAACGCTGTTCCGTCGCGCAAAGGGCGTGATCGGTCAGATGCCTTCATATACCCACATGGAGGCGCTTACCTTCAAAAAGGAGGTAAAGCCTTATTGGGCGGACGACGTTGTGTGGCTGAATATCTTCCTCGGAGAGGAGAAAATAGGTGACCTGGCGCTGCTTTCCAAGAAGGCGGCTCTGGCTTGCGGAATAAAGGTGCTTTCCGCGGTTCTGGTGGAGATGGATATGGAGGCGCTGAAGCCGCTGAGATCCAGAACCAACCGCTTTACACATCTTTCCGAGTTCCCGATGATAGATTATGATATATCATTCCTTGTGGATTCCATGGTAAAGTGGGATGATATTTACGCCGCGATAATGGGTAAAAAGAACGAGCTGCTTCGCGATGTCAGCTTTGTAGACGAGTACAAGGGTAAGCAGATTCCCGCGGGAAAGAAATCGGTAACCGTGCGTCTTACTATCGGCTCAGAGGAAAAGACTCTGACCGGCGCAGAGATCGAATCCGTGGCAAATTCCGTGATAAAGAAGCTTTCAAAGCTTATCGGGGCTGAGGTCAGAAACGCCTGATCGGTTGACGGCACAGGTTATATGAAGGAAGGAGTAGGTGAAGGACAATGGCATTTCTGCAAATGAATTATCATTCCGATGCGCTCAGAATGGGTGTATCGGTAAACGTTATACTTCCCGAGAACGCAAAATCGCTTATCGGTATGAAAGCGGATGGAGGGGCAGAGTATAAAACCCTTTACCTTCTTCACGGTCTTTCCGATGACCACACTATATGGATGCGGAGGACCTCTATTGAAAGATATGCCTCTGAGTACGGAATCGCCGTGGTAATACCCGGTGTTGCCAGAAGCTGGTACACAGATACCGCGGACGGCGCAAGATATCTCAGCTTTGTGAGCCGTGAGCTCCCCGCCGTTTGCCGCGGATATTTCAGAGGAATGTCGGGCAAGCGAGAGGACACTATGATAGCGGGGCTTTCCATGGGCGGATACGGCGCAATAAAGGCGGCGCTCACCTGTCCCGAGACCTTTGGCGGCTGCGCCTCGCTTTCGGGAGCCCTTGATATAGCGGATTTAGGACGCGTGTTTGATCTGTCGGAATGGCGCGGAATTTTCGGTTTCGGTATGGAGAGCGCGGGAGAGCTCAGAGACAGTGAGCATGATATTTTCTATCTGGTAAAAAAGAACCGCGAGGAAAATAAGCCCTTCCCCAAAACCTATATGTGGTGTGGAGAGAGCGATCACCTGCTGAGAGCAAACAACCGTTTCAGCGCCCTTCTTGACTCCGAGGGCTTGCCTCATCTTTATGAGACCTCCGAGGGGGATCACTCCTGGAAATGGTGGGATCTGCATATTTGCGACGCGCTGAAATATCTGCTCAAATAAAAGAAGCTGTCCCGAAAGCTTAGACGGGAGACAGAGCCAAATAAAAAGCAAATAAGAAAACGACCGATTTGCCACGTTAATTGTGGGATCGGTCGTTTTTTCAGCGTTTATTCAAGATATACGGCGAAGAAGGTGGTTACCGGGGTTTCGTAGTAATTGTATTGAACAGCACACCAAACGTATAAATTACCGTTTGGATCCTTATGCAGCTCACTATATACGATCTCATAATCGTCATCCATTCGTTCTGCTACCTTAGAGCATACGTACTCATAGGTTTCATCAGCATCAATTTTGGGCGCTTTTTTACGATCATCGAAGTTCATATAAACGCTGTCGACTGCCCAGCCTTTATCTTCGCGAAAATATACGTTTACGTAATCCTCAAGCATAATATTGCCATTGTATTTAGCATAGCTGTAAACTGTGGTTGGGGGAAGATTGAGCGAATATATCACGTAGGTTTTTAAAGTATATTTTCCGATATCGTCTATATATTTTTTAGCTATATCCCCGGCTACTGACGGGATAGCTTCGTACGCGCGTTTATCAGAGCTACGGTTTTCGCCGTAATATATTCCCATGATATTTCCGCTTGAATCAAGCATTACGTCTTGATAATTCTCGGTATAATCGTTTGTGACGTCGTATGCTTCGTATCTGTATAAGATCTCACCATCCTTATATAGAATGTCCAAGCCGCGGAGCTTTTCTTTTTCTCCGTCCTTCAATATATCGCGCGATTTTTGGGGGCGGTATGCAAAAACCACGCCGGCTAACCGGTGTTCATACGCCTCGGAGGTCACCCAATATCGGTTGGTATGCAAGAAATCCGGAGCGTTATTTTCACCCACTGAATGGGCATGCCGCAAGGTGTAAGGAAGATACTCTGATATCTGATACACATCTCCGGGGCTTCCGGTGTCGGGGGCATAACGGAATTGTATCAAGTCTTTGACATGATCACAATTATGATATACGTAGTACGAAAGAGTAATTACACGAAAAATCATGTATAGTATCAAGATACAGATCAGAATAATTGAGACGATTTTGATGATTTTTCTCAAAATTCTGTTCTCTTTTTTGGGGATAGCTTCATTCACTGTTAATCACCATGCATTCCTTTCTGTGTGTCGTAATGCGCAAATAATAACATGAAAATATCTGTAGTCTATTTATTATCTGCACAATATTTTTTACACTATTCTCCTTGTCCGATAGTATTAAATACGGCGCCGGATGTTTCTGTTCCTCCGATAACCCAAGGGAGTTCATCATTTTCAGGGCGTTCTTCGCAAGCTAACAGGACTGCTTTGTAAAGCGTAAGCGCGTGACTGTTTTGGTTGTTTAAATCCGTTAAATGAGTAAGCACATCTTTGACAAATACAAGTGTTTCTATACGTAGGTAACGTATTCGGTAGAGGTGTATAATCAGCGGTCCATGCCACGGCGCGGGAGGGAATGGCTCGCCGCGCCGTGG
>JAFVTO010000140.1 GCA_017503165.1 Clostridia bacterium | reverse complement strand
GGATAAGATAACCCAAGCCTGATCACATCCAATACAGATGAAGTAAAAGAAAAGCACTTGTAGTATATTCGGTAAATTACCGAGCATACCGCAAGTGCTTTTTTGCTTTTTGGTACGGTTCAGCCGTTTATTCCGCGTCCTCGCCGCCTGAAAGCGCGTCGGTTGCGGAAACGACCACCTTTTTATCGTAGCAGGAGAAGATCGAATCTACCTTCTCCTCCGACTGACGGTGAGTAAACATGCTGACGATTGGTACAATGATAAGTCCGCCCACCATTGCGAATACTCCGGAGTAGAGTGAGTTGGTGAATACAAAGCCGATAAATCCGTTGGGCTTTGTTCCGCTTATCATAAGAATAAGCTGAATTATCTCTATCGCTACGCCGAACACAAAGCTTGATGCGACAGCAACGGTGGTGGTCTTTTTGGAGTACAGACCGTAGAGGAACGGGGCAAGAAATGCGCCTGCCAGGGCTCCCCAGGATACGCCCATCATCTGCGCTATAAACGTAAAGCCGGGGAACGAGTCCTTGATAATTGCAATAGCTGCTGATACGACTATGAAAAATACGATGAATACGCGTAGTATCAGCAGTGAGCGCTTTTGCTCGTCCTTTGCAGGCTTGAGTCGGGGAACGATAACGTCAAGGGTAAGAGTGGATGCCGAGGTCAGCACAAGAGATGAGAGAGTTGACATTGATGCGGCAAGCACAAGGATAATGACGATGGCGATGATTATATCGGGAAGGGTGGAAAGCATGGTGGGGATAATACTGTCGAAATTCTTAAAGGCAGAGGGATCGCCGTCTCCGACCAGCTTGTCGGTGTAAAGTCTTCCGAAGCCGCCGATAAAGTAGCATCCACCTGCTACAATGATAGCAAATACTGTGGAGATTATGGTTCCCTTGCGGATAGCATCCTCGTTTTTGATGGAGTAGAATTTTCCGACCATCTGAGGAAGTCCCCAGGTTCCGAGAGAGGTGAGCAGGATAACGAAAAGCAGGTACAGGGGCTGAGCGCCGAAAAATGAAGTGAATGCGCCCTGCGTTCCGACTGTGTCGGGATAGGTGGATTCGATCTGAGAAAGCTGCCTGATTGCCTCGTTCAACCCACCGTTGGAAAGAAGAACAGCGGCTATTACCGCGATTATTCCTCCAAGCATTATTATGCCCTGAATAAAATCGTTGACTGCAGTTGCCATGTATCCGCCGAAAATGACGTATACTCCCGTGAGGATAGCCATCGCGATAATGCAGACCCAGTACGGAACGGAGAATGCAATATTGAAAAGGCTTGAGAGACCGTTGTAAAGTGAAGCTGTGTACGGAATAAGGAATACAAAGACTATGAATGACGCGGCAATTTTCAGCTTTTCAGAGTCAAAACGCTTTGAAAAGAAGTCCGGCATCGTTTTGCTTCCTATATGCTGTGTCATAAGACGGGTTCTTCTTCCGAGAAGCACCCACGCAAGAAGAGAACCGATAAAGGCATTTCCAAGTCCTATCCACGTTGAGGCAAGACCGAAATTCCATCCGAACTGACCTGCGTATCCAACGAATATTACTGCTGAAAAGTATGAGGTTCCAAATGCGAAGGCGGTGAGCCAAGGGCCAACGCTTCTGCCGCCAAGGACGAAGCTATTGACATCCGTGGCGTGCTTGCGACAAAACAGTCCGACTGCTACCATAAGTCCGAAAAAACAGAAAAGCAGCACGGCGGTGAGAATGATTCCTGGGGTTTGCATGATGGTTGTTCCTTTCATGATGATAAATATTTGGGACGGCAAGGGACAAAAAAAGCCCCCTGTCAAAAAACAGAGGACGGAATGCTCCGCGGTACCACCTCAATTCGCCGCATTCTTACGAAAGCAGCCTCATAAAGCACTCGTCGCCGCCTATGGCATCGCTTGGAAGATGACCACGTCGGATACGGTGATGCTTTTGCGCTTTAACGGGCGCGCCCGTGCTTGCCTTTCGTGCTCTTTTTCTGCCAAAGGGATATCCAAGGTCTCTGACAGCATAAAAGCAACACGCTTTCGGCAGCAAGCTCACGGAATGTATTCGTCGTAGCCTTCCCCTGTGTCTTTCACCAACCGACACTTCTCTGTGCGGGACGGACACGCTTACTTTTTTCCGTTCATCGCTATTGTTGAAGTTATATTAGCACAAAAAACGAGGATTGTCAAGAGCTTTTGGAGGATTTTTTATTGATTTAAAATATAATCGAATGTTAATAACGCTTCATTAGTTGTTAACAACCAATTGACGTAAATTTAACCAAAAAAAATACTTTGTTAATAATATCTTTGTATAATATTACCATAGAGGTATCCCCCGTTGGGTATGGGTTATCCCCGGGGGATACAAAGGGTACGTTTAAATCGGTGTTATCGCGACGTTTTTCCGGAAAGCGGTCTTGAAGAAAACCTTCTCCGCTATTCGGAAAAACCGCCCAACGCCACGCCCGCTTACGTTGAGAAAGGAGGAGAAAGAACGCATTTCAATCGCAAATCTCAGGATTAAAGCTCACCGTCATTGATTACTTCCAAATTCGTAAGCAAGGAAAGGTCTGTTGTCATTATTGATAATCAGCGTTTTCCTTGCACCGAAAAATGCGTCTGATATTTCGTTCCAACAGTTCATTACAATTATGAAAATACAAGCGCAAAAAGGCATCCTCGATTTTATCCCCTTTTGATGCCTTTCGCAGAAAGGAATGGTCATAATGAAAAAACGCCTACTTATACTAATTCCTATAGCCGTAACGCTGTTGATAACCGTCGCCACAATAGTCGGAATAATAATCTTCAATAACAACAGCAGTGGATACGAGCTTATAATTGACGAAAACAACACTATCACGGGAATCGAAGTAACAAAAGATAGGGTGTACGTTGTGATTCCCGACGGAGTAGATGTAGGGAGCAATGCCTTTTGTGAAAACACAAATATAGTCGGAGTTCACTTTTCCGGAAAATCCAAAATTAACTATAGAGCCTTTGCAAACTGCACCTCGCTAAAGAGAATAAGCTTTTCATATAAGTCAGATATAACCCCTATAGATCAGGAGGCATTCTCAGGCTGTACTTCTCTCAAATCGATTAATCTGAGCAGACAAAAGAATTTATCCGGTATCGGTACAAAAGCTTTTGAGAAATGCGAAAATCTTGTCACTGTATCCCTACCTAAATCAATTAGAGTTTTATGCAACAGCGCATTCTTGAAATGTACTTCTCTAAAAAAAGTAACCTGTCCTTCAACATCAGGTTTATACATCGAATACGGATGCTTCGCGGAATGTACCTCGCTTAAACAAATAAAGCATGGAAGCGTGTATTATTTAGAGGAGTTTGCTTTTTTAAACTGCGAGAAGCTTGAGAAGCTTGATCTTATATACAAAGACGTAGAGTATGAAATAGGAAAAAAGACATTCCATGGCTGCGCCAAGCTCAGTGAGCTTGTAATCCCCGAGGGTGTCAAGAGTATCGGAGACTCTGCGTTTGAGGGCTGCGCTAAGCTCAGTGAGATAGTAATCCCTGACAGTGTCAAGAGTATCGGAGACTCTGCGTTTGAGGGCTGCGCTTCACTTGAAAAGGTAGTGCTGCCAAATGGATTGGAGGTTCTCAGAAACGAAACCTTCTTTGATTGCGCCAAACTTAAGGAGATCGTAGTTCCCGACAGTGTCAGGGATATCGAACTGTCTATGTTTAAAGGCTGCGCTTCACTTGAAAAGGTAGTGTTACCCAATGGATTGGAGGCTCTCGGAAGCGAAACCTTCTTCGGTTGCGCCAATCTTACGGATATCAAAATTCCCGACAGCGTAAGCATTATATACGGGTCTGCTTTCGCCGGATGCGATAAGCTTTTTGAAAGCATTGAAAAGGAAGACGGCGTGTGGTATCTGGACAATTGGGCAATACGGTGCGATTCCGATATAAAAGACCTTAAATTCCGTAACGGTACCAAGGGCGTTGCCGGAATAATCTTTGGAGAAGCTCTGGAAACGGTTATTATACCTGCATCGGTTCAATATTTACCTGCTCATGTTTTTTCAGGAATGGAGAACTTAAAAAGCGTGCATTTTGAGGATAACAGTCGGTTAACCTACCTTCCAACATGGGCTTTCACGAATTGCTCAAAGCTTGAGACAGTTGACTTTGGAGACAATAGCTCCGTTGAATTCTTCTACTTCCACGTGTTCGAAAACTGTACTTCACTTAAGGAAATAACAATTCCCGCAAGCGTAAAACTTATAAGAGATTTTACTAACTGCACAGGGCTTGAAAGCATCACATTCGAGACAGGCAGCAGATTGGAAGGTATCGGCGCAGATTGCTTTAGCAACTGTTCCTCGCTTAAAAGAATAGAATTACCCGACGGTCTGAAAGCCATCAGTTACCGCGCATTTTCCGACTGGTCCGGCGGTGAATACATTAAAATTCCCGAGAGTGTAACATTGATCCAAACTGAATCTTTCAAAAATACAAGCAACACCCTTAAAATCGACTTCGCTAATCCTAACGATTGGGTGTACTATCGTGACCGTGACGCGGATAAAGAACGTGTGTACACGGAGATATCTGCTGAAATTCTCTCCGATCCCCAAAGCGCGGCTGCGGCTCTGCAAGGAGAGCTTGTAAATTATACACTGATCAAAAAAAGCGAGATTCCTGCTCAATAAACTCTAAAAACCCACGGCGCGGCGAGCCATTCCCTCCCGCGCCGTTTTTTCTCTCACCGTTTTTTGCGCGCGACATATCCCTTCGGAGCCGGAGAACTGTCTTGCTCTGCGGCAAAAAAACGATCATCAGGAGCATTAGTAATAGATTTCAAAGGGAATCCTCAGAATATCTTTTGAAACTATGCTTGACAATACAAGACAGTGTATGTTATAATCAATGCAGAAATACGGATGGCGTCGGCATATTATTCGAGCATCCGAAATCAAATAAAAAGGGACGGTACTGACAATGGTATTCTCTGAGAAAACAAAATTTATAACTGACCGCCGTTTTGCGGAGCTTGAGCCGCTGGACGTGTATGATTTAGGGAAGGCGGGTAATAATTACTGTCATCCCGAGGAGCTGAAAAACATACATATAAAGGTTAGAAAATGCTTTAGTCTCGGCAAATCACGGGAAAAGAGATATATGCTGCGTTTTTCCGCCGCTGATTATGCAAAGGTATATCTCAACGGTAAGCGCATAGGTCAGGGTCCCGCGCCGGGCTATACATTTTGCTACTATTGGAACGAATACGACGTTACAGATGCAGTTTGCGACGGGGAGAATACTATTGAAGCAGAGGTGTACTACCAGGGACATATAAACCGCGTTTGGAACAGCGGAGACCTGCGCTTTGGCTTTATTTGCGAGCTTCGTGTGGACGGAGTTGCGGAAATGTGGACCGACGAAAGCTGGGAATATACCGTAGAGAAATGCTTTACTGTCCAGAAGGTTATCGGATACGATACGCAGAATATGGAGAACTATGATTCGAGGATAAAGGATGGCGAGTATCTTCCGGTAGCGGTGAATGAGAGAATTGACTACGTTTATTCGTCTGAACCAACCGGAAACCTGGATATTTACCATGTTAAGCCCGTTTTAGTGGAAAAGCTAAAGGGCGGCGCTCTGTTCCTTGACTTCGGCAAGGAGATTACGGGAACGGTTGAAATCACAGCCGAGGGAAAAAGCGGAGATGTGCTGAGAGTGCTTTGCGGAGAGGAGAGCGACGGCTCTGAATATAAGGTCAGATACGATATGAGGTGCAACTGTCTGTACGAGCAGTTGTGGACGCTTGCCGACGGGGAGTGCAAATTCAGGGAATTCGACTATAAGGCGTTCAGATACGTGGCGTTGGTGCCTGCTGACGGCGCGGAGATCAGTATAAAGGATGTTTCCGTTCTGGTAAGACACTATCCGATGCCGGACGGTGCCTGTGTGCTTCATACCGATAATGAGATACTTAAAGCGGTGTGGGAGCTTTGCAAGAACGGCGTTCGCTGCGGCTCTCAGGAGGTTTTCGTTGATTGTCCGAGCAGAGAGAAGGGGCAGTATGCAGGTGACCTTACGGTTACCTCTGCATCACAGATATATCTTACCGGAGATCTGAAGCTTTTCCGTAAGGCTCTGGATAATCAGCTTCAGTCATCGTTTATCTGCCCCGGAATAATGGCGACGACTCCCGGATCGGTCAGATGTGAAATCGCGGACTATTCTCTTCAGCTTCCCATTCTTGCTCTAAGGCATTATGAGTTTACTGGCGATAAGGAATATTTGCGCGAAAATCTTAGGATTTGCCGCGGAATGCTCGACTATTTCAGAAAATATGAGCGCGATGACGGACTGCTTGACGGGGTGACGGGAAAATGGAATCTGGTGGATTGGCCAAAGAATCTGCGAGACAATTATGATTTTCCGTTGACAGAGCCGATAGGCAAGGGCGTACACAACGTTATCAACGCCTTTTATGTTGGCGCTAATATGCAGATAGAGAAGATCTGCGATATTCTTGGGGAAAGCTATGAGCCGAGAGCAAAGAAGCTTGCAGAGGCGTTTAACAGGGTGTTCTTTGACTGCGAAAGCGGTCTGTATAACGACAGTGAAACCAGTAAGCATAACGCTTTGCATTCAAACGTTTTACCGCTGTATTACGGCTTTTCACCCAAGGAAGCAGAGCAGGGGATCTGTGATTATCTGATGCGGAGAGGCTTTGTATGCGGTGTTTACTACAGCTATTTCATGATGAAGGGACTTTGCCGCGCGGGAAGGGAGCTTGATGCTTACTCGCTTATCGTTTCGGAGGATGAGAATTCCTGGTACAATATGGTGCGCGAGGGCGGTACCGCCT
>JAFVTO010000139.1 GCA_017503165.1 Clostridia bacterium | reverse complement strand
GCACTACGTTAATTTCGGCTCCTCATACAGTGTAAATGCCTTGGTAACTCCCAGTCCTAACGATAAAAACGGCGACGGAGATATCCGCATGCGGTCCCTTGACGGAAAAGCCCCCGAAACAATGACGGTGGATGAATTCAAGGAAATGATAGAAAAAAAAGCGGAAAACATTCCTCTCGAAAATCTTTCCGAGCGACTTAGCTATGCGGTTATTGAATGGACCTACGAGCACATCAGAAAAGGAGGCGGACTTGGAATATTTCCCCACCCTTACTGGCTATGTCAGATGATGCAGCTCCCCGAGGATTATACCGAATACATATACCGCAACAAGCCATTTGATGCATTCGAGGTGCTTGGCGGCGAGAACATCTACTCGCACAACGGATTTCAGACCGCTCTCTACTACGATATGCGAGCCAAGGGTATAGATCATCCCATAGTCGGAAGCACTGACACTCACGGATCGACAGAGCACAACCGTAACGCGCTGATCTGCTCTACTATCGTCTTCTCCCCTGCCAATAACGCGCAGGAGCTTATATCCTCAATAAAAGACAAATACACCGTCGCCGTAGACACTATCAGCACTGAATACCGTCTTGTCGGAGACTTTCGTTTGATAAAATACGGAAGCTTTCTTATGGAAAACTATTTTCCGCTCCATGACCTTGCCTGCCAAGCGGAGGGCTACTATATGAACAGATATATAGCGGGAGATGCTCGCGCAGAAAGGATCCTTGCCGCAATGAAGGGACAGATACCGGACATGCAGAAAAAGTATTTTGACCTTTGATCCGCCCGCTACCGTCCGCACCCATAAACTCAAACCGTATAATAACATTACGAAAAAGGAAGCAATGCCTATGGACATATCAATGTACAGTTATTTTTCTGATGCGGTAGAACAGTACGGAATCAAAAAAGCCGCTGAATACGCGGCAAATCTCGGTTTTTCGTCAGTTGAATTTATTGATTGCTATCCAAGACACCACGTTGTTGCCGATGAAGCAACCGCCCGCGAATACAAAAATATCCTCGACAGCTACGGACTGCGCGTATCCTGCTTTTCGGTTGGCACCAATGTTATTATTCCCGGAAATCCCGCATTCGACAGCGAAGCCGCCGTAAGCTATCTCATACAGTCAGCGCAAGTTGCCGCCATTCTCGGCTCACCGTTCCTTCATCACACTCTCATAGTGGGACTGAAACACACCCCCGATACTTACGAAAATGACTTTGACGCAGTAACCGAACGACTGCTTCCGTACACCCGCAGAGTTGCTGATGCTTGCAACAGTCTCGGTCTTACCACACTGTATGAGCCCCAAGGCATATATGTAAACGGAAAGAACAATTTCCCTGCATTTTACCGTAGAATGAAAAGCTATAACAGCAACGTTGGCGTATGTGGCGACACAGGAAATCCATTGTTCCTTGATTGGCGTCCGGAGGAATTCTACCGTGAGCTTGCAGAGGAAATAAAGCACGTTCACATTAAAAATTACAGATTGGCACAGTCGGACTCAGAGCGATCACGATATATCTCGCTCAGCGGCGTCAGGTTCTCGCCCAGCCCATTGGATGACGGCGACATCGACCTTCAATGCTGCATGAACATTCTTAAGGAATCCGGCTATACCGGTGCTATCTCACTCGAAAACGAATACACCGGGGAGATTACTTCCTGTCTGAAAGCTGACCTCAGTGCGCTCCGAAAATACTGACTTTTGTCTGAAAGTCTAAACCACCGGCTTATCGGGTGTTTTTCTGCAACCAAAAAGCAGAGAGCTTTTTCCACCGTGAAGCTCTCTGCTTTTTGTATTTTTCAAACCAACATCTCAAATATCATGAACATAAGCGGTATAGTTGCGCATGAAAGCAGGTGTGAGATCAATGCCATTCCTGCGGCAACCTTTGTGTCAAGACCGTATGCGCTGGGAACCACCACCGTATTGAGCCCGAGAGGCATAGCCAGTGAGCATACAACACAAACGGAGATCGCCTTAGGAATAGGAAGAAGCATAACTATCAGTATTCCGATCAATGGCAGCGCGATAAGTCTTATCAGCGAAACAACGTAAATATTCAGATTGATAAACGTCTGCTTAAGATCAATTTTCGCGATAGTCATTCCCGTAAGCAGCATGGCAACCGGCGACATACAGTCGCCAAGGGTAGTAAGCGCGTTTCCAATAAATCCGGGTACAGTAAAAAACGGAGAAATAAGCCCCAGCACCATACCGATGAGCATACCGATAAACATGGGATTTACAAAGGAACGCAGTCGGCTTTTTATGCTTTGCTTATTTCCACCCTCGGATGGAATAAGCAATACCGGCACTCCCCACATATAGATAAAAACCCAGAAAAACAGCACAAATATCAAATAGCTCGGAAACACTTCGGGAAACATGGATTTTACCACGGCGTTACCCATAAATCCAAAGTTTGAAAAGGCGAGACCGTAGGTATAGATCTTTTGTATGTACTTATCCCTTGTGCAAAGTCGGGAAATAGCTATAGCGACAGGAATGCCCGGACCCACCACCAAAAGTCCGCCCAGTAGGTATTGCCAGGCAGTGGTCATGGTCTCAAAGGTAAATCCGCTCATAAACGTGCTGATGACCAGAGCAGGAATAAATACGTTGTTTTCCAGTCTTGACAGCACTGCAGGTGCATTATCCGGAACCACTTTCAGCTTTGATACAGCATAGCCTATTACGATAAGCAGAAATAGAAATCCCATCTGCGTAAGAGTTGAAACAAATATCTCCATCAGATCATCGCTTTTCCTTCCCATTCATGCGGTATCGCGATCCCCATTACCTTTGCTACAGTGGGCGCAATATCAAGTATCGTGGTGTCCGCAAGTATTCTACCCTTCGGGAAATCCTTGCCCATATAGAACATGGGAATCGTCATATCCTCCTTCATAGAGGTTCCGTGAGAACGGGCATGACCGCCGTGATCCGCGGTCACCACCACGGTATATTCCTCACCGAACTCTTCCCACACCCGACGCACGTTATCAATAGCCGCATTTACACAATTCAGATATTCTGCGGTCATCCAGCCGTGGTCGTGTCCACCCTTTTCGTCTGTTTCCACCATATAAAGGAACACAAAGTCCGGACGGTCGCTTCTTATGCGTTCAAGCGCCCTATCGGTAAGTATTCCGTCGGTGGCTTCAGCAGAATAAGAGTGTATATATTCGGAAAAGACCAATGATCCGGGACGGGAAACATCCCGCAGAGGCTCCCAGCCGTAATACATGGCACTGACACCGCCTGCGTGCTTTATCTGCTCAAACAGCCCTGTGATGGGGTGCACCGGCGCAATATAAGTGTTGGTTGTGGTGCAATGCCTTTCGGGAGGAACACTGTGAAAAAGGGAGGTGTGACACGGAAGCGTTACAGATGGGAACACAGTCTTCCCCTCCAGAGTATAGCTTGACGTTTCCATCATTTTTCCGATAAAGGGATTCCCGCATTGAAGAAACCCGTCGGGGCGCATTCCGTCAATTGAAATAAGTATTACCTTTTTTTCCATTTTCAGCTTGTTACCTTTCGATTTACTGTCCGAAAAAAAGCTTTTATCAGCATGATTTTCACGCGTACATTTTAGCACTTTTTCGCGGTCATGTCAACATTATATCGGTATTTTAAGAAAAATATTTCCAAATGTAAATTTAATTGCAAAGCCGATATCACTCTTGCTTTTCAGAAAAATCCGTGGTATAATAGAACAGTCTGCAGTAATGTGAAAACTCTCAGACCAAAAAATGCAATCTCATAATAACACAAGGAGACTTGAACCCAATGAAGGCAAACGGAAAATTTTTTCGCTTCACTTTTGTGCTGAATCTGGTCCTCGCGCTGATCGGCTTCGGTATTATCGCTCTGGTATCCGCTCTCTCTGCAAAAGCGATACTCGGATATGTCATCTGCTGGGCACTGTTCGCCGCGTTCGCGCTGTACGTAAATCTCTTCATCGTAAAGCGAGCAAAGCTGAAGACCGTCTATTTTCTTTTCGGAACAATAGTCAACATCGTCCTGTTCCTCGTCCCGTCACTGCTGCTTTTATTGCTTTAATGCAAGCATGATGACGAGAACGCAGAAGCTCCGGTCAGGGGCTTTAAGCATACCGCCGCATACCTCAACATAACCGGCAAAAAAGAAGAGCAAGAACCGGGAGATCAGGCTGAATTATTCAGCAGAAACGATCTATCTGTCCTTGCTCTGTTTTTATTTACTGAACCTTGCTTTTTCCTTATATACCGCTCCCGTTCATTTTCTCGGGGGCTTTTTACTGTTGTTTGGCAGGTAAGCGATCATTGTCTTAAGCTGACCGTGCTTCACCGCGTGTATCAGCTTTGGCAGCTGCTCCGCAAACACCTTCTGATGATAGAACATATTATCGGCAGGCAGACGGTTGAAGGCACCGGTGAACACCTCTCTCAGCTCATCCGGTGAATACTCGGACAGCTGCTCCGCCGCCTCGTTCACATCCTCCTCGCTGAGCAGAACATGATGATAGCCCGGCATCAGGAACTGGCACACCACCGCGCAAAGCATTACCGGCACGTAAAGATTGCCTATATCACGTCCCAGTTCTCGGGAACGCATGACCTCATAGGATACTACACCGATAACCTCGTCACTTGCATAACAACTGCAGAATGCGTTCTCATACAAAAGATTTGTCAGGTATCTCTTTATCCGAACTACACCGCCGCCACCGGGCATGATAGCAAGACGGTATCTTGGAGTCAGAGGACTTTTATGTGCGCCGAAGCGAATATGATATTCCTTCAAAAAAGCTCTTATGTCCTCGTCGATAGTACGGTTATATGCTTCGGTCGCTCCTATCAGACGGCTCTTCTTTACATTAAACAGAAGTGCCGCGCAGTCGGTCTGCACTCTTTTAAGCGCGTTTCCGCCGTTATCGTACAGAAGTGTTACACTCATTTTCTGCAACGCATCCAACGCCTTTTCAGCGTCGTTGAGAGATATCAGATACGCATCCACGTTATAGATCAAGCTGAGATACAGCTCGTTCATCTCCTCCGTGGGCAGACTGGATGATTTCCCGTCGGTATATTCCTCGGTCACCGCTCGAAGATGATCGTATAGCTTTGCGTTTATAGCCAGACTATCCTCCTCGGTGAGTCTTCCGACGCGAACTGCCTCTCTGATAAGCGAAAATGTATATTCACTTCTGAGCAATCTCGAGGTGTCTATAGGTGTTTTTCGTTCCTCCGGAACATACTGTTCAATCTCGTTCATATTAACCCCATCCCTTTGTTCGGCTCTGCGCACCTAAAGGCGCAAAGAGCGACGTGAAAGTATCTGCTGTTTAGATTTCAGCCGAGCAATATCGTTCACGCTATTCTCCATTCTTTGTTCGGCTCTGTGCGCCTAAAGGCGCAAAGAGCGACGTGAAAGTATCTGCTGTTTAGATTTCAGCCGAGCAATGGCTTTCACGCTATTCTCCATTCTTTGTTC
>JAFVTO010000138.1 GCA_017503165.1 Clostridia bacterium | reverse complement strand
TAACCCATACCCAACGGGGGATACCTCTATGGTAATATTATACAAAGATATTATTAACAAAGTATTTTTTTTGGTTAAAGTTTTTGAAACTTGTTACTAAAAATTGGTTTTTTTGCAGATGCGCAGGATTGTTCTGCGGCTCCGCAGGGATATGTCGTGCGCTGTGCGCTAAAAACGGTGGGAAGGAGAAAAAAGCGTGGGAGGAACTGAATATTTGAATCTTAAACATCTTTTGCTTCGGCCAATCGGATAATATTTGTAAATATTCCGTAATATTCGCTTTTTTCTACATAAAAATTCGCTTTCCGTATTGACAAACGAAAGAAAAGTTGATAAAATAAGATGTCTTTGCTTTTAGGGACAGCGTAAAACGACTGAGTATCCCAAAAGAAATGACGAAAAAATGCGTAAAGCAAAAATCAGAAAGGGGAAAGAATATGAAGCGTGTTCTTTCAATCGTTATGGCTGTCGCAGTTATCTGCGGAGCTCTGACCTGCTTTGCATCCTGCGGTAAGCAGAGTGACTGGGAAAAAATTCAGGAGCAGGGTTATTTCCGTGTTGGTTACACCAACTACAATCCTATGAACTATGTTGATGAGACCGACGAGCTTGTTGGCTTTGATACCGAGTTTGCTAAGCTTGTAGCAAAGGAGCTGGGCGTAGAGGTCAAGTTCCAGCTTATCACCTGGTCTCAGAAGTATTCCGAGCTCAGCTCCGGCGCCATCGACTGCATTTGGAATGGCTTTACCTCCAACTGCGCTGACGATGACGGCGTTCAGAGATCCGAGAAGGTCGACTTCTCCACCGCATACATGGACAACGCTCAGTGCGTAGTTGTTAACTCCGCTAAGCTTTCCGAGTTCACCTCTGCCGAGTCCCTTAAGGGTAAGGTCTGCGCTGTTGAGGGCGGATCCGCCGGAGCATCCTATGCGGTTACCGTTACCACCGACGACGAGGCTCACATCAAGAAGGTTGACAGCCAGATCGACGCGTTCACCGAGCTTAAGAGCGGTGCTGTTGACTTTATCGTGGTTGACGTTCTGCTTGCCAACGAAATGTGCGGCAAGGGCGAGTATGAGAGCCTTGCAAAGGTTACTGCCATTGAGATCGCAACTGAGGAGTATTCCATCGGTTTCCGCAAGGGAAGTGACTTCACCGCTAAGGTCAACGAGGTTATTGAGAAGCTGGCAAAGAACGGCGAGCTTAAGAAGCTGGCTGACAAGTACGGTCTGAACCTTACCGAGGCGCTTGCAAATCTGAAATAAGTCAGCTACATACGTAAAAAATGGAACTGTTTTTAGAGGTTACCTTAAAGCTGCTCAGCGGTTTCGGCGTTACCTGTAAGCTGTTTATACTTACGCTTGTTTTTTCGCTACCGCTCGGACTGCTTATATCCTTCGGAACCATGTCCAGGTTCAAGCCGGTCTCCGCGCTGTTCCGCGTTGTTGTGTGGATAGTCAGGGGAGTGCCGCTGATGCTTCAGGTGTTTATAGTTTTCTACGTTCCGGGCTTTGTGTTCGGAACTCCGATAGCCGAGCGCTTTGATGCGGCTCTGATCGCGTTCTCGCTTAACTATGCGTGCTATTTTTCGGAGATATTCCGCGCGGGTATCCAGGCTGTGCCGAGAGGGCAGTGGGAAGCGGGCGCGGTTCTGGGAATGACCAAGGCGCAGGTGTTTTCGAGAGTAATCTTCCCGCAGGTGGTTAAGCGCATAGTTCCCCCCATGGGAAATGAGATAATTACGCTTGTAAAGGATATGGCTCTGGCAAGAGTAATTTCCGTTGTTGAGATCATCAAGAAGGCGGAGATCATTCTGGCGGAGAACGCTATTATCTGGCCGCTATTTTATACCGCGGCGTTCTATCTGATCTTTGTCGGAGCGCTGACACTGCTGTTTGGTTATATCGAGAAAAAGCAAAGCTATTACAAGATCTGAATAAAAGCAAAGGGGCTGGCTCAGTTGAATACTGATACAGTCCCTTTCGTATAACGAGGAAAAATATGTCTTTTACAGAAAAAACGGTGGACGGCGCAGACATTATGCTTGCCGTCAGTAGCCTTACCAAAAGCTTTGGAGAGGTAAGTGTTCTAAAGGGGATAAGCTTCTCCTTGAACAAGGGAGAGGTGCTTGCTATAATCGGCTCGTCAGGAAGCGGAAAGACCACGCTTCTGCGGTGTCTGAACTATCTTGAAATACCGGACGGCGGTAAAATATCCGTATCCGGAACCGAATATTTTTCGATAGACTCCGGAGTTCCGAAGGAAGCGGAGATACGGGAGCGCAGGCTGCACATGGGGCTTGTGTTTCAATCGTTTAACCTGTTTCCACAGTACACGGTAAAAGCCAATCTTCTGCTTGCAGCTAAGCTGATAGAGCAGGAAAAGCTGAAAAAGCGGCTGAATAATCGAGAAATAGATAAGGCACAGTATAAAGAGGAAAAAGCCCGGACTGCGGAAATGCTGATTCAAAAAGCGGATTCCCTTCTGAGCAGAGTAGGTCTTTCGGATAAGGCTGATTCTTATCCATGCCAGCTTTCGGGCGGTCAGCAGCAGAGAGCTGCTATTGCAAGAGCTTTGATGCTTGAGCCGGATATTTTGTGCTTTGACGAGCCTACCAGTGCCCTTGATCCGGAGCTTACCGGCGAGGTTCTGAACGTTATCAGAAGCCTTAAGGGTAAGGATAGCACGATGATAGTTGTCACTCACGAGATGGAGTTTGCCAGAAACGTGGCAGACCGCGTTATCTACATGGCTGACGGAGTTATAGCCGAGGAGGGAAGCGCGGCAGAGGTGTTTGAGAATCCCCAAAGTGAGGCGCTGAGAGCTTTCCTTGGCGCGGCGAAGAGAAAATAAGCTTCGGGCAGGCTGATTTATTGCTTTGGGCATATATATAAGGATGCTTCGAGGCTGAGAAGTGGCAGAGGTCAAGAAAAAAGCCGATGCGGATTTGTGCATAAATCCGCATCGGCTTTTTTGCTCTTGTCTATAAGCCGTTTTACCGCGTGATCGGTACGGTCGCATTTTTAGTTGAAATTTTCGGACAGATATGTTATAATACTGTTACATTAGAAAATAGCGTGAAAGCCATTGCTCAGCCGAAAAGTAAACTACAGATGCTTTCACGTCGCTCTTGCGCCCTTTGGCGCAGAGCCGAAAAACGGAGGAGAAATAGTGTGAGGGTAGAAATTTATTCGCGCAAGGCAATCAAGGAGCTTATTGAGAAGGGATTTCCCGCAAACAGGGCGGTTATCAGCTTTTGCAGTCCGAAAAGCTCCGGAAGGGATGATAATGCTGAGATTTGCTTCGGAGAATCGTGCGACCGGGTATTCAGAATAATTATTCCGGATATTGATATTGAGATTCTGTCAGATCACGGATATACATACGATACCTATCTTGCCGAAGCGGATCAGCTTGCTGAATTCATTTACCGGGCAAGGAATGACGGACGGGACATTATTTGTCAATGTGATTACGGTCAAAGCCGAAGTGCTGCCTGCGCCGCCGCTATATTACAGCATTTTGAGGGACGTGGCATAGATATTTTTGCAGATTATCGGTATTATCCCAATCAGCTTGTGTATCATAAGGTGTTTGATGCTCTTGAAGGGTATAAGGGCAAACACTTGATTTGTAAGTAATGTATCTATTACATTCCTTACAAGATTTCTTCAATCCTTCGCTTTGACCGTGAACAAAACCCAACAGCACTTTAGAGCCGAATCACGGTGACCGACCGATTTCTTTTTTAGCATAACCTACAGAAACTTTACATCATATAAAAAATCGGCAGAAACGGTAAATCTGCCGATTTTTTTAAATATCCTTATGGGAGAAAATACTTAGGAGTCCGCCTTTTTTCTTTTGCGTATAAAGAACACGGCTCCGAAAGCCCCGCCTGCCACTCCTGCTATGCAAAGTATCCATGCCCAGATCGGCATTATCGGAAATACAAAGCTGATACATCCGTTAGAGTCCACCTTATAGCTTCCGAAGCCGTTGTGAAATACCCGGGTTCTTTCGGAAGCTGTTTTAGTGAATCGACTTAAGCCGGAAAAGGCGCAAAGTCCTTTTTCGTTTGCCAATACGCATTTTTCTATTTCACCCTCCGGGAGCGCCTCGTAGAATGCTACACTGAATATTTCATTGGTCGTTATTTCTCCCATCATATCCGTTACTGTGTAGGTCATTTTTCCGGAAGCCTCATCCATAATTGGAAAGTAACCTATTATATCCTTCTCGATGACAAAGCTACCTTGCATGGTCATTATACCGAGATTGGCTATCTGGGGGGCATACTCCGCGGTACACTTGTTTCCGTAAGTGCATCCGGCTGTAAAATTGAAGGTTCCAATGTTGTATATTCCTCCGCCGATAACAGCAGAATTAAGTCTGAGGTCTGCTCCCTTGAAATCAAGCTTGCCCGAATTATATATTCCGCCTCTCCCCTTGGTGGTCTCGTTGGAATATATCTGACCGCTGCTGAGTATGAGCTCGCCGGTATTCTTTATCGCTGCTCCGTCACCTACGGCGGAATTATCCGAAACGTAGGATAAGCCGGATTCGGCAAAGGTGAATTTTCCGTGGTTTGTGATAGCTCCGCCTTCTCCCTCAGAGGAGTTTTCCGACATATAGCTGGAGATCAGCTCAACGTTGGCGGCATAGGAGACTCCGTGACTTCCAGGTGTGGTGAAGGTATCCGCATATATGACTCCACCGCTTACGCCGGCGCGATTGAGCTTGAATACGCAGTTGCTGATCAGTGTTTCATAGCAGGTATATACAGCGCCACCCAGATCCGCGACGTTTGAAGATAGCTCGGATGAATTGAGTATAACACGGCATCCCTCGCTGAATACGGCACCGCCCCTTCCTTCACTGAGCTCGTTTTCAACCCTGTTTCCGGTGATCATGCAACCGTTGAGCTGGATCTCTCCCGATCCGCTTCCGTTTAAGTTGCCGAACGCGGCTATTGCCCCTCCGTCAATAAGCGAGGTGTTGTCCGATATCTTACCGCCGTTAACGTAAAGGGTAGGCGCGAGGGGGGAATATTCATCCCCTAATCTGAAGGATTCAAGATAGAAGGCTCCGCCGGGCGCACCCGAGCGGTTGTTGGTCATTAAGGTTGCCGGATTGACTGTGACATGTGTCTGACCGAGCATTGCTACGATTGGTCCGGTTACCGCGGAGGTGAAGGCAGAGCTGTTTCCGTCCAATATCAGATCCGGATTTTCCAGATCCTGTTCGTCAAGAGAGAGTGGGATTCCGAAGGTCAGAGAGGGCAGCTCTATAGCTTGTCCATCTTTATCTGTAAGCGATACCGCTGTGAGTTGGAACATAGCGCCATTGGTAAAGCCTCGGTAGACGGTGCATCCTCTGCCCACGATCCGATATATCCCCTCGGTTATATGGATCGTGCCGTTCAGCAAAATATCCTTGGATAGGTAAACCGTGTAGCCGTCCTTGCCGATTGACGCGTTTTGTTCGCCGCCCAATGCGGCTACAAGCTCCTCGGTAGTCGTTACCTCTCCGCCCGGGGCGGGAGAGCCGAGTGGCGTTTGCGTGGCTGCCATTGCCGTCAGAGCTGTTACGGATGAAAATATGACGATGCAGAGCAACGCTATTATCAGTGTGACAGTGTTCTTTTTCATTTTTCGGGTATTCCTTTCAAGCATCTCGTGTAACGTAAGCCGAATTTCAGCATATAATCGTGTTAGAAGTATGGGCATCAGCTCATCAGCCCCTGCTTGCGCAGCATTTCGTTTACCTTCAATACTGCAGCCTGGGTCTTTCCGTCCGGAATCTCACCGTTCATTATCATGTTAACCACACGCTGAAGCGGAAGGCGGCAGATCTCCATGAACTCATCCTCGTCCAGATCCTGTTCTCCGTATTTCAGATCTGTGGCGAGATACATTCTGATGCGCTCGCTCAGTATGGCGGGGGAGGGATAATAATCACCTATGTAGGTGAGCTTGCCTGCGGTTATTCCCGTTTCCTCACGCAGCTCGCGCTCTGCGGCGGCATGGGGATCGGTCTCACCTCTGTCTATCTTTCCGGCGGGGATCTCCCATATCACCTGATCAAACGGGTATCTGTACTGTCGCTCCATTATCAGCTCGTTGTCCTCGGTAAGCGCTACTATCGCCACGGCGCCGTTGTGGAGAACGACCTCGCGCTTTGACGGATTTCCGTTGGGAAGAGTTATGGAATCGCGCACTACGTGGAGTATTACTCCGTCGTATATCTCCTGTCTTTCCGTCTGCTTTTCCGCCAGCCGTCGGTACAGCTCTGTGTATTCAGTGCTTGAACCGTTTTTTTCAGTGTGCTTCATGAATAAATGTCCCTGTTCCTTTCCGTTTTCTTCAGGTTGCTGCAATTGCTTTTAATAGCTTTCAGCTTAATTATTACTTTTTGCTATATTATACTTCAATTATCTGTAAATATCAAGCGCGGTGTAAGTCCTGGTTTTTAAAAGAAAGTTAATTTTTCTGCAATACTGCTCTGTTATTAAAATTTTACTTGAAAAATCAAAGGTTATATGTTATAATCTTCTTGAAATGCAGAAATTCAGATGATACTGTTACAGAATTTGAAAATGGGCTTGAAAGGAGCTTTGGAAGTATGATAACGGACAAAGGTGTCCTCGAATATCTGGAGGCGGGGGAATTTGCAGCGCTTTCGGACAGTGAAAAATCGGACTATTACGACAGCCTTGCGCTGGAACGCAGGAATGCGCTTACCGCTGATGCGAAGGAAGCAGTAGCTGCGGCTTATAACGAGCTGGGAAAATACAGATCGGCTGCGCATTTTGCTTCGGAGCGGAAAACCGAAGCGGCAAAGCAGCGAGAGGCTGACGCGGCATACATGGCGGAGCGGAAGAAGAAGGGGATAAAGGTTATCGCGATAATTTGCGCGGTGCTGTTCGTGCTTATTGCCGCGGTTGCCGCTGTTTCCATGATAGATACCAAGGGAAAGCAGTATGCCAAGGCGGTTGAGCTGTATAATGCAGGAAAATATTCCGAGGCTATGGTGATATTTGAGACAATACGGAATTACGAGGATTCCGATCTTTATATCTCCTCCATAAACGGAATGATTATGACCGGCACTATCGGCAATCAAAGGGCAAGAGTTGGAGACAGGGTGACCTTCGGTTCATGGTATAAGGACGGAGACAGCTCGGCGGAGAAGGAAGGAATAGAATGGATAGTCATAGGCGTTGACCAGGAGAAAAAGCAGGCGTTTCTGATTTCAGCCGACATTCTTTCCGCGCGGGAGTTCGGAACCACCGATATCTGGAAAAATACCGAGATACTTCAATGGTTGAACGGAGACTTTCTGAACGGTGCCTTTAACTCTGCTGAAAAGGCGCAGATAGATACCCGTCTTTACGGTGAGTACGACGAGGAGTTGGAAAGTATAATCGGCTTTTCAAGCAAGGTAGCTTTGCTCAGCAAAGCTGAGAAGGATGAGTATCTGACCAACGTTACCGATCTTAAGGCAGAGGGGGCGGGGCAGACCGAATGGTGGCTGCGCACTCCTGCAAACGAGGGCAATATAGTATACGTTTCGTCAAGCGGTCAGATTGCTACTGTGGGTAAGGACTCCGGGGAGGTTCTCGGCATACGTCCTGTAATCTGGGTGGATTTTGACTGACGGGCATCCTTTTTCGGAATAAGGACGGCATTACACATAAACCAAAGTAAACATGACTTAAATGAAAAGAGACGAAAAAATGATCGGTTCATACATAACGCGCGCTATGAGCTCTGACGGAAGCGCAAGGCTGTTTTTTACAGATTCTACAGAGATAGTACAGAAGGCGCATGAAATACACGGTACCTCAAAGACTATGACCGCGGCGCTGGGAAGAGTGCTGACGGCGACCTCACTTATGGGTTGTATGCTTAAGGATAAGGGCAACTCGCTTACACTGCAGTTCAAAGGTGACGGCCCTGCCGGTTCGGTGGTCGGCGTTTCCGATTATGCCGGAAACGTTCGAGGCTATGCTCAAAACCCGGCTGTGGAGCTTCCTCCGAATTCTCACGGAAAGCTGGATGTGGGCGGAGCTATCGGTTCCGGAAGCTTTTATGTTTCAAAGGATATGGGAACCGGAGAGCCTTACACAGGACTTTGCAATATTGTTTCGGGTGAGATAGCAGAGGATATTACCGAGTATTTTGCGGTAAGCGAGCAGACTCCGACCGTGTGCGCTTTGGGGGTAAAATGCGATCTGCTCAACAACTGTATTGCGGCAGGGGGATTTATTCTTCAGCTTATGCCCGGGACAGACGAGAGAACCGTGGATATTCTGGAGGCAAATATTCTGAATATGAAGCAGTCTGTCTCCGCTATCGTAGCGGAATACGGAGAGAAAGCGGCTTTGCATGTATTGGAATCGGTATTCAAGGGGATAGAGTACCAGGTGTTTGACGAGTTTGACACCGAGTACCGCTGCACCTGTAGCCGTAAGGCTTACGAAAAGGCGCTTATCAGCCTTGGTAAAAAGGAGCTGCAGGAGATGATAGACGAGGGTAAGCCTATCGAAATGACCTGCCGATTCTGTGTTAGAAGGGAGTCATTTACTCCCGATGAGCTTACGGGTATGCTGAAAAAGCTCTGAAGCCAAAAGACGTTCAAGACAATAAACATTGAACGGAGAGCAGTGATATGATTCAAACCGACGGTGCTATAGGAGTCATGGATTCCGGAGTAGGCGGGGTGAGCGTATTGCGCGCTCTCCGTTTTGCTTTGCCGCAAGAGAACTTTATTTATTTCAGCGACAGAGCTAACGCTCCCTACGGTATAAAGCCTCCGGAGATCATAAAAAAATGGGTTGGTGAGTGTGCAGAGCTTCTGACGGAATGCGGCATCAAGGCACTGGTGATCGCCTGCAATACTGCTACATCTGTAGCGGTTGAAGAGATGCGCAGACGTTACGGTGAGATGCCGGTGGTAGGTCTGGAGCCGGCGGTCCGTCCGGCAGTAAGATACGCGATGGGAAACGGCGGGGACGTGCTGGTGCTCGCTACAGGGGTGACACTTGGGCAGGAGCGCTTTAAGGGTCTGTGCCGATGTATAAGCAAGG
>JAFVTO010000137.1 GCA_017503165.1 Clostridia bacterium | reverse complement strand
TACTACCAAACACAAGGACTAATACGGCTGCTATCGTTGCGACCCACTTTTGGAACCGGGTGAAGCCTTTGGATTTAGGTTTCGTCGGCCTCTCTTCAGAAATCAAGGAATTATCAGTGTATCTATATTTTTCATTAAAACGCTCCAGAGCTTCCTTTGCCTCAGGAACAACGATCTTGTTATTGTTAGCCATAATAATATCTCCTTTGATTGCGAATAATAAATTCGCATATTGTCCTATAGTCAATTTGTTTCATTTATTTTGAACGGTTTGCCGCATCGGATTGCCTGTCGACCTTATGTCGGAGTAATCTCACGCGTCGCCCTCGTTCTGGTATTATTATGGTCTCGGACGTTGGGTTTATGTTTGGAAGTTTAAGGTATTGATTTATTGGAGGTCAGAACAAAAAAGTTGTAAAAAAGCGTGAAAATTAAAAGTTCTTTTTCGATGGAATGAAATTGTTGACAAAATGTCGCCGTTGTGATACAATTAAGAAAGTAAAATGAAAACTCATAAATGATATAAATCAGATGAAAGGCGATAAATATGCCGAATAATTATAAGAACCTGTTTCTGAAGCAAGGATATGAAGAGGCGCTTTGTGAATATGAGCGATTGCTTGAAAGAGGCAACGGAGCGGAGCATTGGGATTACATTGTGCTTACCGCATCCGGGGAGGCTCAGGCTGAGGCATACAGAAAGCAAATAGAAAGCAGATTGGCAAGGGGACGCCTTCCCTCGGATACCAGATATATAGTAGTGTCAGACCCGGGCGGAAAGAGGGTGGGTTCCGGCGGTGCTACCTTGAACGTGTTGCGTGAAATTGCGGCTGATAACGCGGCAGATCGCAGTGATAAGCCTGTTTTTGAGGGCTTGAAGATACTCTGTATCCATTCCGGAGGAGATAGCCGCAGAATACCTCAGTACAGCGCTCAGGGAAAACTGTTTTCACCGGTTCCGCGGTTGCTTCCCGACGGCAGATCATCGACATTGTTTGACGAATTCATGATCGGGATGTGCGGCGTGCCAAAGCGTATGCGTGACGGTATGCTTGTGTGCTCGGGAGACGTGCTGCTGCTGTTTGACCCGCTTCAGTTGGACTATTTTTCTTGCGGGGCTTGCGCTATATCCGTAAAGGTGGATGCAGGCATTGGAAGCTCGCACGGAGTTTACTGCGATGACGGATTTGGCAACGTGAGGCGCTTTATGCATAAGAAGCCTGTTGAAATTCTGGCAGAGGCTAAGGCGATAGACCGTTTTGGCAACGTGAATATAGATACAGGAGCGGTTTTATTCGACAGTGAGATACTGAGAAGACTGTATTCGCTGGCCGACACGGAAGAAAAATTCCAAAACGTTGTAAACGAGCACGTGCGGTTGTCCTTTTACGCGGACTTTTTATATCCTCTTTCCACTGAATCGACTTTGGAAAACTATCTCGTGGAGCTTCCGGAGGGGGATTTTTCCTCTGAGCTGGACAGTGTGAGACAGCAGATCTGGGAAAAGCTATCCTGCTATTCAATGCGACTTACAGTGTTTTCCCCCGGGGCTTTTTTGCATTTTGGAACAACACGGGAGCTTTTGCATCTCATGACCGAGGATATCGGTGACTACTCTTATCTCGGCTGGAGACCGTTGATCAATACCAATGTTGCACCGGAGGTGGCGCTTGGAAAGAATATTGCAGTGAACGGAAGTTATGTCTCTTGTGACGCGGTGATTCACGGTGATTGTTATATTGAGGACAGTTATATTTGCGCGGGAGCAGAGATAGGAAGAGGGTGCGTGGTCTCGGGAGTTACGTTGCCGAGGGGAGCATATGTGCCGGACGGAACTGCGATTCACGGCACGGAGCTTTACGGCGGGAAATATACAGCTGCGCTTTACGGAATAAGCGATAATCCTAAGACGTTCTTCCATCTTGGAAAGCCCATCGGATGTGTGCTTTGGAGAGCGAAGCTTTTTCCCGTCTGCGACAGTATGGAGGAGGCGGTAATAGCCACATTGCGGCTGTATGCGGGAAACGGAGGAACATCCGAGCTTCCGCTGATAAGCCTTGCCGAATCCTTTGAGCGCGCGGCTGACAGAACGTATGAAACAGTTCGTAACGCTCTGCTTTTAAAAATTAAAACAGATATGTATTTGCAAGGGATACGAGACGGAGTTCCCGCAAGCAAGCTGAATTACACGGTAAATCATGATAAATTCGTGATGGAATACTTGAAATCCGATTGGGTTAGAGCCGTGATGAATGAGGCTGAGGCATTGGACACGGCGATCCCTGAGCAAATGATGCTTAAAATGAGGATATACGCATATCTTGCCACTGTCGGAACGGTCGATGGCGATGAGATGACAGGCAAGAGCTTTGGAGCATTGCGGGAGGGAATGCTGAAAAGCATATCCGGCTTGAATCTGTTAAGCGACCGTGTGCCCGTCGAGCATCAGGTAACGGTGAGACATCCCTTTAGAGTGAATTTCGGTGGCGGATGGACGGATACTCCGCCTTACTGTATAGAAAACGGTGGCTGTGTTCTGAACGCGGCGGCATCCTTTAACCGCAAGCTTCCCATTGGAGTAACCGTGACTCATCTTGATGAGGAAAAAGTGGAGATCTACCGCGCAGAAAGCGGTGCGCTACAGGTTTTTGACCGAAGCAATTTTGCTGAGCTTATGCAATTTGATCAGAGTGAGGATCCGTCGTTGCTTCATAAGGCGGCGCTGGTGGCTTGCGGACTTCTGCCTATAGACGGTGTTTGTGATGCTTTATCGGTCGCAGACAGATTCTTTGCCCGTTTAAAGGGAGGGATTTCCATAGCAACAGAGGCTGATTTGATACCGAACGGAAGCGGACTTGGTACCAGTTCTATTCTTGCCGGAAGCTGTGTTGAGGCAATATGTGCTCTGTTTGGACTTCAGATCCGGGAATCTGCGCTTTGGAAAAGGGTGCTTTATATGGAGCAACTCATGTTTACCGGCGGAGGATGGCAGGATCAGGTTGGTGGAATATCGGACGGGATAAAGCTGATCACCTCGGAAAAGGGCTTGGATCAGATCATGAAATGTCAACCGATCAGATTATCCCCCGAAATGCTATCCCGGCTTGAAGAGCGCTTGGTCCTGATCTATACGGGACAAAGAAGGCTTGCAAAAAATCTTCTCCGACAGGTGATGGGCGAATATATTCGCTCTGAGGAGTATGCTATTGAGACGCTGGAAAAGCTTGGAGAGGTTGCATTTAAAATGAAGGATGCTCTTGAAAACGGTGATATTGATGGCTTTGCCGCGTTGCTCAATGAAAATCTCTTGTTAACGGAAAAGTTTGACTGCGGATGTTTAAACGATTGCATTCGCGAGATATTCAAGGCGGTTGAATGCTTGGTGTGCGGAAAAATGATATGCGGAGCCGGAGGTGGGGGCTATTTACAGGTAGTGCTAAAAAAGGGCGTCACTTTGACCGAGTTGCAGAAACGGCTGTTTGAGGTCTTCGGAGAAAGTGATATTTCGGCCCACCAGATTATTTTTGAAATAAAAGCCGAATAAAATAAAAGGAGTATTGTATTATGAGATCAATTGCGGTATCC
>JAFVTO010000136.1 GCA_017503165.1 Clostridia bacterium | reverse complement strand
GCATCCCGGTATAACATAAAACAATATACATAACACCACTTTGAAAGGAATTACAGTAATTATGAACGTTGACGTTAAGGTTAAAAAGCTGGACCCGAGGGCAAAGCTCCCCTCATACGGCTCACCGTACGCCGCAGGAGCCGACCTGTACGCGCTGACCGATGGAGAGGTGAGCATAGCCCCCGGCGAAACCGTATTTATACATACCGGCATAGCCATTGAGCTACCTCTGTGCACCGTAGGTCTGATCTACGCAAGAAGCGGACTGGCTTGCAAAAAGGGGCTCGCCCCCGCAAACAAGGTAGGAGTTATTGACTGCGACTACCGCGGAGAGATAATGGTAGCTCTGCACAACCATTCAAATGAGGTAAGAGTGCTCACCGACGGCGAGCGTATTGCGCAGCTTGTGGTCACTCCGTATCTCAACGCATGCTATGAGGAGGCAGATGAGCTTACCGATACCTATCGCGGTGAGGGGGGCTTTGGCTCAACCGGTGCAAAATAAGCCCATCGGAAAAAAGGACGCGTCAGATCCCCGCAAAAAAACATTCTTTTCCATCCCACTCACCTAAAATCGGAGCGAGAACCCCCGCCTCAAAGGAAGAAAAAATCGACAAATCTCAATACAGAAGGAGCCATCAAAGCATGGTAAAGCTACTGATTTCCGACGTAGACGGCACATTGCTGCTTCCCGGTCAAAGCCGTGTCTCCGAGACACTGATGCGCTCGCTTAGCGCGCTGATATCATCGGGAAAGCAGGTAGCAATAGCGTCAGGACGTACATATTATTCTCTGAAAATGCTGTTCGGTGAAATTTCCGAAAGCGCATATTTCATTCCCTGCGACGGAGCCTTATGCATAAAAAACGGACGGATACTCTATCAGCGTCCAATATCAGCGGAAAACATCCGTCGGGCATTGTCTGTCGCGCGGGAGAACGGATTGGCCTTACATCTGGCGGCAGCGGACCACGGCTACGCCTTCGGCGGCGAGGAGCTTGAGGCGCGGCTCACTGAGGAGCATGCGGACGACATTACCCCCATAACCGCGCTAAGCGAGATACGCGCCCCCATATACAAGCTGGCTTTTTACGGTAAAAAACCGAATTTTACCACAGTTCCCGCAGATCTTCGCCGCTCTTATCACGGAAACGGATGGTGCGAATACGTGTACCGTTTCACCGACAAGGGAACGGCGCTTTCCGATCTGCAAAGCCGTCTTTACCTGGCAAAATACGATACTGCGGCAATCGGTGACGGAGCCAACGACCTCACCATGCTGAAGGGAGCAAAATACGCCTATGCTCTCAGCGAGAGGCTTGCCGCAGAGGTCGGAGCCTCGTTGTACCCGTCAGCCGAGCAAGCCTTAAGAGCAGTTCTGGCGGCAGAATGATCGGCGGATGACCTGATGCCCGGCGAAGCCTGAGAGAAGCGAGGAATATAATGAAAAACTATTGGACACAGAGCCGCGACAGTATATTTGTGGCGGGTGTGGATATGGCTATTTCCCGAGGCGCGGAGCTGATAACCTGCAACAATCCCGATATTATCCTGCAGCTTCTCCGCTTACGCGGTAGGCACAAATAAGCGGCGGGCTGACTTAACAAATTAGAAAGGCTTTTAAGATTATGAAAAGATCAAGCGGCGTGCTCATGCATGTTTCCTCTCTTTGGGGAGATTATTCGGAGGGCTCCTTCGGAAGCGAAGCGCTGGAATGGATAGATTTTCTGTGTGATTGCGGATTCAGCGTATGGCAGACTCTTCCCTTCTGTCTCCCCGACGAATACAATTCCCCCTATAAATCCTTCAGCGCATTCAGTGTCAATCCGTACTTTATTGATCTGCCCACTCTTCGCCGCCGCGGTCTGATAACCGATGCAGAGCTTGAAGCGGCAAGACAGGAAACTCCGTACAGCTGTGAGTTCGACCGTCTTAACGGCGAGCGCATGAAGCTGCTGTCAAAGGCGGCAAAGCGTTTCGGAGCCAGCAAGCGGATAGACGAATTCATGGCGGAGCATCCTCACGTGGAGAGCTTCTGCCGATTCATGGCGCTGAGAAAAGCAAACGGAGATGCTCCGTGGCAGGAATGGAGCATCGACATACCTGACAGTGACGAGCTTTGCACCTGGAGATTCACCCAGTACACCTTCTTCGAGCAATGGGAGGAGATAAAGGCGTACGCCAACCGTCGCGGCATCTCCATAATAGGCGATATTCCGATATATGTGGCACTGGATAGCTCTGACGTATGGTCTGATCCAAGCCAGTTTCAGCTTGACCGAAATAATATGCCGGTCTCTGTAGCGGGAGTTCCCCCGGACTACTTCTGCGAGGACGGTCAGCTTTGGGGGAATCCCCTTTATGACTGGGACAAAATGAGCGGAGACGGGTTCAGATGGTGGCGGGAGCGCATGCGCTTTATGACCGAGCTTTTCGACGGAGTCAGAATAGACCACTTCCGTGGTCTGGAGTCATATTTCACCATTCCCGCCACAGAAAAGACTGCCCGTAACGGCAAGTGGGTAAAGGGGCCGGGCATGAAGCTAATCAAGGCTCTGCGAGAGGAATGCGGCGACAAGCTGCTGATAGCCGAGGACCTGGGCGACATAACCCCTGAGGTACACGAGCTGGTTCGCGAAAGCGGGTTCCCGGGAATGAGGGTGCTTCAGTTTGCATTCATGGGAGACAAAAGCTCTCCCCATCTCCCCCACAACTATCCTCAGAACTGTATTGCCTATACAGGCACCCACGACAACAACACCCTTCTCGGCTACGTTTGGGAGATAGACGAGGCAACAAGGCGCACTCTGTTCGCTTACTGCGGTTATGCGGGCGGCGACTGGGATCACGCCTACGATTCACTTCTCCGCACCATGTTTGCCAGCCACGCGGGGCTACTGATACTGCCGGTCCAGGATCTTCTTTTCTACGGAAGCGACACTCGCTTCAATACCCCCGGAAAAAGCGACGGCAACTGGAGCTACCGTCTGACACGCGAGCAGCTGAAGAATATAGATCGCGCCAAGCTCCGGGAATGGAACCGTCTGTACGGCAGGGGATAATACCCGGCTCGGTGCGAAGTCTGTCGGTTTCCGTAAAACCCGGTCGAGGTCATAAAAACGGTTAATACGGGCTAAGAAAAAGATTGATAGAGCCAAATAAAAAAAGCCGTTGCATAAGAGCGGCAGGTGTGCTATAATACGGGTAGTACAGATCAGGACAGAACGGAACAGATCAGTACAGATCAGTACAGATCAGGAGAGAACGGAACAGAACGGGAGAGAACAGAACAGAACAGAACGGGAGAGAACAGAACAGAACGGCAGAGAATAGCGCCCTCTCCCCAAAGAACGAAAGGAATTTTCGGATAAATGAGCATTAGAATTGGAATTTTCGGATACGGAAATCTGGGACGCGGAGTTGAAAACGCTATCCGTCAGAATCCCGACATGGAGCTTGCGGCGGTGTTCACTCGCCGTGATCCATTATCGGTAAAGCTTTCCACACCGGGTGTAAAAGTATATCCCGCAGAAGCGGCTGAGTCAATGGCAGAAAAAATAGACGTTATGATCCTGTGCGGTGGCAGTGCCACAGACCTTCCGATGCAAACCCCCAGGCTGGCTTCGCTTTTCAACGTTATAGACAGCTTTGATACTCACGCAAGGATCCCCGAGCACTTCGCCCGCGTTGACGAAGCGGCGCGCGCAGGAGGAAAGCTGGCAATGATATCCGTAGGCTGGGATCCGGGTATGTTCTCACTTAACAGAGTGCTGGCAGAGGCGATCATTCCGGAGGGAAGGACATATACCTTCTGGGGAAGAGGCGTAAGCCAGGGACATTCGGATGCCATACGCCGCATTGAGGGCGTTGTGGATGCGAGGCAGTACACCGTTCCCATAGAGGAGGCGTTAAGCTCTGTAAGAAACGGCGAGATGCCGGAGCTTACCACTCGCGAAAAGCACACACGCGAATGCTTTGTGGTAGCGGAGGAGGGAGCCGATCTGGACAGAATAGAGGAAGAGATCGTAACTATGCCCAACTATTTTGCGGATTATGATACCACCGTAAACTTTATCACCATAGAGGAGCTGCGTGCAAACCACTCCGGTATCCCCCACGGCGGACAGGTGATCCGCTCCGGAAATACCGGAAACGGCAATCAGCATACCCATGTTATCGAATACAGTCTGAAGCTTGATTCAAATCCGGAATTTACCGCGTCGGTCATCACCGCCTACGCAAGAGCGGTCTACAGACTGGCAAAGGAGGGGAACGCAGGCTGCAGGACAGTATTTGATATAGCGCCCTCCTATCTTTCCCCAAAATCCCCCGAGGAGCTTCGGCGCTCCCTGCTCTGATCACGGATCACGGCTATAAAGCCCCGGCAGATGCAAATATGCTCTCTGCCGGGTTACAGCACGCCAAAAAAGCGGATACGCAAGACACTAAACTCTCTTGCATATCCGCTTCTTTCTGTTTTCAAGCCATCTTCCTCCGAGCAGGATCAGTCGGCAAGGACGGTGATCTTGTTCTGAGTGATCTCGGTTACAAGATCCACTACCCATGCAATAAAGTCAACCGGCGGTATCAGGCAAGCGATTCCTGCAATAAGAGTAACGGTGTTCTTGGTTTCCAAAAAGCGCAAGATGCGGTAGATTCCGCCGACAAAAGCGCCGAGGAAAAGCTGAATGATAACCTTCGCCAGCTTGGGCAATGCCTCGTATGCTGCGGTGATGCTGTTGTTATTAGCCATGATGCTTTCTCTCCTTTCAGAATGCTGAATTATAATTAGAGTGTATCACAGTTTATGCACAAAAGCAAGTCCTTTTTCGTATTTTCCGAAAAATTTGCGACACACAGACGGCGCAGCACAAGCTCCGTCGACAAAGCCTGCGGTATTTATTCTTCACGGTAAGCGGAGAATAAATTTTCCCGGAAATGAGCTTAAGACAAATTTCACCGCTTGACTTTCCAAGCAAAAGG
>JAFVTO010000135.1 GCA_017503165.1 Clostridia bacterium | reverse complement strand
GGTGACAGAGGTAAAGGTGGCGACGGAGGTAAGGCGGCGACGGAGGTAAAGGTGGCGACGGAGGTAAAGGTGGCGACGGAGGTAAAGGTGGCGACAGAGGTAAATGTGGCGACAGAGGTAAAGGCGGCGACGGAGGTAAAGGCGGCGACGGAGGTAAAGGCGGCGACGGAGGTAAAGGTGGCGACGGAGGTAAAGGTGGCGACGGAGGTAAAGGCGGCGACAGAGGTAAAGGCGGCGACGGAGGTAAAGGTGGTGACAGAGGTAAAGGCGGCGACGGAGGTAAAGGCGGCGACGGAGGTAAAGGTATCAATGGCGGTAAAGAGTATGAGCAGAATGGAGCATGATTTTTGTGCATTGATGACAAAAAAGGATTGACAACCCACTGCTTTTGTGATATAATCGGTCTTGGGCAATACACATTTTACAACGCGAATAAAAAGGAGAGAGAAAAATGAGTAAGCTTATCAAAGCTCTTTCGTTGGTCCTTATTGCAGCAATGATGCTTCCTTTGGCGGCGGCGTGCAAGAAGGATCCCGGAAATCAGCAGATACCAGAGGAGCCGGAGCAGGACCCGATGGGGGCTCAGACCAAGAATGACTATGTATTCAAGATCGAGGAGCTGGACTCTACCGACGTGCTGCTTACCGATTGGAAGGACGCCTCGTACAGCAACACTCTTAAGTTAGATACTCAGATAAAGAGCGATGGCGAACCGCTGTCCCTGTGCTGGCAAGCCACATCAGGCGCTTCAAGCGGTTCTCTTAAGATAACCGACTGGACGGAGTATGATGCTATTACCCTGAACCTGTACTCCCATAACGCCTGCAACGCCGTGGTCCAGGTCAGATTTTCCGGACCGAACGTCGCCAATACGAATATGGCGCCCTACTACAGATTCGTTCTTACCGTTGACTGGGAGGGCTGGAAGAAGATAACGGTAAATTTCAACGATTTAGCCGGTAACTACTCCCCCAACTTAGCTGCGCTGAATACCGTTAATTTCGACTGTAGCGGTTGGGAGCTGTCTTCAAATTCAAACTGCATACTGAATTTCGGATATATGTACCTGTCAAAGATCAACTACAAGATCACTCCTTCTATCGAGGAGATAGGTAAGGTCGCCTTCGACAAGGCGAAGGATAATTGGAGAGAGCTGCTGGCGGGAACCCCCTCTACCAATACCAGCGGAACGGAAAACGTAAATGCAAAAATCGCATCCGTTAACAAGGCATGCGCCAGCTCACTCAGCAAGTACGATTCCACTTTCCAGGCAACCGTGAGAGACTCTCTCTTTGGCTATGAAATAGTTCAGGGTAAGGCGGGAGACGAAGCAAAGATCAGCTCCATATATTCACAGCTCTACAACATGGCGCTGGGATATGCTACCTACGGAAGCGATTATTATCAGGATACCAAGCTCTTTTCCAAGGTGAAGAGCGGTCTTGACTACGTTTATAAGTTTTATTACGGCCCCAATGTATGGGAGCAGGGAACCTACGGCAACTGGTGGTATTGGGATATAGGAGTACCACTTACCCTTACCAAGATATTGCTTCTTTTAGAGGACAGACTTGGCTCTACTTTGGTGAAAAAGTACCTTGAGCCCTTTGACTTTCTCAATAAGTATCCCACAATGACTGCCTGCAACAAGACATGGGTCACCTATTGTGTGTTTGCCTCCGCTCTGCTTCAGAACGATGCCGAGCGTATGTTGCTTTCCCAGAAAAAGTTTGTGGACGTATTCGATTACGTTTCTGTGAGCGACGGCTTCTATACCGACGGCTCGTTTATCCAGCACGGAAAGCATCCCTATACCGGCGGCTATGCTCTTTCCATGCTGACAACGCTTACAGATATAATGTACGTTCTCCACGGTACCAGATTTGAGATCATTCCCGAGCTGTATCCCGAGGTGGATAACCAGTACAAATGGGTATTTGAGAATTTCCAGCCGGTTATCTACAATGGCGGTCTGTTCGCCGGAATGCGCGGACGCGAGGTATTCAGAAATACCAGTGAGCAGGCAGCGGGAAATACCGCTGTTTACTCCTTGATAAAGATGGCTCAGTATGCTCCCGCAGACGTAAAGGCTAAGCTGGAATCCCTTCTTAAGCACTATTTCAACACCGGCTCCACCAACTACGTCAACGGCGCGCCTATCGCATTGTCCGACTATACTGCGGCTCTTAAGAATAATGCCGCAGTCCAGGCGAGAAGCCAGTACAATATCACCCACATTTTCGGTATGATGGACAGAGTGGTACATCACAACAGCAGGTATGCGGCTTCCGTTTCGCTGAACTCTACCCGTATTTATAAATATGAGGCTATAAACAATGAGAACATGGACGGATGGTATATCGGAGACGGTATGATATACATATATACCGACGGCTATGACTTTAATTACAATTTCTTTAACTACTCGGATCCCTACAAGATGCCGGGCACTACGGTTACCGATCAGAACAGAAAGCAGGAAAATCTCAACGGCGGTATCCTCAACGGCTCGGCGTTCGCAGGCGGAGTTTCTATCGGTGAATACGGTATCTCCGTGTACGATCAGGTTCCCGCGCAGAACAAATACTTTGATTCAAAGCTTAACCTGAGACAGTCATATTTCTTCTTTGACGATGAAATAGTCGCCCTGGGCACAGGTATAAAGGATACCTCCGGAGCTTCCGTCAGAACCATCGTTGAAAACAGACTGTGGAGAGATAACGACAGCTTTTACGTAAACGGAGCAAAGAAGATCCTGAGCTCGGAATATTCCTCCACCGACGTTAAGACCATGCATTTTTCCAATATGGGCGGATACGTGTTCCTGGACAATATGAATATTAAATACCGCAAGGCTGACGGCACCGCGGATTTCCTTGAAATCTGGATAGAGCACGGCAAGAATCCTAACGGCGCGTCGTATTCCTATGTATATCTGCCTGAGGCGACCACCGATGAGACCGAGGCATACCAGGCTGCTCCCGATATTGAGATCATTTCCGAAACCGATAAGATACACGCGGTGAAGGAAAAGAGCCTCGGTATTACGGGTTACGCATTCTACGAGGCGGGAAGCTGCAACGGGGTCACCACCAACGCGGCGGTCGCTCTTATGGTAAAGGAGGGCCCTGACGGAGTTACGGTTTCCGTGTCCGATCCCACTCACCTGCTCACCTCCGCTACCGTAACCGTGGAGCTTTCCTCTCTCGGCTCCAATATATCCGCTCCCGAGAATATCACCGCATCTGTGAACGGTAAAACCCTTACCCTCACCGTTGATTTCACCGGTAACGTAGGCGAGAGCTTTACGGTTAATGTAAAATAAACGGCTGTAACGTTACATAAGGCTGCGTAGGCTCTCGTATTGAGAGAGACGCGGGACATTTCACGATGCTCCCCGGAAGCAAACAAGCTTCTGACCTTCGACTTAAGCGCAAAAAAGAAAAAGAGGCTGAGCCAATCGCTTACTTAAAAGCTTTTGACTCAGCCTCTTTTCATTTCATTATCCCTTTTGGGCGGTGTGCAAGCTTCTTTTGCTGATGCAAGGACGATATTGCGAGGCTCTGCCTCTCGGTGATATGCTATTTGCCGCCAATGTCGCAGGCGTACCGAGCCTGACTCGTCGCAAGTCCACTGTCGCCGCGGGGCAATACTGCTCAAAGAAACGACGATGGATTTATTTTTCTTCAGTGGCGCTTACGGCGGCGAGCTGCTCGAAGGGGCGGAGCGCGGAGGCAAATACCGGTCTGAGCCTCAGAGTCCAGGAGAACTCCTTCTCGCTGAGTTGGTGCGCAACATCCAGCTCAGGTCCGCAGGAATTTGAGCCAATACCGCTCTGGGCATAGTCCAGATTTACATAGGTTACCGCCTCCGGAGCCAGCTCGTAATCGTGAGCCTTCTCGGTGAGCTGCTTTGCGCTGTACTTGGATGCGCGGAAGGTAAATCCTGTGCCCTCGCAATCAAAGAACAGCCCCTGTCCGGCGGTAAACATAACGTCTGCCCAGCGAGTATCGGTGTGAGAGCAGTTTTCCTGAGGACGGATATAATGCTCTATGGAATCTATGACCTTACCGGAGTAAACGCCCATAGAGGCGGCAAGCTGCTTATCGCGATAGGACTCCATGGGACCTTTTCCGAAATACGCGTAATCCTCGCTTCCCTCGGTCATAACAAGCTCAAGACCGTAGCGGGGGAGGAAGGGCGCGTTGTCTTTTACCTTCACCTGCGAGGTGATCTTAAGCGCTCCGTCGGAGGTGACGGTGTAGGTCAGCGTTGCGTGCAGTATGGGCAGCTGAGTATATCCACCGAGGGAGATGTCGGCGGTTATTGCCGCGTGCTCTGCATCATGCGAGGCTACGCTTACGCCGTAGCATTTGATCTCCGTCCGGTCAAAGCCCTGGCTGCGCCACTTGACCTTTACATTGCGATCGTTGTCGGTGGGCGCTCTCCAGACGGTAGGACGCACGGGGCGGTCCAGCATAGCCTTGCCGTTGTCGGTTATCTGTGTGAGCATTCCGTTTGTCTTGTCGATGGAATATACCGTTTCATCTACGGCTATCTCTACGGAAAGGTCGCTTTCGGTCAGCTTTACTTCTCCCTTTCTCGCCGCAGGCAGTTCTCCCTTTTCCTCGGAAACGGTAAATTGGCAGTGTCCTATCTCATAGCCTGCGGGCGCCCAGGCAGTAGCCTGCGCCCGGCGGTATGAAATGTTCAGGTATATATATCCCGTAAGCCCTGTGATGTCATAAGGCAGATAGTAGGTCATGGTCTCTCCCGGCATAGAGCCTACGGAGGGGATCATGCCGTTCTGTACGGTTTCTCCGTTGACGGTAAGCTCCCAATACATATCCACGTCCGAAAGGGGAGTGAAGAAGCGACGGTTGGTTACGTTTACCTCGCCGCAGGCTATATCGGCAACCTCAGTAAGTATAGGCATATACGCCTGCTTTACCTCAAGAAAGCCGGTATGGGGAGTTCTGTCCGGGTATACCAGACCGTCAACACAGAAATTGCCGTCGTTGGGAAGGTCTCCGAAATCGCCGCCGTAGGTATAGCGGTAGCTTCCGTCCGCCTGACGTATGCCCACGGAGTGGTCGGTGAATTCCCATACGCATCCGCCGAAAAATTCATCGTGCGCCCAGATGAGATCCCAGTACGCCTTCAGATCGCCGGGGCCGTTACCCATAGCGTGACAGTATTCGCAGAGAAACAGCGGCTTTTTGGCGTTTTCGCCCAGATAGTATTTCTGTATTTCGGCAGGGGAGGGATACATACGGCTCTCCACGTCCAGGTACTCGCGGTAATGCTCCGGCGGATAAGGGGGTGTCTTGCCTTTTTCTATATCTATTGTGGCATTCTGGGCAAATCTGCTCTCGTCCTCGGCGTGAACCATTCTTGATCCGTCACGAGTCTTGAAATACTCGATCATTCTCTTGTGATTTCTTCCGGCGCCGGACTCATTGCCCACGCTCCACATGATCACGCAGGGCTGGTTCTTGTCTCGCTCCAGCATTCTTTCTGCCCGATCCATATATGCCTCTGTCCAATCGTCACCGTCGGTAAATCTGCTCCAGTTGCCGACTACATGCATTCCGTGGGTCTCAAGATCCGCCTCGTCCACTACGTAGAAGCCGTAACGGTTGCAGAGGTTGAGAAACCTGGGATCGTTGGGGTAGTGGGAGGTGCGCACGGTATTTACGTTGTGGCGCTTCATTATCATAAGATCCTCTACCATGTGATGCATCGGGGTTGCGTGACCAAGCAGAGGGTGAGAATCGTGGCGGTTTACGCCACGCGCCTTTACAGGCTTTCCGTTTATGTATACAACGGCGCCCTTTATCTCTATTTTGCGTATTCCCACGTCCTGGCAGATGACCTCGCCTCCGCAGATAAGCAGCAGCTTGTATAGCATCGGTGCCTCGTCGTTCCACAGCTCGGGGGAATCCAGCTCGAAAACAAGGCTTTTGGCTCCTATGCTTCCCTCGACGGCGGCAAGCTCCGCGCCGTTGGGCGCTATCAGCCTTGCTGTCACAGTTGCCTTGGGCGCGGTGTCAAGCTGAACGGCGACCTTCGCTTTGCTCAGGTCCTCAGTCAGCTCTGTTCTTACGAAAAAGTCATTTATTCTGACTCTTTCCCTGAAAAGCAGATACACCTCTCTGAATATTCCGCTGACTCTCCACATATCCTGATCCTCAAGATAAGAGCCGTCGCACCATTTATACACAAGAACGGTTATTTCGTTCCTTCCTGCGCGGACGAGCTGAGTCACATTTATCTCGCTTGTCATATGGCTTACCTGGCTATATGCGCAGAATGCGCCGTTTATCCACAGGTAAAAGCAGGAGTCGACTCCCTCGAAGTTGATAAATATTTCCCTGTCACCTATCTGCTCTGCGGTGAGGCTGAAGCTTCTTTTGTATAGGGCGCACGGGTTGTTATCCGGAACGTGTGGGGGATCGACGGGATAGGGATAGTTTACGTTGGTATAGTTGGGCACGTCGTAGCCCTTTCCGAGTGCGTTCTGCCAGCTCATGGGGACGGTCATTTTGTCGTGCTCCTCCGGCATGGCGGTGCATTAGTCACCGCTCAGTCCGCGATCGGAGGGATACCATTTGAAATCCCATTCTCCGCAAAGGCTTTTGAAGTATACCGATGCGTCGCGGTTGTCTGCCACGGCACTTTTTTCATCTCCGTAGGGGATAAAGTAGGCTCTCGGCTTTTCGCATCCTATATGCAGATGCTCAAGTGATTTGTGATAAGAGGGGATTCCGAACATCTTTTGAATTCTCCTTTATGACTTATTTATTTAGCCGATTGTAAAAGTCAAAAAAACAATCGGCGTAATACTTTTTTGCGAAATAATAATTGTTTTTTCTCCAATTGTTGTATTATAAACGGTAGTTTATGAGGCGGAGCGACTCAGCCTTCCCCGGCGTGGAAGGGGGACGGCGCGCGGTGGATGAGGAGAGCGCCTTTTTGAATAGTCCCAGTCCTCCAAAAAGCTCCTCGAAAGCCTTGCTATCTTCAGGTGTGCTACCGTCTCAACGGCACGCCTCCCTGTTTCAGTGGTCATCAGCCCGATAAATCAGAATTTACTTCCGACTTTTACAATCAGATAGACTTATTTATTCTTTAATTCCTCGACGATGGGAGTCTTTTGGTGAATGCAGCCCGTCTGCGGATAGGTTCCGGAGAAGACGGTGGGAGCAGCCCAGCGTACACCGTTCTGTATTATGCGGCGAACATAAGGGTTGTAAAAGCTTCTGCACGCCTCGTGACCGGGCTGGAAATAGAATATTTTTCCGAGTCCGCGATAGTAGCAGCAGCCGGAACGGAAAACGTTGCCCTGCTCAAACCAGGAGCTGAATAAAAGCTGATCCGGCTGAGGAATGTAAAAGGGCTCTCCGTACATTTCCTCGAAAAGCTCAAAGCAATCCGGAATTCCGTCGGTTATGGGATGGTACGGCGCTACGTTCCATACGATCTCCTTCTGGTCTGCGCCCCAGGAAAGATCACCTGTGCAACCGATTATCGACGTGAACGGCTTGGAGTGATGCGCGGAGTGGAGCGGCACGAAGCCCATTCCGTATCTGTAAACGCGCTCGCGTATCTTTGACACTATCTTATCGTCTACCGCCTTGTGAGCTAAATGTCCCCACCAGACGAGAACGTCGGTATTCTCCAGCACCTCGTCGCTCAGACCGTGCTCCGGCATATCAAGGGTGGCAGTTCGAACCTCAAATTCCCCGGTCTCTTCAAGAATAGCCTTCACCGCTCCGTGGATACCCTCGGGGTAGATATTGCGGATCGCCTCTTCGTTGAGCTCATGGCGGTATTCGTTCCATACTGTTACTCTGATCTTGTTTGCCATTTTTCCTTTCCCTTTCAACTATGTAAATATTGTAGAGTCTCGCGCTCTTTTGCGCTTGTGCGCTGAGTTTATTATTACACATTTTTCAGCTTTTTGTCAAGGCTTAATTTTAAAAAGCGGATATTTTTTATCAGTAGCAAAAAAATTAACCGAAAAGTGTTTACAACCGGGAAAAAATATGATAGAATAAAAAGGCTCTGTCACCTCATCTGACTGATTTTTGGCGAAAAAATACTGCGAAATCCTATGGGTTTAGCTCAGTTACATACACCGGGGGAGTATGCCCCTTCGCAAAACACTCGTCTTTCCCCAAATTTTACTCGCCAAATCACACAAAGTGTTAATCAGTCATCCTCGGTGACAGAACCAATAAAAAACATACCGGGCGCAGCCTGCCGTTTTCCCATTAGCCTGCACAGTTTGTTGGTATTTTTGGGATAGCTCGCTGTCGGCTCAACCGCTTTATTATTGGCAAACGATCGGAGAAGTCACCAATGCTGATGAGACTTGACAAATTCCTTACCCATGCAGGCGCGCTGACAAGAACGGAGGCGTCGAAGGCGGCGAGAGCAGGGAGGATCACCGTGGACGGAAAGAGTGTCCGCGATTGCTCTGTGAAGATAGATCCGCGGCAATGCAGTGTGGCTGTTGACGGTGAAATCGTCGTTTACCGCCAATATACCTGGATAATGATGAATAAGCCCTCGGGCGTGGTCTCCGCTACCGAGGACGGGCGGGATAAGACTGTGGTGGATCTTCTGCCGGAGCAGCTTCAGTCCCTGGGACTGTTCCCTTGCGGAAGGCTTGACCGCGATACCGTGGGGCTGATAATGCTGACCAACGACGGCGAGCTTTCCCACAGCCTGCTGTCTCCCAAGCACCATGCCGAAAAGGTCTACAGCTTCACGCTGTCGGTTCCCTATGACAAGAGTGTCCCACTTGAAACCGGAATACTTATGGACGGCAAGATGACCAAGCCGGCGGTGATACAGATGTCGGATGAGCTCCACGGAAGGATCACTCTTACCGAGGGGAAATACCATCAGATAAAAAGGATGTTCGAGCGCGCCGGAAGCAAGGTGGTTTTTCTCAAACGCGAATCCTTTGGTGGGATACCTCTGGACGTCTCTCTTGCTCCCGGTGAGTGGAGATATCTGACGCAGGATGAGGAGGACCGTCTGCGCGCCCTTTGACGGATGCTATCGGTGCGGGATATATGACTCCTGCCCGCAAGTTAGATTGATAAGTAAACAACCCTACACGAAAGGAAAAGTATAAACAATGGATATCATTCAGGCACTGACAGAAGAATTTAAGCTGAAGCGCGACCAGGTCGAAAGGACTGTTGCGCTGATCGACGACGGGAATACCATTCCTTTTATAGCCAGATACCGTAAGGAAGTAACGGGCTCGCTTGACGACGTTGTTCTTCGTGATCTCAACGACCGTCTCAGCTATCTCCGCAATCTGGACAAGAGACGTGAGGAGGTCAGAAATTCTATCGCCGAGCAGGGTAAGCTTACCGAGGAGATCTCGGCGGCTATCGACAACGCAAAGATACTGACCGAGCTGGAGGATATATACCGCCCCTTCAAGCCCCACAGAAAGACCAGAGCCTCGGTCGCCCGTGAAAAGGGACTGGAGCCCCTTGCTCAGCTTATTATGGAGCAGAAGGCGGCATATACGCCCTCTATAGAGGAGAGCGCCGCTGAATATATAAATGAAGAAAAGGAAGTAAAGACTGCCGAAGAAGCTTTGGCGGGAGCTTGCGATATTATCGCCGAGGATATTTCCGATAATGCGGAATACAGAAAAGAGATCCGCGCTCTTACCTTTGAATACGGAATCATAGTTTCAAAGAAGGCTTCCGAGGATATCGGTGACACCGCGTACAATATGTACTATGAATTTTCGGAGAAGGTAAAGACTCTTCCCGGACACCGGGTTCTGGCGCTTAACCGCGGAGAGAAGGAGGATATGCTGAAGGTGGATCTGGAGATCTCCAAGGATATTATCCTCAACTATATCTTCAGCCAGGTTATCCTCTCCCATAAGAGTCCCGCCTATAAGTACGTTTCCGCCGCTACCGTGGATAGCTATGACAGACTGATCGCTCCCTCCATTGAGCGCGAGATAAGAACCCAGCTCTTCGACGATGCGGGAGAGGGTGCGATAAAGGTCTTTTCCAAGAATCTTAAGCAGCTTCTTCTCCAGCCCCCCGTTAAGGGAAAGATTGCGCTGGGCGTGGACCCCGGATACCGTACCGGCTGTAAGCTGGCGGTAGTTGACGCTACGGGTAAGGTGCTGGATACCGGAGTGATCTATCCCACCATCAAGTCAGACAATAGGTATGCGGAGGCAAAGGTCAAGGTCAAGGCTCTGCTTAAGAAGTACGGAGTTCAGATAATCGCTATCGGAAACGGTACCGCTTCCCGTGAAAGCGAGCAGTTTGTTGCCGAGGTGCTTAAGGAAACCGAGACTGAGGCGAAATATGCCATAGTCAGCGAGGCGGGAGCTTCGGTATATTCCGCATCCAAGCTGGGCGCCGAAGAGTTCCCGGATTTCGACGTCACACAGAGAAGCGCGGTCTCCATTGCCAGACGCCTGCAGGATCCCCTTGCCGAGCTGGTCAAGATAGAGCCTAAGGCTATCGGAGTGGGTCAGTATCAGCACGATATGAAGCCCGCAAGACTGGACGAGGCTCTGACGGGAGTGGTTGAGGACTGTGTTAACAGCGTTGGAGTTGACGTCAACACCGCGTCCTATTCACTGCTTTCCTATGTATCGGGTATAAACGCCGCCAGCGCAAAGAACATAGTTAAGTACCGCGAGGAGAACGGAGAGTTTACCAGCCGCGCTCAGATAAAGAAGGTTCCGCGTATCGGTGATAAGGCGTTTGAGCAGTGCGCCGGATTTTTGCGCATTCCCGGCGGTAGGGAGATACTGGATTCCACCGGAGTTCATCCCGAATCCTATCCCGCAACCAAAAAGATGCTGGAGATATTCGGATATACCAAGGCAGATATAAAGAACGGCGGTCTCCGCGAGCTGCGCAGTCAGGTCAAGCAGTACGGTAGAGCTAAGCTCTGCGCAGAGCTTGAGATCGGAGAGCCTACTCTCGACGATATTATAGGAGAGCTTGAAAAGCCCGGCCGCGATATACGCGACGCTCTTTCCGCGCCTTTGCTCCGCGAGGACGTTATGTCGATGGAAGATCTTAAGCCGGATATGGTGCTCACGGGTACGGTAAGAAACGTTATCGACTTCGGCGCGTTCGTTGATATAGGTGTTCATGAGGACGGTCTGGTGCACGTCTCTCAGATCAGCGACAGATATATAAAGCATCCAAGCGAGGTGCTCTCCGTCGGGGATATCGTCAAGGTCAAGGTGCTTTCCGTCGATTTGAACAGAAAGCGCATCGGACTCACTATGAAGTTTAAGGATTGATCTAATAAATTAGAAGTGGTGGCGATTGCTTCGGGGGTGCGAGGTCAGAAAACCTGATCTTTATATGCACTTTGCACAATCGGGAAAATAAAAATTTGGGTAATAATCCTCTTTATTTTTCGATGGAAATTTGATATAATGTTAAACAAGTAAAAGTATGCTTTTCCGGTGGCACGACGAGGAAGCCGGTTTAATGCAACACATAGGAGGTTTCATATGGCAAGTCTTTCTTTTAAGCACATCTACAAGAAGTATCCCGGCGGAGTTACCGCTGTTTCGGACTTCTGCCTTGAGGTAAAAGACAAGGAATTCATTATTCTCGTTGGTCCTTCCGGATGCGGAAAAACCACCACTCTTCGTATGATCGCAGGTCTGGAGGAGATCACCGAAGGTGAGCTCTTCATCGGTGACCGTCTGGTCAACGATATTGCCCCTAAGGACAGAGATATCGCGATGGTTTTCCAGAACTATGCTCTGTATCCTCACATGACCGTTTTCGATAACATGGCATTCGGTCTGAAGCTCCGCAAGACTCCTAAGGAAGAGATCAAGAGACGTGTTGAGGAAGCTGCCCGTATCCTTGACATCACCCACCTGCTTGAGAGACGCCCGAAGGCTCTGTCCGGAGGTCAGAAGCAGCGTGTTGCTCTGGGACGTGCTATCGTTCGTGAGCCTAAGGTCTTCCTTCTTGACGAGCCTCTGTCCAACCTGGACGCTAAGCTCCGTGCACAGATGAGAACCGAGCTTACCAAGATCCACCAGAAGCTGGGAACCACCTTCGTATACGTTACCCACGACCAGGTCGAGGCTATGACCATGGCTACCCGTATCGTTGTTATGAAGGACGGACTTATTCAGCAGGTCGCTACTCCTCAGAACCTTTACGATCTCCCCGTTAACGTTTTCGTTGCAGGATTCATCGGAACTCCTCAGATGAACTTCGTTAACTGCCGTCTCGAGAAGGAGAAGGGAACCGAGGATCTGTACTTCGTATTCGGCCAGAACAAGCTGAAGCTTCCCCCTGAGAAGGCTACCGCAGACGAGATCAAGGACTATATCGGTAAGGAAGTTATTATCGGTATCCGTCCCGAGTGTCTCCACGACGAGCAGAGATATCTCGACGATATGCCCGATTCCATCATCGAGGCTGACGTTGAGGTTACCGAGCTTATGGGATCTGAGATCCTTATGTACATCGTTACCAGCGGCGGAACCGAGGACCTCGACGAGCCCCAGAACCTGGTTGCCCGTGTTTCTCCCCGTTCTACAACAAGAAGCGGCGATACCATCAAGATCGCGCTTGATGCAACAAGAATCCATATCTTTGATAAGGACACTGAACAGTGCATCATTCACTAAAAAAATAAATTTCCACGCAGAGCAGACTCAAG
>JAFVTO010000134.1 GCA_017503165.1 Clostridia bacterium | reverse complement strand
TTCTTATATCCCTTATTATATTTTCGTTCTGCACGGTAAACATTCTCAATGTGGCATTGTCTCACAATGAACCTTACAGAGCAGAATATTTATTGATGGAACAAACAGACGAATATACAGCCAGTCATCCTTTCGCAATAAGTACACGAACATATAAAGCATCTCCCGTAACTGTTGACTGCAAATACGAAATTGAAGAATTGACGTTCAGGCATAGCATGAATGCAAGCACATCGGACGTTGTAGTAGTTGAAATTCGCACCGGATTGTTTTCAGATGTTTACAGAGTGATAGAGGTAAAAGAAACAGAGGACAGCTTAACGTCCTCTGATAAAACACAGGAATAGGTCACAAATGCCTTCCTAAAGGAAAAATCCGCCTGACGGCGGATTTTTACCTTTTCGAAACTTGTCAAGATTAATGGACAGAAAGAAGAGTGAAAAAATGATTAGGAACAAAATAACCGATACCGGAATGCAGCCTATCTGAATTGTAATAAAGCTCGATATAGTCAACTATCGTTCGTGATGCTTCCTCGAATGTGAGATGGCTGATATCAGCCATCTCACATTCGAGGGTTTTCCAAAAGCTCTCGATCGGCTGGTTGTCGCTCGGCGTACCCGGGCGTGACATGCTTTTCCGAAATCCGTTTTCTTCTACCATTTGCTTCGTCTTCTTAGCGGTATATTGGCAACCTCTGTCGCTGTGGAACACAGCGTTCGCAGGTCGGCGAGGATTCCTTCCGATCGCCATCTTGAATGCATCCTGTACGATCTTCTGTGTCTGATTCTTTGCTATGCTCCATCCAACAATACGTCTCGTCGCCACATCTATGATTCCGCAAACGTAAACCTTGGTTCTGTAGCATTTCAGCTCGGTTATATCCGAACACCAAAGATAATTTGCCTCTGTTATCCCAAATTTATCTTTGATCAGATTTTCCTCTATATACTGCTGCTCTGTTGGCTTGGGTGCTTTTGCTTTCCCGGTTCTGCCACTTTTGGCTACCAGACCGTTCTTTTTGAGTATTCTTGCTATACGGTATTCGCTGATATTTATGTCTTTTCCAAGTAATTCCCGACGTATTCGTATCCTTCCGTAATTTCCTTTGTTCCTTTCAAAACAGTTAATGACTGCTTTCTCAAGCTCTTTTCCTTCACTATCCTGCTCTTTCGGAACGCGATAATACTCACTTCTTGACACACCCAACAGCTTGCATACTTCACTCGTTTTATGCTTTGACAACTCTGCCTTGGCAAATTTTACTCGTCTGCCGGGTGTTTCGCAAAGTATGCCGCTGCTTTTTTTAGTATTTCGTTCTCCATCTTCAATCGTTCGTTTTCTCGGCGTAGCTTTCTTAACTCCGCATCCTCTGATCGTTGATGGCCTTTTCCCACGAATGCTTCTTCTCCGTGGGTTTCATACTCATCTATCCATCTGTAGAGCATTATTTTGTTTATGCCCATTTTTTCGGCTACCACTGCGTGCTTGATTCCGTCCTTCAACACCAACTCGCACGCTTTGGTTTTAAATTCTTTACTGAAAGTTCTTTTCATTGTGAACACCTCTTTCTTTGATTATATCATTCACTCTTCGATGTGTCCACTTTTACTAGACAACTTTCCATTTTTCATTCTTCATTTTTCATTCTTCGGTCCTCTTCCAATAACAGGCAACGGACAGCCTGCATATATGCTCGCGCCTCTTGGCAATACTTTAGGTATCAAAAAAGTGAGGCATAGCATGTATTACAATAAAGTTGAGATATGCGGGGTCAATACCTCAAAGCTGAAAACTCTTTCCGACAAGGAAAAGAAGGCTCTTCTCATAAAGGTACGGGAGGGGGACACAGAAGCGCGAAACGCACTTATAGACGGAAATCTCAGGCTGGTTCTCAGCATTATCCAGCGCTTCACCGGAAGGCGGGAAAACCTTGACGACCTTTTTCAGGTAGGCTGCATAGGTCTTATCAAGGCAATCGACAACTTCAACACAGAGCTTGACGTGAAGTTTTCCACCTACGCCGTTCCCATGATAATCGGAGAGGTGCGCCGATACCTGAGAGACAACAACTCCATCCGCGTCAGCCGCTCCGTCCGCGATCTTGCATACCGCGCCCTGCAGGTAAGGGAGCGCCTGCAATCCCTTGACAGCTCGGAGCCCACCGTAGAGCAGATAGCAAAGGAGCTCTCGGAAAAGCCCGAGGCCGTGGCGGCGGCGATCGAGGCCATTGCGGAGCCTGTTTCCCTTTACGATCCCGTTTACAGCGACGGCGGCGACTCCATCTACGTTATGGATCAGATAAGCGACAGCTCCTCGGGGGATGACGTGTGGCTTGAGGACATCGCTCTCAGAGAAGCCTTGAAGACTCTCGGCGAGCGGGAGCGGTCAATAATCAATATGCGTTTCTTTCGCGGCAAGACACAAATGGAGATCGCAAAGGAGATAGGCATATCTCAGGCTCAGGTATCCCGCCTTGAAAAGGGCGCCCTTGAGCATATCAAAAAGCAGATGTAACGTAAGGTTTGTACGGCGTGATCATTCCTTCAGATTTTGGTTTGAGGGGTAGTCAGAAACTGGATTTGGTAGGTAAAAGAAACGATTTAGATAAAGCCTCCCTAGAC
>JAFVTO010000133.1 GCA_017503165.1 Clostridia bacterium | reverse complement strand
TCAACTACTGTAACTGTTAACATTCCTTCAGAAACCGAAACATAATGCTTCACTTTTTCCGTTTCATAACAAGTTACCTTGTATTTCCCGTTATCGGAAGGGATAAATACGATATCTGCGGTATCTGTTTTTATTGAGATGTCTGTGATCTGATCGTCGGATTCATAAGTGTTGGTCTCGTACCGTTCAGTGGCGAGTCTGGAAAAATCCCAGCCGTTGACGGTCATGATCACTGTAAGAGATGTCAGCCCGGCTACTACGAGTAAGGTTGCTACTGTCAGCCAGGTCTTTACGGTTTTACTCATTATGTGTTCTCCTTTTTTACAAAATATCCTTTGATGCCTGCGGCGCTTTTTTGCGTCAAGACTATGATACCTTTTGTTGCAGCCTTGCATCCGAAGAACAGGAAGACAGTCAGTCCTGCGCAGACAATGCCTGCGGTTGCCGTGACGATACCGGATAGACCGTTACCGATAAACGAAAATATGATACCTGCTACCACACCGCTGATAGCACAAGCGGCGAGTGAAGCAAATACAGACCAGACAGAAACGACTATAGACCAAAGTACGGCGTAAATAGAAAATATCACGGAAAAAGCGGCAATAACCAATGAAAGCCATATAGGAGAACCGAGTGCCAAAAGAAGTATCTCTAATATGCCGAGACGACGTTTCGGTTTTTCTCTTTCCGTAGCTTTGTCTGCTAAGATCTGGGCGGTTATCTCGTCAACCGTTCCGATATCCGAAACAGCTTCTTCCTCTGTCCGATCTTCTTCTATTCTGTCGTCTATCATTTCGCTGTAAAAATTAAGCCGCTCTTCTAATTCCTGTCTTGGAAGCCGTGCCAGCTTCCTTTTGAGCGCACGTAAAAACTCTTGTTTTCTCATTTTAATTACCTTCATTTCTTTGAATCTGCGCACTGAAGGGCGCAAAGAGCATCGTGAAAGCATCTGTAACACGTTGGTCGCATGCGTGATAGCTTTCGCGCTATTCTTCCTCTTTGATCACAAATTGATAAATAGACATGACCTCGCGCCACTCGTTCTTAAAATCTTCAATACGTTCAATGCCTGCTCTTGTTATATGATAGTATTTCCGCAGTCTGCCGCCGTGCTCAGAGGTGCGTACGGTCAGCATTTCTGAAAGCTCCAGGCGTTTAAGTATAGTATACAGTGTTGATTCCGACATTTCAATATACGGCTTCATATCTTTTATGATTTTGTAACCGTAGGAATCTTCATTTTTGATAGCGGCTAATACGCATATATCCAGTAAACCGCGTTTTAATTGAATATCCATTGCATACTCCTCCTTGCGATATACATCATATCACGATGTATTGATTATGTCAAGTACTTTTTGAAGTTAATCAGCAAAAAAAATTCACGCTATTGACAAAGAGGAGGAAACATGCTATAATGTGCACGAACAATAGCGTTGGGATGATATCCTCTCAGGAGCCTGACTCCGGATGACTCATCCTCCGTCGGCGAGTCGCCTACGGAAAAAGTATAATACCCGTATTCGCTACGCTCAGATGAAAATCTCAGCGTAAACGCTTCGCTTAGTTCGTCGTTGCCGAACTGCATTACGCTTGCGATTTTCAGCATGCACATAGTATTGTTCAAGAGAGGTTGCCATGATAACGTATAAAGAATTAGCCACTGTTGAAGGGGAGCTCGGTATCCCCCTTAAAACTCTTTATTCGGTGAGCAATAATGTAAACGCCCATTACCGCCGGGTTCTGATACCCAAAAAGGACGGTACGTATCGCAATCTTTCCGTTCCGGATGCCCCCTTGAAGCGCATTCAACGAGCTATAAACGAAAAGCTTTTGGTCTATGAGCCGATTTCGAGATATGCCACCGCTTATAGGATCGCCTCGGGGATCCGCAATAATGCTCTTCCTCATATCGGTATGCCGAAGGTTCTGAAGCTGGATATTAAGGGCTTCTTTGATTCCGTTACCTATTCTCTTGTGAAGGAAAGGGTTTTCAGAAAAGAAAAGTATTCGGAGCCTGTAAGGGTGCTACTCACTATTCTTTGCTATTACAAGGACGTGTTGCCTCAGGGTGCTCCTACGTCACCTGTGATTACTAACATAGTAATGCGCGAGTTTGATGAGGTCATCGGAGAATGGTGCGGGAAAAAGGGGATAGCTTATACCAGGTATTGTGATGACATGACATTTTCCGGAGACTTTGATGAAAAGGAAGTTAAAGCATTTGTGGCGGGAGAGTTGAAAAAGCAAGGGTTCTTTCTGAACGCACAAAAGACAGTGGTTGCTACTGCTGCAAAAAGGCAGACTGTCACCGGTGTAGTGGTCAACAAAAAAGCCAATGTATCCTCTGAGTACAGGAGGGAAATACGAAAGGAAGTCTTTTTTTGTCAGAAATACGGCGTTGCGGAGCATATTGAAAGGCTTGGTCTGGACGTCGATACCAAGAACTATCTTCGAAAGCTTTTGGGGAGAATAAACTACGTTTTACAGATATCTCCCGACGACGGAGTCTTTCAAGGATACAAAAATGCAGTCACCGAAATGCTTGCAAACGAGCGGTGACTGCAGTATAGATTATTTTAGCCGCTCAGAACATTTCTGAGCGGCTTTTGATTTGGTAAGAATAAGCTTTTGTATGTAGTCTTATTTTACCCATTTGGTTCAATTATTTAAAGTTCTCATGCAAAACACGGTCTATCTGAGTGTTTATTATAACGTGGAGTGGGTAGGGGATCGGCTTACCTTTCTGTGTGATTTGACTTACGTAGAGGGGGGCGGTTAATAAATTATAGCAAAATTCGTGAACTTTTTGATGATTTTGGCAGCTTTTTGTATTTCTTGGTTCGTAGGAATCCTCTCCGGGAGGGTGTTTGGAAGATCCAAAGAAGCATATTTGGTAGCGGCGTAATTATGGTAAGGCAAAACACGGACTTTGGTGATACTTTGAAGCGGTGCGAGAAAACGGGCTATCTTCTCGATCTGATTATCGTTATAGTCGGGAACGTACGGGATACGTATTTCAATGTTCTTACCTAACGAGTTCAGATAGCTCATATTTTCAAGTATTGGTTTATTCGATACTCCTGTGCATCTGATATGTACGTCCTCGTCGTATGACTTGATGTCATAAAGGAAAGTGTCGGCATACGGAAGGACCAGGTCTAAAGCTTTTTTCGTTACAAATCCGCAGGTGTCTACAGCAGTGTTTATACCTTTTTCCTTCAGCAGCTTCAAAAGTTCCGCACAAAATTCAGCTTGCATGAGACATTCTCCGCCCGAAAGAGTAACGCCTCCTCCTGAGGTCTCGTAGAAATCCTTATCCTCCAGAAGAATTGGCAAAAGCTCATCCACCGACATCTCCCTACCGTATAAAACCCTTGCTTCACCGAGGCAGTTCTCAACGGAAAAATCCGAACGGCGACATTCACAGCATCCGATACATTTATGCTTATAATAGGCGGTCTGGGGACTTGCGGTCAATCCCTCGGGATTGTGACACCACACACAACGTAGCGGACAGCCCTTGAAAAATACCGTTGTTCTTATTCCATCACCATCGTGCACGGCGAAGCGTTTGATTTCAAATATTGTTGCGGTCATATAAGAGCCTCTGCCTGACGGATAAAGCCGTCCTGTTCTTCTTTGTTTATGTTGTTCCAAAGCACGTTCCAGCCGCAGACACGAATTTGCAGGTCCTGATATTTTTCGGGGTGCGCTTGTGCATCGCGGAGGGTGTCGGCATCAAATACGTTGATGTGAAGTGCGTGGCCGCCTCTCTTGCAGAAGGTCATTAGCAGACCGTACATTGCCTCAAGACCGTCCTCTCCTCCGACTGTTGACGGGAGCAGGCCGAGATCAAGCGCGGCATCACACAATATCTTGGTAGCATCAATCTTCGTGGCAGAAAGGATGGCTGCTGTAGCACCCTCGCGGTTCTGCCCCATTGACGCCGAGAGGTTTTTGGACAGCTCCTCACCAAACGATCTGCCGTTGGGCGAGGCGGCGGTCTTGCCACCCTGCGTATATGACATACGCGCTACGTGGAAGCTTGCGCCCCATATTCCTCCGCGCTTTTCGTTATTGGGTCTTCCGTTGATCGTTTCGGTGATAAAATTCACAATATCGGTAGCAAAGGCGTCGGGACGTTGTTTGTTGTTGCCGTATTTTTCGCGGTCTGCACGCAGCTTTGCTCGGAAATTCTCATTGCCCTCAAAATTACGATCAAGCATGTCAACAAATTCAGAAAGTGTCAGCTCTTTTCGATCAAAAACGTATTTTTGCAGCATCGTAAAGGAATCGGCAAGATCGGCAATAAAGCCGAACTCCATGGAGGTATTGTTCAAAACAGCACCGCCGCCGATTGCATCCCTTGCGCGCTCGATACAGCTTGGGAAGGTTGCCGAAAGGAATGACAGCGGATTGATCTCGCAAAGATATCCTTCGTAGGCGTTATTGAGCGCGGTCGTGATATCGATCAAATGCTTCAGCTGACGCTTATATTCCGCATACAGTTCATCAAAGCTCTCATATTCCGCGACGGGAGGGCAAGGAAGCCCCGCCATCACACCCGTAACTCCGTCACGACCCTCGTGTAAGGTGTATTCCAAGGGCTTGAGCAGATTGGAATAGTTCATTCCCGTGCCGTAGGAGCCCTGTACCGAATATTCGTAGCAGCCTGTCACGTTGCAGAGCCGAGCTTCCTCCTCGGTTGCCCCCGCAAGCATCAATTCCTTGCGCATCGTATTGTCACACACAAAGACAATACTGTTGTGTCCGTGACGGATCATATCAAGCGCACGAAGCAAAAACGGTTTCGGCGTACTGTCTGATACCTTGATCTGCACCTTGGGATTATAGATCCCCATTTTGTCATATACGTCCAAAAACAGATAGGAGAGCTCATTGATCACCGTTGTTCCGTCGGCATTTTCTCCGCCGAGAAAGATCGGCTGATTCCAATAGTTTCCGATAGCGGAAAACTGAAGCAGGAAATAGGCGAGCTCGGTGCGGAGCTGCTGCTCGCTCGCGCCTTTTTGCAGATCGTTTTGGTAAAAGGGGAAGAAAAGTCTGTCAAAATTGGACAGCGAGCGCACCTGTAGGCAGTCAACATGCTCACTGATCATAAAATAAAGATAAACGGTAAGCAGAGCCTCATAAAATGTGCTCGGCGGACGGTGACGGATATTTTTTAGCGCCGCTGCCATTTTTTCGGAGCCCGGTGTTTGACTTGCCATCTCATACAGCCGATCCAAAAACACAAGCACACCCTCATAAGTGATGCGAATTCCCTCAAAAAAATCCTCCTGCTCACGGGTAAGCTCTCTGCCCATACGTGCAAACTCACTCTCCCGTAAAATCCCCTCAAAGCCCAAGGAGAAAACATTCTCCCATATAGGCACACTATGGGCGAAATCCAACCACATTGTGACAATACCGTCCTTTTCAAGCTGAGAGCGTTTTTTGCCAACCTCGGGGATCAGGTCTGTAAAGATCTCTTTTTGCCATTTTTCAATCAAGGGCTTGTTCAAAGGGCGATCGACCATATTGATCGCCGGGAAAATGTCGCGTGGATCGCAGGAAATTCTTGTGTTTTTCAAAACGAATGAAAGTGCGTACGCCTTTCTCACGGTATGACTCTCGTGAGTGTGCTCCGAGTCTTTTAGTGTGATCTGAGCAAGAAGCTCCTCGGGATCCATCCCCGTTTCCGCCGAAAACAGCTCGTCACGACGTATAAACCTATGGTTTCCATCCCACGGCTTTGAAGCATCATGATATTTGTTTGTGATGTACTCGTAATCTTGTGACTTGATATATTCCATAACGTCGCCTCCGTTTTTTGTTGTTTTTTATACC
>JAFVTO010000012.1 GCA_017503165.1 Clostridia bacterium | reverse complement strand
CTGCCAGATCCTCTTCGTCAAGGCACCAGGCTATTTTGATCTGTTGCCAAAACTCATTTTTTTCCTCATCGGTAAGCCCTGCCTTTTCACGGAATTGTATTCCAACTCCAATGACTGTACGGTCAGAATTATTCACACAATCCATAACCAGATACCGTTCCCCGGAGATCACGCCCTCTCCAATTTCCCAATTGATATCCCCAAAGGAAAACGGTTTTTCATCGCTACCCTCCTGCATCGTATCCGAGCCGCACCCCATGAGCGGTAATAACAGCACTATAACCGCCAACAAACATACAACTCCCGTTCTCTTCATAAAACTACCTCCCCTTAGCTAATACAATAATTTTTCGTCGTTATCCGACATTGTCAGTATATCATAAAAGCCAAGGAGTTTCGTTTACGTGGAGTAAACCCCCAACTGAATTTTCATCCTTCTATAAAAATTCTCGCATATTCATTTCCCATAGAACTCAACGTACTCATAAGCGCATCCCCTATAGCTGAATTCATAGCGTCGCTCCTATTTCCTGCCGAAATTTTCAGTTTAAACAGCAACGCCAGATAATAGTCGCCTAAGTCACAGTATTCGCCCGAGTGCTTCAAAATTCCTATAAGCCACAGAAGAAGCTCAAAATTATCAATATAGAAGCATTTCCTTGCCAACTCCCGATCATTTGATATTTTCTCTTTTACAATTGATTCCTCTAAGCCGCGATTGCGGCACATCTCCTCAATAAACTCCGTCAAGCACAGCCTTTTAAACAACTGTTTTATTTCATCGTTCTTTATGCCGCTTCTCCAATCCTTATACTCGTCCAGCGTATCGGAAACACTCTCGTCCGCAAGCGCAATATATCCAATATATAGACCTAAAATCAAACTGAGATAATTAGCCGCCGCCTCTGCCACATCCGATTCGCAAGCAACCGTGTAATGCGTTGCGCATTTGTCTAAAGTGACGTCTAAGTCCTCGCAAGTCTTTCCGTCAGTAATCACACTTTGGATTTTCTTTTGAAGCTCATACGCGACCTTGAAGTCCTCGTTTTCCAAGGCATTTGATGTGATCACTATAGGGAAAAACCTATTGAGAGCAACACGAATATCCAACTCAGAAAAACGCACCGTTTCCTCCAACGCCCAGTCCACCTTGCTTATCTCGGAATACAGAAGCGCATCCAGAGTAACGCCGTACCTTTTTGCTAACATAATGAGAGCATCACGCGACGGCTTTCTTTCTCCGCTCTCATACTGTGAGATAGAGGATTTATTGCTCAAACCGATAGCTAAAGCAAGCTCCTCCATAGTCTCACCGCTATTCTCACGAAGGGTTTTAATGTTTTGCGGCAAACGGTAAAACTCACTGTCTGCCAGTTTAATTTTGCTTTTATGCTGCTTTTCCATAAGTTCCTCCACAATAAGACAATACCCCTATCACAATTATCAAAAATGAAAATTGCGATAGGGGCTAAGGTTTGAAAAATGGGACATTTTTCAAACACCGACATTCATGCCTTTGGGGTCAAGCTCCGCCCCAAATTCCCTCGGAAACCGACACAAAGTCGAACTTATCGAACTTGTAAGTCATTGTCAGAATTTATTCCATTAAATAGGCTATTATTCGACAACCTCTTCTGTTGCCGCCTTCTTATCGGCAGCGTTGCCTATAATTGCGCTGAGATCTATTCCGGTAGCCTCTCTGATGCCCTCCATGATCTGGTTTGCGCTGCTCATAACGTCCTTGACCAGTCTGGAGGAATTACCGTCGCCGTACATAACTATCCTGTCGGTCTGAGCAAGGGGAGCCGCGGCGTTGCGAACGACCTCGGGAAGAGCGTTAAGGTACATTTCCAGAACGGAAGCCTCACCCATCTTCTTCTGAGCCTCTGCCTTCTTCTCAATAGCTTCAGCCTCTGCAATACCCTTGGCGCGGATACCCTCAGCCTCCTGCTCCATAGAGAAGCGGAGAGCCTCTGCAGCCGCCTTCTTTGCCTCAGCCTCCTTGACAGCCTCGAACATCTGAGCCTCTGCCTCTCTCTGACGCTTGACCAGCATAGCCTCAGCTTCCTTCTCTGTCTTATACTTCATAGCATCTGCCTGCTTCTTAATCTCAGCATCCAGCTGCTTTTCCTTAAGAGCGATCTCGCGCTCAGCGATCTCGGCTTCCTTCTCGCGCTTTGCAATGTCCGCATTCGCGCGGGTGATCTCGATGGTCTTACGCTGATTTTCCTGCTGAATGTTGTAAGCCGCATCCGCCTCTGCCTTCTTGGTATCTGCGCGGATCTGCATTTCTGCCTTCTGAACGGAAAGATCGGTATCCTGCTCCGCGATCTTCTTCTCAGCCTGGACGCGAACCGCATTCGCCTCCTCCTGAGCCTGAGCGGTGGCTATAGCTATATCTCTCTGAGCATTAGCCTTTGCGATAGCCGCAGTCTTTCTGATCTGCTCGACGTTATCAATACCCATGTTCTCAATGGTACCGTTTCCGTCCTTAAAGTTCTGAATATTGAAGTTTACCACCTCAATACCCAGCTTTTCCATATCGGGAAGCACGTTCTCGGTGATCTTTCTCGCAACACCCTGTCTGTCCTGGACCATTTCCTTCAGACCGACCGAGCCCACGATCTCACGCATATTACCCTCAAGAACCTGAGTTACGAGGAAAATAAGCTCGTCGCGTCTCATACCCATAAGAGACTCTGCCGCTCTCTCCAGCAACTCGGGATTGGAGGATACCTTGATGTTGGCGACTCCGTCAACGGAAACGTTGATAAACTCGCTGGTAGGAACCGCCTCTGAGGTCTTTACGTCGACCTGCATGACTCTCAGCGAGAGCTTATCAAGACGGGTAAAGAACGGCATTCTCCAGCTCGCTCTTCCTATAAGTATTCTGCGCTTTCCGAGACCGGAAACGATATACGCAGTGTCCGGGGGCGCCTTCATGTAGCCGGCTACCAGCAAAAGCACTGCAATCACGCCGACCACGACTGGGATAATCCACATAGTCTTTTTCTCCTTATGTTTTTGTATTTGGCTATGTCACCTCATCTTAATGAGACTTCAGCCATTGTTTTTGTTTTGGGAACAGTGCTCCGCTTCAGTTCAGCCTCGCCTATCCCCTTTACGCTATCATTATATCACAATCCGCTCACTTTGTCAATAGGTTACACAAAATATGTGACAAAAATTTTACTATCACAAATGTTTCGTACCACAATACTATTTGTCACAACTATAAACCAACTGAACAACCAACCTCAGATTCTTTACTGATATGTTCCTCTTTATGTGTATGGACCAAGCCCCAATCCACATCACAAGCAAAAAGAGAGAATAGATCGGCGCATTACATTATGGCCGAAATATCCTCTCTTATCTGCAGTTTTAATAAGATCGCGGGGACATCATGCTAACCGCAAGGCAGGCTATTTTATGCTGTACAGATCATTTTCTTCTGTTTCTCAGTCGGTATTTCATATCCATAACAAACAGCTTCATACGGCGGTAAAAATCGTCGTAGAAGAAAATAAGGAAATTGAGGAACGCCGCGACGATCGCCGCCTTGCCTGCCCAGCCGGAGATAAAGAACATAAATATAAAGTATGCCGCGTCCAACCATGCCAGCCATTTGATCTTCACCGGCAAAATAAAGAATATCAGCAGCTCGTGATTCGGATCAAGCATGGCAAAGGCGAAGAACAGCGAAAGATTAAGATAGGTAGCGGTGGTATAGCCGGCGATAAAGCCGGAGAGTATCACCGTAAGGATACCGATATAATAGTAAGTGCAGAAGCGAGTCTTTCCCCAGTATCCCTCAAGTGAGGAGCCCATCCACCAATAAAAATAGGCAAAAAGAAGAAAGTAAAAAATGTTTCCGCCATCGTACAAAAACAGGAAGGTCAGAAGCCGCCACACCTGTCCCTGCAATATCAGTGCACGGTCAAAATACAGGAGAGAATACAGCTCCGGATAAAGCAACGTAGCAATATAAAAGATACCCATGGCGCCGATAATCACAGTCATCAGATTTTCCACTGCTATCCTGGATACCGCTCGCTCCACTCTATATATAAATTTCTTCATTTCAATCAATACCCTTTACTTGATTTTCAGATTTAAGAAACGCAACGCGCTTCCCCAGCACCGTAACAGTATGTCCCTTTTTCGTTGCTATAAATACAGTCATGAGATGGAGTCAGAACAAAAATCAAAATCTTTTTCTGTATACCCCGGGTGTCACGCCCTTATAACGCTTAAACATTTTTATAAAATAGCTTTGATCGTTAAAGCCACAGCTGTACGCCACGTCAAGTATCTGTCGGTCGGTAGCCGCAAGCAGTACGCAGGCGCATTCCACGCGGTACTCGTTCAGATATTCAATAGGAGATCTTCCGGTAAGCGCGGAGAACATTCGGCAAAGATATTTTGCGCTCAGCCCCGCTTTCTCCGCCAACTCAGCAAGAGAGAGATCTCTCTGATAATTGTTCTCCATATAAGCTATTACACTTTTAAGCTGCTTTGTATGACGCTTTCCGTCGTTTTCATCGGATGAAAAACGTCCCTCTGCCAGAGCCGTACCGAAAAACTGGCACAGTAGCCCATAGCAGATCATCTCCTCAGCTACCGTGGCGATCCCGCGGCGAACTCGCTCGGCGCGATGCTCCAGACATTCCACCATTGCCAGGCAGATTCGGTAAAGCTCACTTGAGCAAGCGCTTGAAACAATATTATCCTTCAGAGTACGGTTCATCAGTCGGTGTATACCACCGACCGCCCCCTGCTTCAGATCGACGATTGCTTGGGAAAAGACTATGCAATCGTACACGCAGTCCTCAGGGACTCCCGTATGAAGAGTTCCGCCGGGAAGCAGGACCAGCTCCCCCGCAGAGGCTTCGCAACGCCTCTCGTCAAGAATCATAGAAAGCCTGCCTTGACGCACAATAATTATCTCATATTCATGGTGCCAATGACATGGCATTTGATAAAACTCGCTGTCGGGATAAACCTTATACAGCTCCACAGGGAAGCTTTCCGTTCCCCTCTGACGCCTTTCAAGATATTCAAGATGTCTCATAATTATTACGCCGCTTTTCGGTAAAAAGTGAAAATCGTTATATAATTCGGGGAGAATAACCAAGAAAAATCCCCACGACACATATATAATATAAACAGATAGGACAATTTTATCATAAAGCAGGTAGAAAATCAAGGTGTTTTATATAAGATTTACAATTTTTCTACTGCTTTTCTACTGTTACAAGCAAAACAAAGCCTCTGTCACGTCAGTGCAGGTGACAGAGCAAAAATACACCAAGCGAAAGGAAAGGTACATTCAAATGGCAAAAAACAGATACGTAGGACAGTATCCCGTTATCGGTATCCGCCCCACCATCGATGGCAGACGCGGCGTTCTCAAGGTTCGCGAGTCCTTGGAGGAGCAGACCATGAACATGGCGAAGGCAGCGGCAAAGCTTTTTGAGGATAATATCAGATATTCCAACGGCGAGCCGATAAAGGTGGTTATCGCTGATACCACCATTGGAAGAGTAGCAGAGGCTGCAGCCTGTGCCGAGAAATTCAGAAAAGCAGGAGTGGATATCACTCTTACCGTAACGCCCTGCTGGTGCTACGGCGCTGAGACCATGGATATGGACAGAAACACCATCAAGGGAGTCTGGGGCTTTAACGGAACCGAGCGCCCCGGCGCCGTATATCTGGCATCAGTGCTTGCGACTCATGCGCAGAAGGGGCTTCCCGCATTCGGAATCTACGGTCATGACGTGCAGGATGCCACAGACACCTCTATTCCCGAGGACGTAAAGGAAAAGCTGCTCCGCTTCGGTCGCGCCGCAGTCGCGGTTGCAACCATGAAGGGCAAATCCTATCTCCAGATAGGCTCCGTATGTATGGGTATCGGCGGTTCTATCATCGACCCGAAATTCATTGAGGAATATCTGGGCATGCGCGTCGAGTCGGTTGATGAGGTTGAGATCATCCGCAGAATGACCGAGGGTATATACGACAAGGCTGAATACAAGCGGGCTCTTGAATGGACCAAGGCAAAGTGCATAGAGGGCTTTGACAAGAACCCCGAGGAGCTTCAGGCAGACCGCAAGAGAAAGGATAAGGATTGGGAATTCGTAGTAAAGATGATGGTCATTATAAAGGACCTCATGAACGGAAATCCCAAGCTCCCCAAGGGACGCGAGGAGGAAATGGTAGGGCACAACGCCATTGCCGCAGGCTTCCAGGGACAGCGTCAGTGGACCGACTTTTATCCCAACTGCGACTTCCCCGAATCCCTGCTCAACACCTCCTTCGACTGGAACGGAGCCCGTGAGCCCTACATACTTGCCACTGAAAACGATGTGCTCAACGGACTCGGTATGCTGTTCATGAAGCTGCTTACCAACCGCGCGCAGATCTTTGCCGACGTCAGAACCTATTGGTCGGGAGACTCCGTAAAGCGTGTGACCGGATACGACATAGAGGGGCATGCCAAGGAAGCGGACGGATTTATCCACCTTATCAATTCAGGAGCAGCCTGTCTTGACGCTTGCGGAGAGGTCACCGACGCAAGCGGCGCACCCGTTATGAAGGAATGGTACGATATGACCGAGGAGGACTGTGAAAAGATCCTCAAGGCTACCACCTGGAACTATGCCGACCTGGGTTACTTCCGCGGCGGCGGATACTCTTCCCGCTTTGTTACCAAGGCAGAAATGCCCGTAACCATGATCCGCCTGAATCTTGTAGACGGTCTGGGCCCCATGCTGCAGATCGCAGAGGGATGGACAGTCTGTCTGCCCGACGAGGTTACCGACACCCTTTGGAAGCGCACCGACTACACCTGGCCCTGCACCTGGTTCGCTCCCAGAGTAACCGGTAAGGGCGCATTCAAGACCGCATACGACGTTATGAACAACTGGGGCGCAAACCACGGAGCTATCAGTTACGGACATATCGGCGCAGATCTTATCACCATGGCATCCATGCTCCGTATTCCGGTAGCTATGCACAACGTTCCCGAGGACAAGATATTCCGTCCCGCATCCTTCAATGCCTTCGGAATGGACAAGGAAGGACAGGATTACCGAGCCTGCGCAGCATATGGACCCATGTATAAGAAATAAGAACACTCGCCGCTGAGAACTAAAAGGAGGAGCAGCCTATGTCAAGCTACAAAACTCAAAAGACTCCGGGAAACACCGAATGGTTTGTAAAAGACAGATTCGGAATGTTTATACACTGGGGACTCTACTCCATGCCGGCAAGACACGAATGGATAAAGTCCATGGAGAAAATATCCGAGGAAAAATACGATAAATACTTCAAGTATTTCGATCCGGATATGTTTGATGCCAAGGAATGGGCGAAGAAGGCAAAGGAATCGGGGATGAAATACGCAGTATTCACCACCAAGCACCACGAGGGCTTCTGTATGTTCGACTCAGCGTATACCGACTACAAATGCACCAACACCGCCGCAGGCAGAGATCTTGTCCGCGAGTACGTCGATGCATTTCGCGCCGAGGGCTTGAAGGTAGGCTTCTATTACTCTCTTATAGACTGGCATCATCCCGAATTCCCCTTAGATCACATCCACCCCAGAAGAAGCGATGCGAATGCCTATGAGATCAGCAAGGACAGAGACATCACCAAGTATGCCGAATACATGAGAAACCAGGTGACGGAGCTGCTTACGAACTACGGAAAGATTGATATTCTTTGGTTTGACTTCTCATATTCCGGAGCAGTACAGCCTCAGTCCTGGATGAAGGGTAAGGGTAAGGACGATTGGGAAGCCGAAAAGCTCATAGCATTAGCCCGTTCTCTGCAGCCCGGAATAATAATTGACAACAGAACGGAAATAGACCAGGACATCAGGACACCCGAGCAATACCAGCCCCAGGAATGGGTGCGTAACCCCAACACAGGAGAGCTTGCCGTATGGGAAGCGTGTCAGACCTTCTCCGGATCATGGGGGTATCACCGCGACGAATCCACCTGGAAATCCCCGGAAATGCTGCTTCAGATGCTGATAACCACCGTTTCGTTGGGTGGAAACCTGCTTATGAACGTAGGTCCCACCTCACGCGGCTACCTGGATCACAGAGCTGAAAAAGCGCTGAAGGTATATGCCGACTGGATGAAATACAATTCCCGTTCCATTTACAACTGCACAATGGCGGAACCGGAATTCAAAGCTCCATTCGGTTGCCGTTTCACTCAGAGCAATGATGAAAAGCGGTTGTATATCCACCTGTTCGATTATCCCTACAGCTTTCTGGAGCTTCCGGGGCTTGCGGGAAAGGTGGACTACGCTCAGTTTTTGCATGACGGAAGCGAGCTGCTCTTCCTTGAAAAGTCACCCGGACATTTCAGCGAGGGACAGACTCAAAGCGAAAACCTGCTGGTAATAAAGCTTCCCCACGTCAAGCCCGACGTAATCATTCCGGTAATCGAGGTTTTCCTTAAATAATCCCCGGCTGACCACATATTCCGGATCACACAGTCAAAGCAATCATACTTAAAAGGCACTTGCGGCATCCTGCCGCAAGTGCCTTTTAAAAAGTTGCTCAATACGTTAAATCGGTGTCCGGTACGGTAACTGCTGAACGGTATATTCAACCGTATTTTTATTTGAGCACGCTCTCTCCAAGCATACCGTTTATCAGCTCTGCCACAAAGCAGGCTTTTTTCTCAACGGTCTCAAAGGTCGGAATACGGAAAAACACCGGATGACGGCGGTAGACTCCAAGGGAGAGCTCTTGCAACCTATTCAGCTCCTCGTTGCAGCTTTCAGCTCTTAACGCATTTCCCTCGCCCATACCATCCTTCATTTCGTACATATCAAAGAACAGCACAGCATCATAGCGCTTGCAAAGCTGATCAATATCCGGAAAAGGAAATCTGAGGCTTTTGCGTTGATCATCCGAAAGATAGACGTACGCATCCATCAGCGCGCGATCGGTTATCTGGAGATAGCGTCGCGCTCCGCCTTCCATTGCTTCATACAAGCCGCTATCCTCTGCAAAAAGCTGGGTTATTGCCACCTTTTCCTGAAAAGCGGCTCCGTCCCTCTCTCTCAGCTCCCGTATCTCGGGATATATCATCAGACGTGTGGCTGCCTCAGGAAGAAGGTCTACCTTTATGTCAGAACGGTCACATTTCACACCGTCGAGCCCCTGAGAAAGCCTGTTGAGCACCGAGCTTTTTCCGGAGCCCGGCGCGCCGACCAAAGCGATTCTTGTAAACTCCAAATCAAATTTCATGGTAATTACCCTGCCTTTATTAGACTCTGCACCGAAATGCGCAAGGAGCGACTTGAAAGCATCTGTGGTTTATTTTTTAGCCGAACGGTAGCTTTCTTGCTATATCTCCTTGACTCTCTACTGTTCCGTTGAAGCCAGCATTCAGCATCTCCGAATAAATACTTAAAACGGCTCCAGACCCCTTTGGGGGAATGGAGCCGTTTTGCATATCAGCTTTAAGCGAGATACCTCGTCCTGACCGCTACCATTAACCGGTAATACCCGATCTCTCAATACCCTGAACCAGATGTCTCTGGAAGATGAGGTACAGGATAAGAAGAGGAGTAATGATCATAAGACCGATAGTATTCTGAATTGCCGCCTCGTACAGAGACTGACCCGCGTACTGAGTATCCAGGGACTTGGGAGTCTGACCGACAAGGTCGGGAAGCAGATAGGTCTTGGTTTTGGTAAAGAACAGTCCAACGTAGAACTCATCAGTCCACTGCCAGGAGAATGCGAACATG
>JAFVTO010000132.1 GCA_017503165.1 Clostridia bacterium | reverse complement strand
GTACCTTCGCGGTCAGAATGAGGTGATAAGAGAGCTGATTTGCGCTCTTGTGACTGAAATATGCGAAATGGCAAAAAAGCATACCGAGACGGTTATGCCAGGATATACCCATTTGCAGAGAGCGCAGCCCGTTACCTTTGCTCACTATATCATGGCGTACGCTTCTATGCTTGTCCGTGATCTTGGCAGGCTTGAGGATGCGCAGAAGAGACTGAACGTTCTCCCTCTTGGCTCCGGTGCACTTGCCTCCACTACCTATCCTATTGACCGTCTTTTCGTGGCAGAGCAGCTTGGCTTTGACGGAGTAACCGTCAATTCCATCGACGGAGTATCGGACAGGGATTTTGTAATCGAGCTTGCTTCCGCACTTTCTGTGCTGATGATGCACATGAGCAGATTTTCCGAGGAGATCATTCTTTGGTGCTCCTCCGAGTACGGATTTATCGAGCTTGACGATGCTTTTTCCACCGGCTCCTCCATTATGCCGCAGAAGAAAAATCCCGATATAGCGGAGCTTGTTCGGGGAAAATGCGGACGGGTTTACGGCTCACTTATGACCTTGCTTACCGTTATGAAGGGGCTTCCGCTGGCATATAACAAGGATATGCAGGAGGATAAGGAGGCAATATTTGATGCAATTGATAACACCAAGCTTTGTCTTGAGGTGTTTACCCAGATGTTCGCCACTATGACCGTGCGGGAGAAGGTGCTCAGACGTGCGGCGGCAAAGGGATTTATAAACGCTACCGACTGCGCGGATTATCTTGTGAAGCAGGGTGTGCCGTTCCGTGACGCCTACAAGATCACGGGTAAGCTGATCGCTTACTGTATCGATGAGGATAAGACTCTTGAAACACTGACGCTTGATGAGTACAGGAGCTTTTCTCCCGTATTTGACAGCGGTGTTTATGAGGCGGTGGATCTGATGAACTGCGTAAAAGGAAGAGCGGTCATCGGAGGACCTGCTCCGGAGACGGTATTGAAGCAAATAGAGCATATAGAAAATTGTCTTAAGAATAGAGGTTGATTGGTGCTATGGAAAAAATAAAGGTTGGAATAATAGGCGCAACGGGATACGCGGGAGCAGAGCTGGTCAGATTGCTTGCCTCGCACCCGGTGGCTGAGGTAGTGGCTGTTTCCAGCGTTTCGTATGAGGGACAGAAATTTTCGGATGTTTATCCCCATTTCATCGGTATAAACGATACGGTGCTCCAGAGCGCGGATGAGGTTATAGAAAAGAGCGAGGTCATTTTCGCTTCTCTGCCCCACGGGCTTTCCGAGCCGCTTGCGGAGCAGTGCATTGCCAAGGGAAAGCTGCTTATTGACCTGGGCGCGGATTTCAGAATGTATTCCGCCGAGGCTTATGCCAAGTGGTATAAAAGGGAGTATTCCCACCCGGAGCTGCACAAGCTGGCGGTATATTCCCTGCCGGAGCTTTACAGAGATAAGACAGTCGGAGCAAAGATAATCGGTAACCCCGGCTGCTACCCTACCTCAATTTCTCTTGGTTGCGCCCCTGCGCTCCGCCATGGACTGGTGGAGACTGACGGTGTGATAATCGACTCCAAGTCAGGTGTGACAGGAGCCGGAAGAGGTCTGTCTCAGACTACTCATTATCCGGATAACAACGAGGCATTTTCTGCTTACAAGGCGGGAGAGCATCGTCACACCCCGGAAATAGAGCAGGTGCTTTCTGATATTGCAGGACAGGATATGACTGTCACCTTTGTTCCCCATCTTCTGCCCGTAAATCGCGGAATAGAATCAACTGTATATCTTAAACTGAAGGACGGTGTCACGGAGGACGAGGTACGTTGCGCTTACGAAAAAGCATATTCAAAGGAGAAGTTTGTACGCGTGCTGCCCAAGGGAAGCTACGCTAATATAAAGAACGTCCGTTGCACAAACTACTGCGATATTTCCCTGCACTTTGATATGCGTGCCCGCCGACTGATCGTTTGCGCGGTCATAGACAATATGGTAAAGGGCGCGGCAGGTCAGGCAATACAGAATATGAACCTGTATTTCGGGTTGCCGGAGGACACCGGGCTTTGTATGGTCGCTCCCGCGTTTTAACTGTGTTGTAAATCAATAAATATCCGAATAAATACGGAAAATCACAAAAAGAGGTTGGTTATATGATATCCGAGAAAATGATGCCCGAGGTGCCTGAGGCAGTTAAAAAGCTCTCAAACCAGGAAAAGGGCTACGTTCTGGTTCGCGCGCTCCCCTACATACAGAAATATACCGGCAAGACGGTTGTTATAAAATACGGCGGTAACGCCATGATAAACGAAGGACTAAAGGAAGCGGTCATATCCGATATAGTACTGCTTACCTGCGTAGGTATCAATATAGTTCTTGTGCACGGCGGTGGACCTGAGATAAATGAAATGCTGGACAAGATTGGTAAGGAATCCAGATTTGTCAATGGGCTCAGATATACCGATGACGAAACCATGGATGTGGTTCAGATGGTTCTCCGCGGTAAGGTTAATAAGGACCTTGTGAGCAGGCTCCAGCAGATGGGCGGAAGAGCAGTCGGTCTCAGCGGTCTGGACGGAGGTCTCCTTAAGGCTGAAAAGCTTACCCGTGACGGTGTTGATTACGGCAATGTGGGTGAGATAATAAGCGTTGATGCAGATATAATAAAGGCGAATATGCAGAACGGATTTATTCCTGTCGTCAGCACAGTGGCTCAGGGTGTGGACGGCGTTGGAGCATATAACATAAATGCCGATACGGCGGCAGCTAAGATAGCTATTGCGTTGGGCGCTCAGAACCTGATTTTGCTTACTGATATTGCGGGAGTCATGAGGGACCCGAAGAATCCGTCTACCTTGATCCCCGAGATAAAAGCAGATGAGATAGAAGGGCTTATAGCAGACGGCACTATCAAGGGCGGAATGATACCGAAGATACGCTGCTGCGCCGATGCGCTCCACGAAGGAGTAGCTCATGCGGTAATACTGGACGGCAGAGTGCCTCATTCCATCCTCATTGAGATGCTTTCGGATGAGGGTGCAGGTACGATGTTTGTGAAATGAGAGACCTTTGATTGCTGACACTCGGTAGCGGATGAACAAATGCCGCATGTGGAAAAAACAGCTTGAGACAGTGCCATTCACAAGGGTGTTGTCTTATGAAAGGAAATGTTATAATTATGGATAAAGAGTCAATAGTTAAGCTTGATAAGGATTATATTGCGCAGTTTTACGGAAGAATGGAGCTTGCTCCGATAAGCGGAAAAAACGCAACGGTCGTTAATGCTGACGGAAGAGAGTACGTTGATTTTACCTCTGGCATAGGAGTGAATTCTCTGGGTATCGCGGACGAGGGATGGATCAACGCAGTAACCGATCAGCTTAAGAAAATACAGCATATCTCCAACTACTATTATTCCGAGCAGACCGGCTTGCTTGCGGAAAAGCTGGTCAAGGCAAGCGGAATGAAGCGCGCCTTCTTCTGTAACAGTGGCGCAGAGGCTAATGAGGGCGCGATCAAAACAGCAAGAAAGTATAGCTTTGACAAGTACGGAGAGGGCAGAAACCGAATAATCTGCCTCACTAATTCCTTCCACGGAAGAACCCTTACCACTCTTGCCGCCACCGGTCAGGATGTGTTTCATCAGTTCTTTTTCCCGTTTACGGAGGGGTTTGATTTTGTACCGATAAATGATATTGAGGCGTTAAATAACGCTATAAACAGCAGTGTGTGCGCTATTATGTGTGAGCCTATACAGGGAGAGAGCGGTGTTAACCCGCTGAGCCCCGAGTATGCCAAAGAAATAAAGAAGCTTTGTTCGGAAAATGATCTTCTCCTTATATTCGATGAGGTGCAGACCGGAATAGGTCGTACCGGAAGAATGTTTGCCTTCCAACATCTGGATGTCACTCCCGACATCTGCTCTCTCGCCAAGGGCTTGGGCGGCGGACTTCCCGTGGGCGCGGTATTGCTTGGAGAACGTTGCGAATGCACGCTTGCTCCCGGTCAGCACGGAACTACCTTCGGCGGAAATCCTGCGGTCGCCGCCGGCGCTAATGCGGTAATGGAGAGAGTAGCCGAGCCTGAATTTCTGAAGAGTGTTCTGGATAAGGGCGAGTATATCAGAGCCGCCGTTTCATCCTGGGGGCTTGATACAGTGGTTGAGGTCAGGGGAGCCGGTCTTATGGTTGGAGTGCAGGTAAGGTGCAGTCATAAGGAGGTTGCGAAAAAATGCTTGGAAAACGGGCTTATGATCCTGACAGCAGGTAAGGACGTGGTTCGTATGCTTCCGCCGCTTACCATTAATTATGATGAGATCGACCGGGGATTGGAGATACTTCACGGCGTTCTCAGGAGTATGTAGTTTTTCTTCGAGGGCTGAAATAGGAAAAATTTAAGGCGCTTGTGGCAAAGTCCACAGGCGCCTTTTTGAGTATGACAAAAGTGGGAAAATTTTTAATCGACTGTCCTTATCAAATGGAAATTACTGAGCGGCATCAACGATAACAGTAAAGTCAGCGGGCTTGAGAGATGCTCCACCGATAAGACCGCCGTCCACGTTGGTTTTAGCAAGGAGCTCGGCGGCATTTTTGGCGTTCATGGAGCCACCGTACTGAATGACGGTAGCCTCGGCAACCTCATTGCCGTACAGCTTAGCAAGAGTTGCGCGGATAACACCGCAGGTCTCATCAGCCTGCTCAGGGGTAGCGGTGAGACCGGTACCGATAGCCCAAACGGGCTCATAGGCAATAATAACATTCTTCATATCCTCGGCGGAGATGCCTGCCAGGTCAAGCTTGGTCTGCATGGAAACGATCTCGTCGGTTATACCGGATATGCGCTCTTCTTTAACCTCACCCACACAAACAATGGGCTTAAGACCTGCCGCTAAAGCAGCCTTAGTGCGGAGATTTACCGTCTCGTCGGTCTCTCCGAAATACTGACGGCGCTCGCTGTGTCCGATAATGACATACTCAACTCCGCACTCCAGAAGCATTTTTGCGGAGATCTCTCCGGTATAGGCTCCGGACTCTGCGAAGTGTACGTTTTCGGCGCCGATTCTGATGTTGGTGCCCTTAGCTGCCTCAACAGCTGCGGAGATATCAACGTATGGGACGCAAAGAACGATCTTGCAGCCGTTCTTTCCCTCAACCATGGGCTTAAGCTCCTCTATAAGAGCCTTTGCCTCTGACGGAGTCTTATTCATTTTCCAGTTGCCTGCAATAACAACTTCTCTTTTTGCCTTGTTCATTTTTTAAGTGTCCTTTCAAAATAGGTGTATACGAAGTGACTTGAAGCTAATAGGTATAAACAAGAGTGAGACCTCGCAAAAAATCGGATTTTCCGCGAGGTCTGACTTTCGGTTTATTTGTGCCGCGGCATAACGCCGCATTTCCGGCAAAAACGAAGAGCTTCGACAATTCCCGGGAATTGCCGCGCCTTTACGGTGATTATTTATCGTTGAGGCATGCGATTCCGGGAAGTGACTTGCCTTCCAGGAACTCAAGGGAAGCTCCGCCGCCGGTGGAAACGTGGGTAATGCGGTCGGCAAAGCCGAGAGTCTCAACTGCCGCAGCGGAGTCTCCACCGCCGATAATGGTGATAGCTGCGCTCTCAGCAAGAGCCTTTGCTACGCCGCGGGTTCCGTTTGCAAAGTTTGCCCATTCGGAAACACCCATAGGTCCGTTCCATACTACGGTTGCTGCCTCGGAAACAGCCTTGGCATATATCTCAGTGGTCTTAGGACCGATGTCCAGTCCCATCCAGCCATCGGGAATGTTTGCGGAATCGGTAACCTTGTTGTCTGCGTCCTCTGCATATCTGTCGGCGATCACGTTGTCAACGGGAAGCAGGAAGTTTACGCCGTTTGCCTGAGCCTTGGCAATAAGCTCCTTGGCGAGATCAAGCTTGTCGTCCTCGCATATAGAGGTTCCGATCTGCTTGCCCTGAGCCTTGAAGAAGGTGTATGCCATACCGCCGCCGATGATGAGGGTATCGACCTTTGCAATAAGATTTTCGATAACCGCGATCTTGTCGGAAACCTTAGCTCCGCCGAGGATAGCAACAAAGGGATGCTTGGGCTCGGTGAGCGCGCCACCCATTACGGAGATCTCCTTCTGGATGAGATATCCGCAAACAGCGGGCATCTCGGGACAGAACATTGCTATACCTGCAGTGGTAGCATGAGCTCTGTGCGCTGTTCCGAACGCGTCGTTTACATAAACGTCAGCCATTGCAGCAAGCTTCTTTGCAAATTCCTCGTCGTTTGCTTCCTCCTCAGCATGGAAACGAACGTTCTCAAGCAGGAGAACCTCGCCGGGCTTGAGAGCTGCTGCCTTTGCGGTAGCGTCGGGTCCTATTACGTCGGATGCCATGATAACTTCCTTGCCGAGAAGCTGGGAAATTCTGTCTGCTACGGGCTTGAGGGAAAGCTTTGTGATGTCGCCAGCCGCCTTCTTGAGCGCCTCGGCGGTTGCCGCTGCCTGCTCCTCAACGGGGAGAGCCTCGATCTTCTTCTTTTCCTTTTTGTCAAGCTTTACCTTGTCGTTGAGAACGTTGTGGGGGCGTCCCATATGGGAGCAGAGTATAACGGCGGCTCCGTTTTCCACAAGATACTTGATAGTGGGCATTGCTCCGACTATTCTTTTGTCATCAGTGATGACTCCGTCCTTCATGGGCACGTTGAAATCGCATCTGGCAATGACCTTTTTGCCCTTGACCTCTACGTCTTCAATTGTCTTCTTATTGTACATAGCGCGCTTTTCCTTTCGAAAAACATTTTTGTTTTCATTATACCACATTTTCTCAAATAATTCAAGAGCTTTTTTAGATTTTTACCTTTTTACAATATTTTTTTTCATTTTGTTCATTCATGCCTCCCGGTGGCAGATATTTTTTGGATGAACCGCTGAGTTCCGGGGTGGTAGACTGAGGGGAAAAACTGTTCTGAGCACAGTATCAGCATTTCGGTTTTGCGTCATCCGCCGGCTTTTTGAAATGCGATAACGGATATGTTTACAAAAATGAAATGTTAGGTTCACACATTGGGCGCGTAAGAAACTATAATGTATATAGTGAGATAATGTTATAATCGGGCGAATTATGCCTGCATACGGTACGCAGAATTGACCGAGGTGTGCGTTGACGGCAAAAGAGGCGCCCGGCTTCGAAAATCCAACTGAGAGGAAAGGTCATGATTATGAACGAACCCATAACAGACGAAACGGCGGTAAATGAGCTTAACGGCAGAATAGGCGCGTTGGTTGCTGAAATAAACAGTGTGTCCAGATGCGATGCTATCCGGCAGCTTCATGATGAAGCAGAGGCGCTTCCTGCCGGAGTTAAGGGCTCGGTCATTGCCGTTGAAACGTTGGATGCGCTTTATGAAATGCTTCCTCAGCTCCGGGAGGCGGCTGAGCTGGATGAAAAAATAACAGCTATCAATCGCGAGCCCAAGGATCTTCCGTGGGCTGAGCGGGTAATGGAGCTTGCGCAGACCGTCAAGTCGGCATCGGAGGACGTTTTGATGTACTGCGAGCAGGGTGAGACTTTCGCTTCTGTTTCTGCCGCCGCGGAGGGGATCATCCGAGCGGAGGAGGTTGCCCGAGAGGAGCGTAAGGCGAGAAGGATAGCTGAGCTCGAGCAGGCATTGGCGGATGTTCTGGATGCAACTCGCAGTCCGGAAATATGCGATGCCATGATAAGGCTGCGCGATGCGATCGGGGAGGAGCCGGCTGAGCTGACCGAGAAGCTTTCGCGTTACGGCGAGCTTTGTGAGCTCTGCGAGGATATCGAATGGGTGCGTGCCGCGGCGGATGCTGATCTTCTGGTGCGCAATCTCGGTTCGGAGGAGCGGAATTACGCGTGGGCAAAGCGGGTGTTGCAATGCTGCGGTAAGCTTTCGGAGGCAGGAGATAAAACTGCGAAATACTGCGGAACTCTCTCAGAGCTGGAGGGACTGCGCGGTGATGCAGAGGGCATTATTGCAGCCGAAAAGGATCGGGCAGACCGACTTTACCGGAAGGCAGAGGAATTCTACAGAACCAAAAACAGTGCCGCGCTGTGCGATTTTTACGAAAGCATATACGATGAGCTTTCTACACTGCCTGAGGGCTTGTGGGAAGCGGGCTACGAAAGTAGCTTCAAGGATATAAAGGCAAATATTCCCGAGCTTCGCAAGGCTGCAAGGATAGACGGGGAAATACGGGCTCTTGCACTTGCCCCCGCCAACTTTGATTGGGCACTTCAGGTGCTTGCGTTTGACGGCGACACAGAGAAAAAAAGCCCATTCTGCACCGAGGACAGAACGCTTTCAGCTCTTGTTGAAAAGGCAAAGGGCTTGGTTACCATGCGCGATATAAGCGAGGCGCAGGCGATAGATGCGGAAATATTGGACTTCAAAACAAAGACAAAGGATCTTGCCTGGGCTGAGAGTGTACGTGATTACGGAGAAAGACTGGCGGCTGTTCCGGATAAGGTAAAGGCGCATTGCAAAGAGCTTGGGACCTACCGCGAGCTGATGCGAGCCGCCGAAGGGCTGTTTGCAGAGGAAGAGGATCGGATAAAGGAAGAGCACAGGCAGGCGGCTTATGAATGGGATGCCCGTGTGGAGGACGTGCTTTATGCGGACAGCTCCTTTGAAAAGTGCGAAAGAATAAGGGCTCTGAAAAAGGATTACGACGAGCTGGACGCACAGACAAGGGAATATTGCACCAAGATGACACAGCTCTTTTTGCTTCATTCCAATCTGGATGCCATCAGAGCGGAGGCTCTGGATTCCGAGCTGAACAAGGATTACCGCCTTGCTAACGGAGGCGATCCGGAGGCTATGCTCCGAGTCGGTAAATACTATTACGATGGAGACGGAGTAACCAAGGATGGAGCGCTTGCCTTCAAGTGGTTTAAAAAGGCTGCCGCAAAGAAAAATTGGGAAGCAATGAAGTATATCGGAGACTGCTATAATTCCGGAACGGGTGTAAAGCAATCCTACACCCAAGCCTTCAAGTGGTACAAAAAGGCGAAAAAGGCTAAAAAGTGATGGGAACGCCGGGAGGCGAGGAGCTATGGAGGAAAAAGCATGCTGCTTGCGATAAATGTCGGAAATAACGATATAACTGCGGGAGTGTTTGACGGTGAGGCTCCTGTTTGCTCGTTTTGTATCGGAGCCGCGTATGGGAAAAGCGCCGATGAATACGCGGTGCTTCTGCGGGATATGCTGGAGTTCAAGGGGTGTTGCTATAAGGAGATAACCGAGTCTGTGATCGGCTCAGTGGTTCCCACCCTTACCGATACGGTGAGGAGCGCGGTGACACTTCTTTGCTCTGTTTATCCGCTTGTTGTAGGACCGGGGGTAAAGACCGGCTTCAGAATAATGCTCAACGATCCGGTTGAGCTGGGTGCAGATCTTGCTGCTAACGCGGTGGGAGCTATATCGGAGTTTGGAGCCCCGGTAATAGTCTGTGATATAGGAACGGTTACATCCGTTAATGCTGTTGACGGAGATAAGGCTTTCAGAGGCGGAGCAATATTTCCCGGGGTAGGCTTGTCCCTGGATGCTCTTGGCGAGGCGGAGCTCCTGCCCGCTGTATGCGCTGAGAAGCCCACGTCCCCTTTGGGAAAAAACACGGTGGAATGCATGAATGCCGGTGTGATCTACGGTCAGGCGGCGGCACTTTCGTTTTTTATCAGCGCTTATGAAAAGGAGCTCGGCTTGTCCACCGATACGCCGGTGGTGGTTACGGGGAAGTATGCCGATAAGATGTCAGAATATCTGGATGCGAGAGTGGAATATCGCCCGCTGCTGACCTTGCGCGGTCTTTGCGCAATTGCGAGAATCAACGGAAAAAAGCAACGTTGCTGCCGTTAATGCGGTAAATTGCCGCGTTTTGTGGACTTGTACGGCTCTGTGTCCGACGGGGTTCACTCGGTACGTTTTTAATTATTATGGTTTCTGCGCTATCCGAGGGTACGCCCTCTGCTCAGCGATCCTACGGAAATGTGTTCAGAAATATATCGCGTTACCCATTAATATTTGCGCCGTATCCGCGGAAAAAGGCGGAACGGCAGTAAAGGAGAAAAAGAAATGGCAAAACAAATTTCAGCGCGGCATGAGAGGGTTTTCAGACTCTGCATGCTGGGAATACTCACGGCACTCGTAGTAGTGCTTCAATCAACGGGAACCGCTATCAGGTTTCTTCCCGGCGGAACCTCGGTAAGTCTTACGCTTATTCCTATAGTTGTGGGCGCTATGATACTGGGACCGAAGGGCGGACTGTGGCTTGGATTTATGTTCGGTCTGATCACCGTCATTATGGGCGCAAGCGGAGCGGACGGCTTTACTTATATACTGTTTGTAAATCATCCTGCACTAACAGTGCTTACCTGTATGTCAAAAGCAATGTGCGCAGGTCTGTTTTCAGGTATTGTTTACCGTGCGCTTTTAAAAAGGAATGCCCTTGCCGCTACCTTTGCCGCCTCGGCGATCGCGCCGATAACCAATACCGGACTCTTTGTTCTCGGCGGGCTTACCATGTCCGGGACACTGTCATCCCAGTTTATCACAGATGGCTCGAGCGTTATCTACTTTCTTGTAATAGGCTGCGCCGGCTTGAATTTTGTGTTTGAGTTTATTCTCAATATGGTGGTCTCTCCCGCGCTTAACGCTGTTATGATACATCTTGGGCTGGTACCGAAGGGGAGCAAGGGCATCGCGGACGGAGAGTAATCCGATATGCCCGGTCGAGAGCAGAGACGCAACGCATAACGTGGCTTATACTTATTGAATTGACATCAGATCAGGGATATGAAAGGACCGGTAGAGCAGGTGAAACGAAATTACCATACTCATACCTTTCGTTGCGGACACGCAAGCGGAACAGAAAGAGAATATATTGAAAAGGCGATAGCGGAGGGGCTGGAGGTTTTGGGGTTTTCCGATCACGTACCGATGGTTTTGCCTGACGGAAGAGAGAGCGGATTCCGTTGCCCTACGCGGCTTCTTCCGGATTATATAAAAACACTGAGCGAATTGCGTGAGGAATATAAGGGAAGAATACAGATACTTATAGGCTTCGAGGCTGAGTATTATCCCGAATGCTTTGAGAGAATGCTTAAAATGCTTTCGGAATACGATTACGACTATCTGATAATGGGTCAGCACTTTGTGAATAACGAGGTGGGTGAGGTTTACAACTCTCACCCGTTTACTGATGAAGCGAAATTGAAGCGATATGTGGATCAGGTGCTGGAGGGCGCAAGAACCGGAAAATTCTCATACGTTGCCCATCCCGACGTTATCGGATATTTCGGAGAGCCTGAGATATACGACCTTTACATGCGACGTTTATGCACGGAGCTTAAGGCCCTGGGCATTCCTGTGGAATTCAATCTTCTTGGCTTTGAGGAAAAACGGATATATCCCTCAGAAAGGTTTTTTAAGATCGTTGCTGAGGTGGGGAACGAGGTTATCGTCGGATGCGATGCCCATGGAGTGGCTAAGGTGGCGGATAAGGATATTCTGCGCGCCGCCTATGCTGAGCTTGCAGGATACGGAATTACTCCTATTACGGAGCTGAAGCTCAGATCGCCTTATCCGGATAAGGGAGAATAGTATTTCGGAAATAAAAGCGGAAGGAGGCAGAGATTGTTGAAAAGAGTATGCTTACACCTGTTTTTTATCGCGCTTGCTTTGGCAATGCTCTGCCTGACCTCTTGCAGCTTGACAAACGGAAAAATGAAAGACGAATTGGTGTTTGTGTCAGACGGTAAAGGTAGCTGTGTTCTCGGTGAGGTAAAGGGGTATTATCAAAAGGATGTGGTAATTCCTCAGCTTTCGCCCGTCGGTGATAAGGTGATCGGCATAGCTGACGAGGCGTTTTGCGGCAGTAATGCGTCGAGTATTACAGTGCCTGAGGGAGTGAATACAGTAGGCGTGCGAGCGTTCGCTGAGTGCAAAAATTTGCATTCCGTATCTCTTCCTTCCACAGTGAGCGAGATAGGCGCAGACGTCCTTCGGGACTGTCCGTCTCTTGTCAGTATTTCAGTGGCTGATGCTAACCCGGTTTACTTGTCTGCGGGCAACTGTCTTATCAAAACCGATGACAAGGTGCTTATAGCTGGCTGCAAAAGCAGTATTATTCCCATGGACGGAAGTGTTTGCGCTATAGGGGACGGCGCGTTTCGCGGAGCCTCCGGGCTGAGTGAAATGAACGTTCCCGAGGGGATAATCTCCGTTGGGGCGCGCGCATTCAGCGGCTGTGAGCAGATGAGTGTTGTTTACCTTCCTTCTACTCTGATGGAGCTGGGGGAATACGCCTTTAACGGCTGTACATTATTGAACAGAGTCACTGTTCCCGCCGGCGTAAGCGAGCTGCCTGAGGGAGTATTCAGAAATTGCTCATCACTGAAAAGGGCTACCCTATCCGTCGGTCTGGTCACAATTTCCGAGAGCGCGTTTTTCGGTTGCTCTAAGCTGGTTGAGGCAAAAATACCGAAAACAGTGGAATATATCGGAGATCAAGCCTTTCTGGGCTGCAGCGCACTGTGGCGGATAGACGTTTATCCCAAATTGCAGTATGTCGGTGAAATGGCGTTTGCTTACACGGGCATCCATAACGTTTACGGTCAGGGCAGCAATCCCATCTTTATTGTCAAAACTCACTGTATTATCACCAAAGAGGACGGCGAGCTGATATTCGCCGGAGCTAACGCGAAGATTCCCGCTGACGGAACTGTGAGATCTATAAAAGCGAAAGCTTTCTTTGGAACAAAGCTGGCTGCCGTTACAGTTCCGGATAGCGTTGAACGTATAGGTGATCTTGCTTTTGCCTACTGCGAAGCTTTGAAAACGGTTGAGATAGCGGCAGGCGTCAGCGAAATGGGAGAAAACGTATTTTACGGATGCGATAGCTTGAAAAATGTAAATTGCCACGCCGCTTCCATGCCGGAGGGATGGGCGCCTAATTGGTTCTCCGGCGGCAATATCACGGTATGGGGATATGTACCGCCTCCGCCTGAGGAAAGTGCAAAGTGACAGACTGTTCGGCTATCACCTGCGGTAAAGAATTACGGTAAAAATTCGCGTACCGTATTGACAAAAGGTCAATAGCAGAGTATAATATCAACCGTGGAAATTATTTAAGCTTTTCAGAAGAGTAAGCCATGGAGCGTGAAGTGTTGCGCGGACGGGGAGTTGCCGTGCAAACGAAAAATTTTGTCCCTTGGCACCGGGTATCTACGTAGGTCTTGGCGCGTTTACGGAAACGGTATAGCCGTTTTGCGGGCGCCGTTCAAGCGAGACCTAACCGGGGATACACAGCGGGAAAGGGATGGAAATTTGCGGTTCTGTTGGCTGCATCCCGCTTCATATTGCAAAAGGATAGAACAGTATATCTGAGCGGCGAGACGGAAGGATACCTTCTGCCCGTTGTTTCCCCCTCTTATCCCAAGCTATATGCAGTTGAGGAAAGGGGGATTTTTTTATGAAAAAAAGCAGTATGGCATTTAGAAACGTAAGATCTCTTGCTGTAGCGGCAATGCTGGTATCTATGAGCATAGTGATAGGTATCTTCTGCAAGAGTGTTTTGAATTTCGGAATGGGACTTTTCAGAGTTACCTTTGAAAATCTTCCCATAATTCTCGGAGGGATACTTTTCGGTCCGATCGGTGGCGGTCTTATCGGAGCGGCTTCCGATCTGATAAGCTATCTTTTGTCGGGGCAAGCATACCCCCTGAATCTTATAGTGACCTTGGGTGCGGTGTCCGTCGGGGTTATTTCCGGGGCAGTTTCCCGTTTTGTTGCACGAAAACGCGGCAAATTGCAGGTTATTCTGTCCGGTGGATTGGCGCACGCCGTGGGTTCTATGATAATCAAGCCTATCGGTCTGTTTCAGTTTTACGGTTGGATGGTGCTTTGGAGAATACCGCTTTATCTGATCATAGCTCCGATCGAGATATGCATACTTTGCTGGCTTTTTGACCGCAGTGTGTTCTGCCGTCTGATCGACGGCGTTGGCGAAGAAAAACAGCGCCGCCGCTCAAATGCCGGTACGGAGGCTTCTGATGAAAGGAAGGACGGTTGATATGGATATGACTTATACAGAGGCAATAGAATATATACACGGCATAAACTGGGTGTTTTGCAAACCGGGGCTTGAACGCATCGGAGAGCTTTGCCGCCTTTTGGGGGATCCACAGAAGGATATGCGCTTTATTCATGTGGCAGGCACTAACGGTAAGGGCTCCTTTTGCTCTATGCTTGATTCCGTTCTGAGAGAGGCAGGGTATAAGACAGGGCTTTTTACCTCGCCCTACGTCAGAACCTTTAATGAGCGTATGCGCTATTGCGGCAAAAATATAACCGACGAAGAGCTGGCGCAGATAACAGGATATGTCCGCGACTTTGCCGACGGGATGGAGGAAAAGCCCACCGAGTTTGAGCTGATTACGGCTATTGCATTTGTATACTTTAAGCGCAAGGGCTGTGATGCGGTGATTCTTGAAGCCGGAATGGGCGGACGCCTTGATTCCACCAATATTATCCCAAAAGCTCTGGTCAGCGTTATAACAGGTATCGCTCTCGATCACACCGCGTATCTCGGTGATACAAAGGAGAAGATCGCCGCGGAAAAGGCGGGGATAATCAAAAGCGGATGTCCCGTTATCTTTGGCGGTGATCACGAGGGGGCGGCAGAGGTCATAAAAGGCTATGCGGATACAGTGGGCTCGGAGTTTATTCGCACCGAACGGTCAAGTGTCTGTGTCAAGAGCGCCGATACCGACGGAGCTGTATTTGACTACGGAGAATATACGGATGTGAGGATAAGGCTGCTCGGTCTTTATCAGCCTCTTAATGCCGCTAACGTAATAGAATGCGTAAAAGCGCTGAATTGCCGCGGCTTCGCCGTGTCCGAGCAGGCGTTGTACCGTGGATTGGAAAAAGCGGTCTGGCCGGCAAGATTTGAAATAATAAATCGGGATCCGCTGATGATATTTGATGGCGGTCACAATCCCGAGGGAGTGGATGCGGCTATCCGAACGGTGCGTTGCTATTTCGGGGAGAAAAGGCTTCGCGTTATTACCGGAGTGATGGCGGATAAGGACTATATCGGCATGGTTCGGGATATAGCTTCAATAGCCTGCCAAGTATTTACGGTCAAGCCGCCAAATCCCAGAGCGCTGGACGCGGAGGCTCTCGCGGAAAAATACCGCGAATGCGGCATTTCTGCCACCCCATTCGATTCCGTCGGCAACGCCGTAGCTGCCGCGATTTCATCGACTGACGGTATCCCAACCATAGCTATCGGCTCGCTTTATATGTACTGCGAGGTCATGGATGCCCTTGAAAATAACCGGGAAAAGAAATAATGAAAACTTGAAAAAGTTTTAAAAAGCTATTGACAAAAAAGGGAGTTAGTGATATACTACAAGTGTAAAACCGTTGAGGCGGAGATAACGTCATTCAAGGCTGTACAGAGAGCCCGTGGTGCTGAGAGTCGGGTCAGGATCTGTTTGGCAAATGGACCGCTGAGGGCGCAGTCAAAGGAGTTTTTCCGAGTATTCTGCGACGTGAGACACGCGTTAGTTGTCGGGATATTTCTTGTTTTGAGAGTATCTGTAAGAGCATAGCCCCAGCGCTATGAAGCAAGGTGGTACCGCGGATAAGCATTTATTCGTCCTTGGCTTGGGAATACTGTCCCCGTCAAGGGCGTTTTTCATTGGCGGGAGCAATGCTTGTGATTTGGAGGATGGCGCTTTATGCTGATACTGTCAAAACGATGGCGCAGAGTGAAATAAACACGGCGACACCGCTCCGGGTTTCATGAACGGTAATTCAGACCGCTGTGGGCGCAACGGCGGAAAAACGGAGAAGCTCCGGATCAATAATAAAGGGCTCGGTCACCGAGGCTGACAGGTTAAGCTTTTGTATAATTTGGCGAGAAAAAAGAAAGACAAGTTTTTTGCGAAGGCGCATACTCTTCAGTATCTGTAATTGAGCAAAACCCGCAGGACCTCGCAGTATTTTTTCGCCCAAAACCTGTCAGATGAGGTGACAGAGACAATAAAATAGAAAGTAATAAAAAATCGGAACACCGAGACATAACGGTTTTCCGCACGAAAAGAAAGGTACGGTTACAGAAATGATATTTAACGGAATTGATTTTGATACATACTTGAAAAAGTTTCCCGATGATAAAGGATACTTCGGAAAATACGGCGGAGTGTACGTGTCGGAAGAGCTCAAAAGAGCAATGATGGAGATTACCGAGGCGTATTTTACGATCTGTAAATCCTCTAAGTTTATTGGAGACCTTCGCAGGATACGCCGTGAATTCCAAGGCAGACCCACCCCCGTTTCTCATCTTGAAAGGCTTTCCTGCAAGCTCGGAAGCGTTCAGCTCTATGCCAAGCGCGAGGATCTGAATCATACGGGAGCGCACAAGCTGAACCATTGCATGGGCGAGGCGTTGCTTGCCAAATACATGGGCAAAAAGAAGGTTATTGCCGAGACGGGAGCCGGTCAGCACGGTGTTGCTCTTGCAACTGCTGCCGCGTATTTCGGTCTTGAATGTGATATTTACATGGGAACTGTCGATATAAAGAAGCAGGCTCCAAACGTTGCGCGAATGAAGATACTGGGCGCAAACGTAGTAGAGGTAAAGCACGGTCTTGCAACCCTGAAGGAAGCGGTTGACGATGCTTTTGCTGCATACGCCAAGGAGTATAAGGATGCTATATACTGCATCGGATCGGTTCTCGGCCCTCATCCCTTCCCCATGATGGTAAGAGATTTCCAGAGTGTGGTCGGAATCGAGGCGAGGGAGCAGTTTATGGCGATGACGGGAGAGCTTCCCGATGCTATCGTCGCCTGTGTAGGCGGTGGCTCCAACGCTATGGGACTCTTCTCCGGATTCCTTAACGACCCTGTGGATATATACGGCATTGAGCCCCTCGGAAGAGGCACTGCTTTGGGTGATCACGCGGCAAGTCTTCAGTACGGTGAGGAAGGCATAATGCACGGCTTCAACAGCATTATGCTTAAGGATGAAAACGGAGATCCCGCTCCCGTTTATTCGGTTGCAAGCGGTCTTGATTATCCTTCGTCCGGACCGGAGCACGCGTTCCTGCACGATCTGGGCAGAGTAAAGTACGACGTGGTAAACGACGAGGAAACTATAGACGCATTCTTTGAGCTTTCAAGAATGGAGGGTATCATCCCCGCTATCGAAAGCGCTCACGCAGTAGCGTACGGAATCAAGCTGGCAAAAAAAATGGGCAAGGGTTCAGTGCTTATCAATCTTTCCGGACGCGGCGACAAGGATATGGATTACATTATCGAGAACTACGGCATCAGATAAGTGCTTGATCGCGGGAGAATCCGGGTGAATTGCCACGTGTTCTCTTAGTTTTGATACACTGAAGCACGCTTTTAATAGTATGGCTCTCTTGCGCACACGGGTGCGTCGGGGAGCCATATTGGGTTATTAACGTCTGTTGAAATGGGTCAGGAAGGCTTTCTGAACCAATGCTCATTTTCGGAGTCTGATATAGGCTCTGTATCCAAAATGAAAGGATCCGGGTACATATGAGAAAAAGAATTCTGATCATGTTATGTGCTTTTTGCTTGATTATCTGTCTTTGTTTTGCTTTGATTTCCTGCGTAATCCCAGCAAGCCGCGGTTTTGAAAGCGCTCAGATAAACGAAAACGGTGAGTTGATACTGTTTTACAGTGACGGAACGGAGCAAAATCTTGGCGTTGTGGTGGGCAAGGATGGAGTCGACGGCAAGGACGGAGTCGATGGCAAGGACGGAATCGACGGCAAGGACGGAGTCGACGGTAAAGACGGAATCGACGGTAAAGACGGAGCTGACGGCGAGGACGGTGAGGATGGTGCTGTTATTATCACCGGCGAGGGCGGCAGCATTTACGCTGCAAGCGTCAAGGGGCTGAGAAGCTCGGTAAGTGTCATTTGCAACTACAAGTCGGGTGGCGCTTCTGCACAAGAATATTCCTCCGCC
>JAFVTO010000131.1 GCA_017503165.1 Clostridia bacterium | reverse complement strand
TACCCTCCTTCTCCAGCATACCTATCTGTTCTCCAATGTACTTAAATCCCGTAAGCACACGGCGAAGCTCTATGCCATGCTCCTCTGCCACTCCGTCTGCCATAACAGTAGATACTATGGTAGTTACCGCAACAGGACGCTCCGGAAGTATTCCAAGCTCTTTCTTTCTGTTAGCAAGATAGTCGATAAGCAGTATTCCCATTTCATTTCCCGAAAGAGCCACAAACTCACCTCCCCGCTTTGCAGCGGCGCGGCATCTGTCGCAGTCAGGGTCGGTTGCTATCATTATATCCGCATCCTTTTCCGCGCAGAGCTCAAGAGCCATTTTAATAGCCTCAGGGTTTTCAGGGTTCGGATACGGACATGTGGGGAAATTGCCGTCCGGAGCCACCTGCTCCTCAACCAGAGTTACGTCATAGCACTTTTCCTTTGCAAGAGCCGTGGTCACCGAATGGAAGCCCGCACCGTTAAGAGGGGTATATACTATTTTGAGCGACTCTCCCTTGCGAATGTCCTCAGAAAGAAGGCTCTCCTTCATGACTCTGTCAACAAATGCGCTAAACATGCTGTCATCAGCCACCACTATACTTCCGTCTGCTATAGCGCTGTCATAGCAAACAGTCTTTACTCCCTCAAATATGTCGGTCTTATCCATCTCCGCCAGGATAACATCAGCCATGGCAGGTCCTATCTGGCATCCCTCGTTATCTTATACCTTGTAACCGTTATAAATTGCGGGGTTATGGCTCGCCGTTACGCAAATACCCGCATCACATCCAAAATACCTGACCGCAAAGGAAAGCGCAGGCGTCGGCATTATTTCAGAGAATACATACACCTTTATCCCGTTTGCTGCCAGCACCGAAGCGGCTCTGCGAACAAAATCATCACCTTTATTACGGCTGTCCCGAGCTATAACCACACTGAGCGGCTTGACACCTTCATTACTTGCTTTAAGACAGTTTGCCAAGCCCTGCGTTGCTTTTCCGACGGTATATACGTTCATGCGATTTGTTCCAACTCCGAGAACACCTCTCAGTCCTCCTGTACCGAAAGCAAGCTCACAACGGAACCTATCGAATATCTCTGCCTCATTACCCTCGATACTTTCCAGCTCATGTATAAGGTCAATATCGCAAAGATCATGTTTTTTCCATTCGAGATACAGTTCGTTAGCATTCATATTTTTTCATAAGCCTTTCCCATTTCGCGTTTACGTAGCGAAGTGAAGCGAAAAGTTTAAATTCGAGAAATCTACCTCTCTTTTCGCTGTTAAAGAAAATAGCGGCACAAGCGGTTTTTTCCGCAAAAAAAATTCACTCAACGCTTTATTTTTTTAACGCCGAGTGACAACCGTTGTCCGTACAATAGAATCATTGCACAGTAATTATAATACAATATTTTTAGAATTATAACATCATTTTGTTAACATTCCGTTACAAAGCCCTCTTTTTAGAGGGGTACAAAACATTTTTTTGAAAAAAGTATTCAAAAACGGGGTTTTGGAGAACAATTCATAAAAAAACGCCTTTTTTATTTTAATTTTTCTTCTTGAAGCTGAACAAAACCGCGTTTTTTGCGAGGTTTCTATTTCAAAAAACAAGAAAAGAACGGAAAGTAGCGAACTCTCCGTTCTTTTTTGATTGACAAGCGCCGCATCTGCGTCCGCAAATGCGTTTTGGGGTTTACAGAGCTTTTGTCTGTGTATTAATTGCGTTAACCCTTCATAAGGTGAGCAATATCTTCTCTTACCTGAGAATCGATCTTAGACTGATGAGAAGCAACGACCGTTGCCCAGGAATTGTTCTCGCTAATAGTGGATGCAATAACGAGGTCATTGATGGTTCCGGTGTTCATAGCCATACTGATATCAAAGATTCTGTTCTCGAAGACCAGGTCAAGCATATCCCAGGACTCATCGTCACGGGCGCCCTTTCTCTGAAGAGTGGTTTCATAGTAGGCAACCTTGAGAGAATCGGTCTCGGAATAGGTTCGGCTGGAATAGTAGCCCATAGCCTCAAGCATGAAGCCGGAGAAAGCGATATTTGGGGTGTTGTAAGGAAGCGAATAGCAGGTAGCATTGGTATACTGAACGGTATTACCGTACTTCTCCTGGCTTTCAAGAACCTTCGGGATAGGGAGGATACCGAAGTCGTTATCCATGTCACGAAGCAGGTTAATGGATCCGCAGTGGCACATAAAGAAGAGCGCCTTATTGACCTTGAAGCCGCCTCTTGCGACCTCCTGCCATATATCGGCTCCGCCGTATCCGGAAACGTTATTGATGTTCAAAGCCCATTTTTCACTGTCGCTGTTCTCAAGCATAAAGTATTCTCTGATAGCATCAACGGTATTCTGCATCTCAAGAGAACCGATGTTGCTCTTCAGATTACCGTTCTTTTCCTTGATAAATGGAGTAACGCCGGATGACTGAAGAAGAACAGTAGCGCACTCGTCCTGATAGAACATACCGTACTGATAAGTATTGTTGGGATCCCACTTGTTGCCAAGCGAGCCGTTATCCTCGATAATAGACTTGGAAGCCCAAAGCTTCATATTCTCAATCGTCCACTCCCCATCTTTTACCTTGTCGTAAAAATTAGGCAGAGAGGGATATTTTTCACGGAGAGCCTTGTTAAACAATACACACCACGTGGCATCGTCGTCAACAGTGTTTATATCTCCGAGAGCGAAATACGCCTTGTTCTTGATGGAAAGAGTGTCAATAGTGGTAGTATCCCACCACTCCTCATTAAGGTTTATGTAGTCCACCTCTCCGTTGAAGTCAAGAAGAACTCCGGTAAGAGAAATGGTAAGCGCGCCCTTAACCTTCAGCATATACGCATTGTACTCTTCACCGTGCGCAAGGGTATCGTTTGCAATAGTCTGGAAATCAGACTCGGGCTGACGTTCAATTACGGCGTTGTATGCCTGCTTGATAATAGCATTACGCTCAAAGACTGATTTTTTTATCGGATCCGAAAGATCGTCGTCCTCGCTCGCCATAAGGTCTACTATATTGAACGCCTGACC
>JAFVTO010000130.1 GCA_017503165.1 Clostridia bacterium | reverse complement strand
GGCAAGGAGAGAATCCAGAACTTCGAGGGCGTGGTCATTGCCAAAAAGCACGGCGGAATTCGTGAGAGCTTCACCGTGCGCCGCCTTTCTTTCGGCGTCGGTGTAGAGCGTTGCTTCCCCATCCATTCTCCCAAGATTGCATACGTTAACGTGGTGAGAGAGGGTAAGGTACGCAGAGCGAAGCTTTATTATCTGCGCGGACGCACGGGTAAAGCTGCCAAGATCAAGGAAAAGAAGTAAAAAACGGGGGAGCCTTTTGAAAAGGTTCCCCGTTTTTTATAGCGCACACGGGCACCGCATTTTTTGCGGTGTTTTTTCTTAAGCTTCTTTCAAGCTGAAGCGCGGGCACATTCGGCAAAATTTTTTCACAGTTTCTATTTTTTTTGCAAAAATCCCGAAAAATCCGTTTACAATTTGCATGCAATCGGTTAGAATAGTGATTATCAATATAATAGGGAATAATTACATGAGAAAGATCAACGCCAATTGGAAGAATATAAAAGGCTTTTTCCTCGCATTCCTCATTGTAGCGCTTGCGTTTCTTGCGCTGGGAGTGGGCACGCTCGGCTCCTGGGATAGCGTAGGTGGCGCCTACGAGCTCAGATCGAAGCGGGCTACGGAAAGCTCGGCAACACAGTCGCCCAGCGTCGTATTCCGCCTTAGCAATCCCCCTATGCAAGATGATTCGGGGAATATGAATCTCGCGCTCGTTGGGGTGTACGTTAACGTTGCACAGGTCTATGCAGAGGCCGGCACGCCCACAACGCTGCGCATCGAGCGCTCGGGAAGCGGCACCTCCTACGTTACGGGGCTTAACGCCGTCATTGAGAATTTCTATACGGAAGTCGAGCTTGATGAAGAGGGGAATCCCGTAGAAAGTAAAAATACCACTCCCGTTGCAAAGGACGCGCTCTTTCGCTTCGTTTCTCCGTTTGCGATCCCGGAAAGTGGTTGGAGCGTTTCTACCTATTCGTATATCCGCCTCTCTGTTGCGGAGAGCAATCCCAACGTGCTTATCAACGAGGTCGTTTTCGTAGGTGCAGAGCTTTCTTCCGATCTCACGATGGGAGAGCAACGCTACGTGATTCCTGCCACGGTTATTGAAGCTACGCCTACTGCGAACGAGCGCATGGAGGATGCGCGCCAAAGGGCGCTTGCCCTCGTGGATGGTAGCCTCAATTACGATGAGAGCTATTTCCGCTTCGATGATACGAGCTGCTGAAAATCAGAAGTGGATGGAGCTTCTCCGTGACTACATGATCGATAACCACATTAACCATACTTTCTGGTGTCTTAACCCGAACTCCGGCGATACAGGCGGACTCCTTGGAAATGATTTCAAGACATGGGATGATGAAAAATATGGTCTTTTTGAACTTTCACTCTGGCAGACTTCATCATCAGGAAAGTATATCGGTCTTGACCACAATGTTGCCCTCGGTAAGAATGGTATCTCACTCAGCGATTACTATGCAAACTATGCTTCATCAGAGGGGAGCAACATCAATGGCGGTACAAAGGATCCTCAGCCGAAGCCACCGGTAACAACTACCACAGCAAAGACAACAACAACTAAAACAACCACAACTACTACCACAACCACAACACCTACCAAGCCTGAAGCTGAAGCAGATTACGGCGATGCAAATTGCGACGGATCAGTAAATCTTTCTGATGCTATCCTTGTAATGCAGGCTATCGGAAATCCCGATGCTTACGGTGTGAACGGAACAGACAAGAGCCGCATCACAAAGCAGGGTGAAATCAACGGAGATGTAAATGACCCTGGATCTGGTCTTACAAATTCAGATTCACTTACAATCCAGAAGTATCTGCTTAAACTTATAAGCAAGCTTCCCGAATAATCAATCAATCGCTGCTGCGTCAGTTCATGATGCAGCAGTTTTATTTGTACATAATCTACAATATGAAACATTTCTTTTTGTTACATTAAATAAAATTCAATGATACAGTTCACTTTTTTAAAGTTTTATGTTATAATAAGATGTAAAACTGACTTCGCATCTTTCGCACGAGCTTTGTGCGGTATTGCCTTAATTTTCGTATCGAGGTGATTGTTTATCAGTACACTTTATATTTCGGATCTGGACGGAACATTGCTTGATTCCATCGCAGAACTTCCGGAAAAAACAGCTGCAGAGCTGAATTTCCTGATTGACAGAGGACTTCACTTTACCTTTGCGACCGCAAGAACAATTTACTCCGCTGGAGCTATCACAGCTGCTCTGAATATTGATACGCCATGTATACTCATGAACGGAGTGTGCATATACGATCTGAAAAAGCGTGAGTATATCAGTGTTGAGGCAATTCCACGTGAATTGTCTGACAAGATAGCGTCTTTCTACAAGGAACACGGAGTTGAATGTTTTATGTTCCGGATATCAGGTCAGAAGCTTACGACATACTATACTGAGCTTACTGAGCGTGTTATGGCGAGTTTTGCCGAGGACAGGCAGAAAAAATACGGCAAACCTTTTGTACAGTGCAGTGATTTCCGTGAAGTTACCGAGGGTGACGCTGTGTATTTCACATCGACGAGCAGCTATGAGAGTCTGCTGCCGGTAAGGAATGCCGTCAAGGAAGTGGATGGTCTTGACTGTGCTTTCTACGAGGATACATATACAGGAAAATGGTATCTTGAGGTGTTTTCCTCAGAAGCCTCAAAGGCAAATGGTATAAAAAAGCTCCGGAAGCTTTATGGCTATGAAAAAGTTGTCTG
>JAFVTO010000129.1 GCA_017503165.1 Clostridia bacterium | reverse complement strand
CTTTCCACCGCTCAAAAGCCATTTGAAGGTAAGGTTTTCGGGGAAAAAGTCGGCATAAGCCCTCACTTGATTGACTGCAAGATCATTAAGTCCGTCATTGATATCAGGTATTCTTCCGTCCGCCATTCTCAGTTTCACGAAGAGCTCCACCATGTTCTCAAGACGCTTGATAATTCTTTTCGGTATCGGATAGCCGTATTTGCTTGCGACTGCGATAACGGCGAGATAGTGGCGAATAACTACTGTGTGATAGCATGTTGTAAGCTCGTATTGGAAACTGTCCGGATATACCTGAAGATCTAACTCCTCGTCCAGCTTTGAAACAGAAAAATCAGTCCATTCACGTGCATCTTTGAATTCTGGATAGAGTATGCCGATCTGGGCAAGCCCGTTTATTTCATGAATAAGCCAATTTCCCTTGGTGTAATGTGTGCGAAGACGTATTGCGTGCTCGTATACCGATTTGTACCAGTCGATTATTATATCGTCTGTAAATGCGGGTGAATGTATAAGTGAATGAAGAATATCCTGCCAGATAAGTCCCATTCGGTTTCCGCACTCGATAGTTCTCCAACAAAGAGTGGCTCCCGCACGTTCTTCCGGCTCCGGGCGAATCGCCTGCTTTACCCAACTGTCAAAAAGCTCTACGCAGCCTTGCGCATACCGCTCTTCGCCGGTCGCTCTGTATGCCTCAGCTAAGGCTTTTAACTCGGAATGTCTTGAAAGCTGCCATGTCCATTCCTTATACTGATTAAAGGTTGGATTGGCGAACCAGTCGATTTTTTCACCGAATTTCATTGTTACACCGCAGCTACGTAACTCATGGCGCAGTGCGCGTTCCGCGGTTTCTTTAAGGGCAGCGGACAGCTTGGGCTTTGGTATTTTTTTGTCAATAGAAAAATACTTTTGAGGATCGACGGAGTTTCTTACATGGTCGGAGAATAATTTGCGCGCCGTTATAAAATCCTCATTTCGGGCGCACTCGCATATTTCGGGGAGCATAGCGGTATCAAGTGTGTCGAAAAAATCCTTATCGCTAAGAATGGGACCTACTGTATGATTCATTACTGAGTATCCTTTCTGCAATCGAAGATTCTGTGTTAAACAAAAGGGATGAGTCAATCGGTGCAAAATAACAAACACACAGACAAAATAGACTTTGGGTTCGAAATAGAACTGAAAAAGACTTTTTCGGCATAATTAACGGAATATACCGCTACAAGTGTGTTTTTATCCGTGAGAGGTGACATTGATTGAAAACCGATCACGTATTTTGCATCTAACTGACGCATCCCTTTTTTGTTTGGCTCTTGGTTTAAAACATTTACAAGCTATATTATTTTGCAGTGATATAGCCCAGCTTTGTCAGAAGCTCTGCGGTGAGAACCGCTCCTCCTGCCGCACCCCTGAGTGTGTTGTGGGACAGTCCGACGAACTTCCACTGGAAAAGCGCATCCTCGCGAAGCCTTCCGACGGTGATTCCCATTCCTCGCTCTACATCACGATGCAGTTTGCTCTGCGGATAGTCATTTTCTTCGAAATAGGTGATGAACTGTTTGGGAGCAGACGGTAGTTCAAGCTCCTGGGGCTTTCCGGAGAAATTTCTCCAGCATTCAAGAATCTGTTCTTTTGTGGGCTTGTTTTTGAAGTTTACAAAAACCGCCGCAGTATGTCCGTCGGACACAGGAACTCTGAGACACTGAGCGGAGATGAGCGGGGAGTCTGCCTTAACGATCTCACCGTTTTCATTCTTTCCCCATACTTTCAGCGGCTCCTGCTCGCTCTTTTCTTCCTCTCCGCCGATGTAAGGGATGATATTGTCCAATATCTCAGGGAACTCATTGAAGGTCTTTCCTGCTCCTGATATTGCCTGATAGGTGGTAACGGCGATCTCGGTAGGCTCAAATTCCTTCATGAGAGGAGTGATAAGCGGAACGTAGCTCTGTATAGAGCAGTTAGGTTTTACTGCAATAAAACCGCGCTTTGTGCCGAGCCTTGCGCGCTGGGCATTGATCACCTCTGCGTGATCGGGATTGATCTCCGGAATGATCATGGGAACATCGGGAGTCCAACGGTGAGCTGAGTTGTTGGATACAACAGGAGTCTCCGCCTTAGCATATGCATATTCCAGCTCCTTGATCTGATCCTTGGGCATATTTACCGCGCAGAATACAAAATCGCAGAGAGCGGAGAATTCTTCGACTCTTGCAGCATCATATATTACCATATCCTTTGACCACTCGGGCATGGGAGTGGTGAGCTTCCATCTGCCTGCGAGAGCATCTTCATATCTCTGTCCCGCGGAGCGCGCGCTTGCCGCAAGTGCTACTACGTTGAAATAAGGATGATTGTCGAGAAGAGTGAGAAACCTCTGTCCGACCATTCCGGTGGCGCCGATAACGCCTACTCTGAGTTTGTTTTCCATGAAAAAATCCTTTCAATAAAGCGGAGCACGGTTGCATAAATATCCATCTGCATTCTTTGCTCGCACCAATTACTATACTCTACAGTATATCAATTTGAAGACCGTTTGTCAATAGGCGGATACAAAAAAATTGCATAAAATCCACGTACATAAGTCTGCCAAAACTACGTAAAATTACAAATTGTGAGTCTTTTCGCGAAATTATTAGGTGAATCCTCGAAAAAAGAGTTTATAAAACGGTGATGGATTTAAAATTCCGGAATATATCCTGGCTTGGAATATTCAGATTCGATCCGTTTCACCTTTATGTTCCTGTATTTTACTCTTGTGCAAAATGCTTCAAACCCGATTCTTCCGTATTTGTTTATATCGATCGGAGCCGGATCCCGAATCTCGAGCGCCAGAACTCCATTTACAAAAATGAAAAGGTCGTTTGAAATATTTCCGACTGCTACGTGGTATTGCTTTCCCGGAGTGAAGTCAAAAAGCTTGGTGTTGGCAACAAATCTGTAATCCGGCGACCGCTCAAATCCGACGTATCCTTTCCACCACCCCTCTATGCCGAATACATACGCTATGTCACGTGAATTCTTTTCCTCGTTCCAGCTTCCGTGGAAGGTTACGTTGATGTCTCGTGTAGCCGGTAGTACGGTTGCGGCATCGAATTCTACAAGAATGTCTCCGAAGTACTCAGCCTTGCTCAACACCATTGCCGCAGAGCATTCACGATTTTCTCCGATAAGCCAACCGTCCTCATCTACATGCCAGATGCCGCCTTTTATCTCAAAATCATTTGGTAAGCTTTCATTTGTCAAAGGGCGGTTGTACAGTACCTCAAGTCTATCCTCGTATATTGTTCTACTCATTAATTCAAGCATAATTTATTCATCCTTTCCGATTAACAGCATTAAAATATGCGCTCGTTGAAGACAGTATAGCATATATTCATTACACTGTCAAGCTGACGGTTGAGTTGAACTACTGAAAATAAAAGTAAGTGTAAAAAATAATGAACAGTACTTGACACAAAGCTAAAAGAGAGAAGATCGGAAGAGCGT
>JAFVTO010000128.1 GCA_017503165.1 Clostridia bacterium | reverse complement strand
TCTCCCTGGAAAACGCCGTGCACACTCCGATAAACCGTATAAGCGAATATATCGACACAGTTCTGGAGTGGTGTAAAAGGTATCTGGGTTAACGAATGCAAATAAAGCCATACAATATAATAAAGGCTATGTCACAGTCGTTTGATGTGTCAGAGCCTGATGAAAAAGACTGTCGCCAAAGTCTTAAAACCAAGCCCGGCGACGGTCTTTTTCGTATGCTTCAGACAAACCGACAAAGGAATGCGAGCAGAGAGTTTGAAGTTGAAAAAACGCTGTCATGAATACGAAAAAAATATAATATTCCCACTTTGAAATGTTCACAATTAGGATATTGATTTTTATTTAAAAAGGGCTATTATATAATCTGCATTCGTCAATTGAATCCATGCTGATCAGAATCCTTCACACCAAAAACTTTAAAAAAACAGTGTGTTTATCTTTTGAGTAAGCTCTTATAGTTTTAAAGGAGTGTATATGACAAAAAGCATGATATCAGGCAAGCCCCTTGGCTTGATAATCAGATTTTCCTTCCCTTTGATGATCGGCACATTGGTCCAACAAATGTATAGCTGGGTGGATGCAATAATGGTTGGCAAGCTGGTCGGAAACTCAGCGCTTGCCGCCGTTGGAGCTACCGGCTCCATCAATTTTCTGATACTTGGATTTCTGGGCGGAATAGCGGAAGGCTCATGCATTCTTGCGGCGAGATTTTTCGGCGCCGATGACCGCCGTGGACTCAAGCGTTGTATTGCGAACATAATATACGTTTGCTTTGCGGTAGTAGCGGTGCTTACGTTGCTCGCCTTGATATTCAATAAGCGCATACTTCTCCTGATGAAAACCCCCGAAACAATAATCAATGATGCCGCAGCATACATAGGCGTGATATACGCAGGAATGTTCGGAATATTGATATATAATCTTTGCGCGGGAATAATGCGGGCACTCGGAGACAGTCGCTCTCCCCTGTATTTTCTGATCGCATCGTCACTTCTTAATATCGCCCTTAATTACGTATTTATGGTTCCTTTTGAAATGGGCGTAATGGGCGCGGCGCTTGCGACAGTAATATCTCAGCTTATCTCAGGAGTGCTGTCCCTTATATATATGATACGAAAATACGATATACTGCGACTGAGCAAAGATGATTTCCGTATACGAATCCCCATGATAATAAAAATATGCGGCATGGGGATACCGATGGCATTTCAGTATTCCATAACAGCCATTGGGGCACTTGCGCTGCAATTCGCAATAAACACACTGGGAGAAGATGCTATAACCGCATATACGGTTGGGGAAAAGGTACTCGGGCTATTCAATTCCTTCATCAACTGTATCGGCGTTGCGCTTTCCAATTTCTGCAGTCAGAACATGGGCGCGGGAAGGCTTACAAGGATAAAGCACGGTGTAGCAAGCACAACGGTGACCTGCATTTTGCTCTCGGTAATCTGCACCACCATACTTATAACGGCAGGCGATAGCATAGCCTTGCTGTTCCTGGAACAGCGTACAGACAGTATAACCCAATTGCTTCAAACCTATTTTCGTATGCAGTCTCCGGCATTTATAGCTCTTTGCATGATATTTATTTTCAGAAACACCGTAATGGGGCTCGGATACAGCCTCCAAGGAATGCTGGCAGGAGTATTTGAGCTTGTGGGAAGAACGGTGGTAGCGTTGGTGTTCGTCGGCACATACGGCTTTGCAGCCTGCTGTCTCGCAAGTCCCGCCGCGTGGGTAATGGCGGACATTCTTCTCATTCCGCTGTACTTTTACATCATCCGGTCTCTCGCAAAAAGACATCCCTCATGGATCACCGAGTCAGAATAACATATCCAAAAACAAAACGACTTCTCCCGGGAAGCAGCTTGAAAGCCGGCATTCGGGGATAAGTCGTTTTTTCATTTCATGGGTTACAGACAGAAGCAGTATGAAAAACCAATTCAGATTTATTCAGCCGCGCCCTCCTGCTCCAGCATTTCGGCGTAAGTGCGATCCAGGTACTCGCAGGAGGAGCGGAATCTGCTCAGCTCTTCCTCTGTAAGATCAAGGGAAATGTGTTCAAGCACGCCGTTTCTTCCGACGATACTGGGCGCCCCGACACAGACTCCGCTTATCCCGTACTCTCCGTCAAGCTGGGTTGATACGGTGAGAATACTGTTCTCGTCACCAAGCACAGCCTTGGTAATGCGCGTCATTGCCATACCAATGCCGTAATAGGTCGCGCGCTTGGCTTCAATTATTTTGTACGCGGCGTTTTTAACGTCCTCCCCTATCTTCATAAGCTCGTCCATACAGTAATATTCTCCGTGAGCTCGGCAGACCGCAATCACGCTTTTGGTACCGACCATAGCCTGAGACCACGGAACGAACTCACTGTCTCCGTGCTCACCTATAACGTAGGCATGAATATTTCTGGAATCCACGCTGAAATAGTCACCCAAAAGATAACGCAATCGTGCGCTGTCCAGAGTTGTGCCTGTACCGATAACACGTCTGGGATCAAAGCCTGACTCACGGATAACTATTCTCGTCATAATATCCACAGGATTGGTAGCAACCAGAAAAACACCGTCAAAGCCGCTTTTGATCACCTCAGAGATCACCTTTCTGAATATCGCAGCATTGCGATTGAGCAGGGAGATACGGGTTTCCCCGGGCTTCTGTCCCACACCCGCGGCAATAGCCACGATATCCGCATCGTAAC
>JAFVTO010000127.1 GCA_017503165.1 Clostridia bacterium | reverse complement strand
ACAGTTTGTCGTTGCGGTTTTTGTGGCGCTCGGAAGCACCTCGTCACCCTTTTCTTTTGTTCTTACAATACCGCTGTGGTTAAAAACAGAAAGGTAATAACCATCTGGAGCCTTGTTGACCAGATAATGGAAGGATACCGTTCCGTCCTTATTCAGCTCAATGTCGTCCTCAATCACTATCTCGCCGTTTTCCAGTACCGCGCTTCTGGTGTATTTTGCGATATCGCACTCTGCGGGATAGGCGGTCTTGAGGTTGAGGGTAAGCTTTCCGCTTTCCTCGTCGTAGATTTCATCGGATGAGCGGTACTGTCTGCCCGCCTTCTGGGTTATTCCGTTAACGGTAGCGCAGTTGTGGTAATCGGATGCCATAGCCCAGATGGTGTATCTCTCCGAGCTGAAGGTGCGTCGGGTATATCTTCCGGAGCCTGCGTCGATAAACAAGGGATTGCCATCCGCAAAGACAATGATGTTTCCAAGGTCGTTATGGTTGTGGCTCTCTGCGTTGTGTCCGCCCTTGAGCGCAAGATACAGTCCCTTCTGCGGATCTGGATCCTCACGGGTTCCCGCGACAATAATTCCGTCCAGATAGAACTTTGAGGGCGCCTTGTAGTCGGCGTTTTCCGGCGTTTCCATGCACATATACTTGAAGGAGCGGTAAGGCATACCGGTATCAGCACCGATTTTGGGAAGCTTTCCGCCCATTCTGCTCTGAGCAAAGGTGGTCATCATTTCGGAATTGCTGCACTTACCCCAATCGTACAGAATGAGCGCGCTGGGATTGGTGCGACAGGGGGAGTCTGCAAAGTTCAGAACGCGGTTATGGGAAATAACCACCTTGACGGCATATTCACCCATGTTCTTTACAAGCGGATCGTCAAAGATATTAATATATCCCGCGGTAAGGTCATAAAGCACCAGACCTGCATTGTAGAGCGCCGCGCCAGCCGCGTTCCAATAGCTGGGACCCTCGTCACAGCCTCCGTCCGAATGGTAGACTGCAGTAAAGGCATCCAGCATGGGCAGGGATTTTCTGACAAGAGTGGTTCTGGTCGCCTGATCCTTTACTGTCAGCGCGCAGACGGTCAGCACGTTGGATACTATCCAGGGACACCAGTTATTTACCTCGTTGTCTCTGATTCCGCTCCACCAGCACTTGCTCCACAGGTCGGCATCGCTCATGAAGGGCTCGATTATTCTGCGGTTGATCTCAAAGAGTAAACGCTGGTTTATAAGAGTGGTCACCGTATCAAATTTATCGTGGCACAGGTAATAAACAAAGGAGAGGGTTGCCGCTGTTGTGGCGGCGAAAAGGTCGATATAGTCTACGTGTCCGGTGTAGGCGTAGGGCAGGCAGGTGTTTACGCCCTCCTTACCCGGGTTGTGGGCGGGAATTACCCAGGTGGTCTCCTCAAGGATAAGCCAAAGAACGTCGATTAGCTTATCAAGGAAACGTCCCTTGCCCTCAACGTATTCTGCCACCGCAAGATCAATGACCATATTGCGGCGGGGAAAGTATTTTCCTTCGTAAATCGAGCGGTTTCCGTCGCGCTTGAACATCATATAGTCGGATGCTATAAGCTGTGGAATCTCCGCTTTAAGCTGGTTTTCTCCCCTTGCGATAAGGTAAGGATACTGGGCCTCGTTAATTTTAAATCCCTGGGGTGTGGATACAAACATTTTGAAATCGGAATACGGAACAACTCTGCCCGTTACGTTATAGCCTCTTTCGGCAAAGATCTTTCTTCCCATGTTTTTTAGTCCTTTCTGATACAAAGTTTTGGATGGAATTCAGTTCTGCCTTCGCTTTATTGCTTGGCAGGATAACTCCATTATATCGGATAAATCCTTAATTATCAAGATGCATTTTGACCAAAAAAACAAAATGATTATGTGTATTTTAACCAATCGTGGCAAGGCTTTTGGGCGTTCTCTGCGTTATTTAACGGTGGCAGATCGGGCGCAAAAGAGATGGGGTATGAGCCGCAGGCTTATGACTCCCCGTTACGGTTCGCGGGAAACGGCTCGACGGCATAATCAGCCGGTGGCTCAAGGGGAGGCGGTGGAAGCATATCCTCCGGAATTGCTGCGTATTCGTCCCGATCCCGCGAGGAAACGGAGAATATCATAGGAGCATGTGGCGTTCTGGGTATGTCACTGAAATCGAATTTAACCTCACCGTCAACAAGCTTAAGTGAAGCCGAGAAGCTTTTGCCTGCCTTTGATACGAAATCGGAAAGCGGCTCACTTTTCCCCCGTTCAAGTAACTGCCTGGCGGCAGAAACGGGGATAGGTCTGTGGCAGAGGGAGAGAGGTATTCGGAATTTACAGCCTTCCTTATATCGCTTGCACCCGTAGTTATATATGCCGCGGATCACTATTCCGCCGCAAAGGGGACAGATACCAATTTCGTCACCGCGAAAACCGATGTTTCTGTCCTCGGCTACCGTAACGCCCTCGGTGCTTTCGTTTGAAAATATAGCGGCGATCTCCGCCTGCGCCAGCGCAATGCTTTGCTTTACTGTCATTTCGCCGCGGTACACCTTTTTTAAAGCCTTGCCAAGCTCTGAGGTCTTATATTTATCCATAGAGATCCCCATCATGGTCAGAGTGTTGATAAGATACTCTCCCTGGGGAAGAATGGTGTAAACATCCTTGTTGAGCTGAATGTATCTGCTGTGTCGGGCGTTGTCTATGATTCCTGTTCTGGTTGCCTCAGTGCCCAGCTCCAGACCTTCAAAGATAGCTCTGTATTCCTCCTCATCGTCCTCGCCGTCCGGAGATAGCTGAGCCTTGTCTTCACGGAAGGGGTTTTTCAGGTAATTATTGAGGGTTTCGACTGTATAGTGCTTCGGGGGGGATGTGGTCTTTTCCACCGGAGCAAAGGCGGTTTCGATTTTGTCTCCCTTTTTCAGCGCGGGAAGAATTTTGTCCTTTTGGGATGCGTCGTCATACTTTGTCCATCCGCGCTCCAGTACGGTCATTCCCTTGAGAACAAAGGTTTCGACCTTATCGCCTGTTTCAATGGTCATTTCCGTGCGATTTACCACGCAATCCTCTGAGCAAAACACTGCGACGAACCGTCTGAATACGGTAGAATACACCTTTCTTTCAAGGTCGCCCAAGGCATCCTTTCCGGGAATCTTCATGGTTGGGGTGAGGGCGGAGTGAGCCTCTATCTTTGAGTCGTCGAAGATTGATTTGTCGTCCTTGAATTTCACGGGATATCCAATGGCGGAGACCTTGCCGATTATTTGCTTCATCTTGTCCTTTTCCGCGGTTGCAAGGTATTCGGAATTGGTACGGGGATAGGTGAGGTATCCCGCCTCATAAAGCCTCTGGGCAATAGCGAGACTGTCCGTCATGGACATCTTATACTTTTTTGAAAGGACGTTCTGAAGCTTGGTCAGTGAATACAGCTTACCCGGAGAAAGCTTGGATTTTCGGTTTTTTACCGAGGTTACGACGGTTGGCAGGGAGTTTAACTGATCGGCATAAGCTTGCGCTTGCTCTCTTTGCGTTCCATCGAATCTCCGTTTTGACTGCAGCTCTATCTCCCCTGTTTGCTCGTCTCCGGTTTTGCTTATAACGGCGAAATACGGCTCGGGCGTAAAGCTTCTTATCTGCATATCACGGTCGTAGATAGCCTTGACTATTGGAACTATAACTCTGCCTACGCGAAGCAGAGTGCCGCTTTTAAGGGTGGCGTAACGGGTGAGATTTGTGCCGTACAGCCAGTCTATAAAGGTTCTGGCGTACCCTTCGTGGGCAAGACGGTCGTATTCCGAGTCGTTTTTCATATTGGCAAGCGCACCGCGGATTGTTTCCGCTGTCTGGTCGGGCAGCCACAGTCGCAGGATGGGCTTTGGGGCTTCAAGCGCCTTGGTTATCAGTGTGCGGACTATGATCTCTCCCTCTCGGTCTGCGTCCCCGGCGTTGACTATTGTATCGACGTCTGCGCGGTTACACAGGCGTTTTACCGTGTTAAACTGCCTCGCTACTCCTTCATCCGGCTTTCCGGAATCGTCGGAGCGCAGATCGTAACGGTATTTTTGGGGAAAGCAGGGGAGACCGTCCATGCTCCATTTTACCTTGGTCTGTCCCGGAATATAGCTTTCGCCCATGGTATAGCATTCAATATCGGCAAGGGAGAAGAGATGGCCGAATGCCCAGGTAACTATATATCCGCACCCCTCCATATAGCCGCTTCCGCGGCTCATGGCTCCAAGTCCCATGCCGTTTATGGCATCGGCAATATTGCGCCCCAGACTCGGCTTTTCAGCTATGATCAGTATCACGGTTCTTCTCCTTTCTCTTAACGTACTTGCATTAAGAGTATAACATATCGGCAAGAAAAAATCAAGTAAATTGTGTTAAACCGCTTGAAATTTAAGCCGTTATGTGATATACTTAGAAAAAAGCAAAAGTGAGGATAAAATAATGTATAATAAGACAGACAAGATCACTGATCTGGTAAAGATCGAAATGGAGAACGGAGGCTCTATGGTTATCCGTCTTTATCCTGAGGTAGCACCTATTTCGGTGGCTAATTTCAAGGAGCTGGTTTCTTCTGATTACTACGCAGGCATCATCTTTCACCGTGTCATATCCGGATTTATGATACAGGGCGGAGATCCCACGGGAACCGGTATGGGCGGCTCGTCAAAGACTATCAAGGGCGAGTTCAAAGCAAACGGAGTGAACAACACTCTTTCCCACAAGCGCGGAGTTATCTCCATGGCGCGTACAAATATGCCCAATTCCGCTTCCAGCCAGTTCTTTATCTGTCACGCGGACGCAACCTTCCTTGACGGCAATTACGCCGCCTTCGGTGAGGTGGTCGAGGGCATTGAGACGGTGGACGAGATCGCTGCGGTAAAGACCGATTTCAGAGATAAGCCTTATGAGGATCAGAAGATGAAGGCGGTATATTTCGTCGAGGAGGCGTGAAAGCTGATTCCCGGCTAAACTACAGACATTTTTACGCCGCTTCTTGCGCCATTCGACGCAGAGTATGAGGAAAGCGCGGTGTTACTATCGGAGCCGTTTGGTCCGACAACCGAAATATGGGGGGTGCAAGTTCTATGAAGCTTTCGTTTTCAACCTTAGGGTGTCCCGGGTGGGATCTGAATAAGGTTTTGGAGTGTGCCGTTAAATACGGCTACGACGGAGTGGATCTGAGAGGGCTTTCGGGGGTGATGAGAACCGAGGATATACCTGAGCTCCAGCCGTCGGCTATTAACAGTACGCGGGAGGCATTTGCCAAAAGCGGCAAGACTCTTACCTGCATCGGAACCTCCTGCTCGTTTCACGATCCCGCAAAGTATCATGGTGCGATAGAGGAAGGAAAAAACGCTCTTGGTATTTGCGCGAAGCTGGGAGTTCCTTTCATCCGTGTGTTCGGAAACAATATAAAAAGCGAGGACGGAAGGGCAGAGTCGGATGCAGTAATTGCCGGTATTCGTGAGCTGTGCGCGTATGCCGACTCGTTGACGGAGGAATACCTGATGAATGCCGATGACGCGGTGAAAACCGAGTATAACCGTATTTATGTGCTGCTTGAGGTACACGGTGATTTCAATACGTCGCGGGTTCTTCTGCCTATTTGCCGTGCGCTTGAGGGCGAATGCTTCGGAATTATCTGGGATTTTGCTCACAGTGAGCGCGCGGGCGAGGACTATCGGGAGTTTTGGCGTGAATTGAAGCCTTACATTCTGCACACCCATGTAAAGGACCACAAACGGGAGCAAAACGGGGGACGAAAACTGTGCAGTGTGGGCGATGGAGATATACCGATAATACCGACTGCTGAGCTTATGCTGGGCGATGGCTACAACGGCTATTTCACTCTTGAGCATGAGCTTGCATGGCATCCTGAGCTTGCGCCTGCGGAGGAGGAGCTTCCGAGATATACTGATTATATGAAAAGAATTGGAAAATGAAAATGGAAATTTGGGAACTTTGTGATATAGACGGAAAAGGCGTGGGTGTCTATCTTGAAAGAGGAAAGGATCTCCCGAAGGGGTATTATCACCCTGTAGTCGAGATCTGGACCAAGATGCCTGACGGCAGGATACTTCTGACACAGCGGCACCCCGAAAAGCCTTATGCTCTGAAATGGGAGTGCTCAGGCGGCTCTATGGTGGCGGGAGAGGATTTTCCTCTCAGCGCATCAAGAGAGCTTGAGGAGGAAACCGGGATTTCTGTTGCTCCTGAGAAGCTGATATATCTTGGGAAGGTAGTGGATCTGGGCTGCGTGCTGAAATCCTTTCTTGCATTGCCGGATACACAGCCGGATATAAGGATACAAAAGGAAGAGGTGGTTGGCTATAAGCTGGTTACGGTTTCCGAGCTTGAGGCTATGGAGGATGAGCTCACCGATTGGGCAAGAGATCATTTCCGTATGTTT
>JAFVTO010000126.1 GCA_017503165.1 Clostridia bacterium | reverse complement strand
GTCAACGGAGGCGTGCGGGTACTGCCGCCGTATCAGGGTAAGAACGGAGCCGACTGGTACAAGGGAACTGCGAACGCTATCTATCAGAATATCGACTTTATAGATAGATACTCGCCGGAGCACGTGGTCGTGCTTTCCGGAGACCATATCTACAAAATGGATTACAACGCTATGCTAAAGGAGCACAAACGCACCGGCGCGGCGTGCACAATAGCGGTTCTCGAGGTTTCACTGGAGGAAGCCAGCCGCTTCGGTATCATGAACACGGACGAAAATAACAAAATATACGAATTTGAGGAAAAACCGAAAAATCCCAAGAGCACCAAGGCATCTATGGGAATATACGTCTTTGATTACAAGAAGCTTCGGGCTTACCTTATTGCGGACGAGGCTGACGAGACCTCGTCGAACGATTTCGGTAAGAATATAATTCCCGCAATGCTTAAGGCGGGAGAGCCGATGTATGCATATTCCTTCAATGGCTATTGGAAGGATGTCGGAACTATACAGTCCCTTTGGGAAGCGAATATGGATCTGCTGGGTCGCATCCCGAAATTTGATCTGTACGACCGCTCATGGCGAATCTTCTTCCGCAACAATCCGTTGCCGCCACATTTCGCCGCTCAGGGCTCATCCATCTCCAACTCTCTTATTACAGAGGGCTGCGAGATATACGGAGCCGTGAAGGATTCCGTTATATTCCGTTCGGTAAAGGTGGCGATCGGCGCAACTGTTAAGGATAGTGTCATACTTCCCGGAGCTGTTATCGGAGAGGGAGCGACTGTAGAATACGCCATTATTGACGAGGGCGCAGTCATAGAGGCAGGAGCCAAGATAGGAGCCCCCAAGGATGAGGGCGCAGGAATAACTGTTATCGGAAACGGGCTTCGCATTTCTGCGGACATGGATATACCTGTCGGATGTATGTGTAGTGCACAAAAGCTTGCCGAGATCACAAAAAAGGAAGGTGATGCGTAATGAAGAGCGTAGCGGGACTGATATTTTCAAATATCCACGATAAAAGTATAACCGAGCTGACATCATCAAGAACAATGGCTTCCATCCCATTTGCCTGCCGTTACAGACTGATAGACTTTGCATTGTCCAACATGGTCAACTCCGGTATTACCAATGTCCAGGTGATTACCCACTACAATTACCATTCACTGATGGATCATCTCGGAACCGGTAAGGACTGGGATCTGGCGAGAAGAAACGGCGGTATCAAGCTGCTCCCGCCTTACATTACTGCTTACGCAAATTCGGCAAATCAGCTTTATACCACCCGTCTTGAGGCTATAAAGAGCGTGGCGTTCCCGATCTTCAGACTGTCGGAGGATTATATTGTTCTCAGTGACTGCGACGTTATCTGCAATATTGATATTAAGGACCTGGTAAAGACGCATATAGATTCTAAGGCAGACGTTACAATGATAACTCACAGCGTTGATCTCACTCCCGAATCGGCGTCCAAGAACGTAGTCATAAAATCCAATTGGGACGGACGCGTGACGGATATGTCGGTGTATCCCACCGACGTAACCGGAAAGCACGACGTCGCTCTCAATATATGGGTCATCAGCCGCGAGCTGCTGGTAAGCATTATCAGAGACGCAACCGCTCACGGATATACCAGCCTTACCCGTGATATCTTTGCAAGAAATCTAAACTCTATGGATATTCGGGTGTACCGTTACGAGGGATACGCTTCTCAGATCACTTCCTTCGACGAGTATTTTGCCACAAGCATGGGCTTGTTAAGCCATCCCGAAAAGATCGATCAGCTCTTCCGTGTGGCAGACAGACCGATCTACACCAAGGTGCGTAATTCCGCTCCAACGAAATATACAGATGGCTCGGGAGTATGCAATTCGCTTATAGCGGACGGATGTGTTATCGAGGGAACGGTGGATAACTGCATACTGTTCAGAGGAGTAAAGATCGGGAAAGGCACCACTGTCAAAAACTCAATACTGTTCCAGGATACACAGGTTGGAGAAAATGCCTACCTAAATTGTGTGGTTTCTGACAAAAACGTGGTTATTCGTGACGGAAGAGTGTTATCCGGACACGAAAGTATGCCGTTCTATATTGACAAAAGCCGAATGATATGATATAATATACCTTTATCAGGCGGATATTTGTTATCTTGCCCAGATAAACGATAATAAAACGTACCGAGATAAAGGCAGAGAGACTGTGTCAGTCAGATGCGGAAGCCGCGCTTTGGCTTTTGTTCTGCGCTAAATGACATAGTCTCTTTAGCTTAAAGAAAGGAAATAATCAAATGGCAGAAACAAACAGCAAAACCTTGAAGGTGCTTTTTGTCGCTTCGGAAGCATTGCCCTTCGCTTCCACCGGCGGCCTTGCCGACGTAATAGGCTCTCTTCCTCCTATTCTCAAAAGGGAAGGCGTGGACGCGAGGGTTATCATTCCCTATTACAGCATGTTCAAGCAGAAAAATCTTCCTGAGATCAGCTTTATGTTTGATTTCAGGGTTCAGCTTGCATGGCGCGATCAGTATTGCGGTATTTTTACCGCTGAGCATAACGGAGTGACCTTCTATTTCGTTGACAACGATTATTACTTTAAGAGGATGTCACTTTACGGAAGCTACGATGACGGAGAGCGTTACGCATTTTTCTCCAAAGCTGTCCTGGACGTCCTTCCAAAGCTGGAAAACAACGAGGGCTTTTTCCCAGATATTATTCATACCAACGACTGGCAGACTGCTTTGGTCGGAATATATCTGAAGCAGGTCTACAGAAAGGTGGATTTCCGTTACCGTCCGATAAGAGTGGTGCACTCTATTCACAATATTGAATACCAGGGAGTGTTTGATCACTGTATTTTGGGAGATGTTTTTGATCTGGATCAGGAATACGCATCTATTGTTGATTACAACGGAGCGATAAATCTTACCAAGGGAGCGGTGGTATGCTGTGATCGCCTTACCACGGTAAGCCCTACTTATGCAAATCAGATAAAAACTCCCGCATATGCCTCCGGACTGCACTATATAATAAATCAGTACGCCTTCAAGACGGTGGGAATTATAAACGGAATAGATCAGGATTACTACGATCCATCCCGTGATCCCGACATTGTCAAGACATATAAAACCGTAAGCGGTAAGGCTAAGAACAAGGCGGCGCTTCAGGAAGAGCTACATCTCCCTGTAAACCCCAATACTCCCATGATCAGTATGATAACCAGGCTCACCTCTCATAAGGGTGTGGATCTTGTGGTTGCGGTTATAGAGGAGCTCCTGCAGGAGGACGTTCAGTTCGTTCTGCTGGGTACCGGTGACGTTGGATTTGAAGCATTCTTCAAGCGATTGGCATCCAACTATCCCGAAAAGGTCAGAGCAATGATAAAGTACGACAAGGCTCTGTCAAAGAAGATATATGCCGCGGCAGACCTGTTCCTTATGCCCTCTAAGAGCGAGCCCTGCGGTCTGGCGCAGATGATAGCCTCACGCTACGGAGCTATACCGTTGGTCCGTGAAACCGGCGGTCTTTACGATACCATCAGGTATTACGATGAGGAGACCGGTGAGGGCAACGGATTTACCTTTGCCAATTATAATGCTCACGACATGCTGTTCACCGTTCGTAAGGCGTTGACTCTGTACCGCGAGCAGCCCGAGCGTTGGAATGCGCTTGCCGACGTCTGCATGAAGAAGAACTTCTCATGGGACATCCCGGCAAAGGAATATCTTGCGCTCTATGAAGAAATAATAAATCTTGACTGATAGTCCAATATAAAGAAAAGGAAATACCCAAAAATGAAACACAAAGACTCAATAGCTGCAAACGCAAAGTCCGCAACGGCGGTAAATGCTTCTCCCGAGGAGGAGCTGGCATCAAAGCTGAAGCGTTACTATGGCGTAACCCCCACCGAGGCAACCGAGGAGCAGATGTATAAGGCGGTGGTCCTCTCAGTAAAGGATCATCTTATGCGTTATCGCGCAGAGACGCATAAGAAGGTAAAGGAAACCAAGTCCAAGCGCGTTTATTATATGTGCATGGAATTCCTTATCGGACGGTCGCTGAAGAATAATATCTGCAATCTGGGATTGGAGAAGGAATACAAGGAGCTGCTTGCTTCCTACGGCTTTGATCTGGAAAAGCTTTACGAGCGCGAGAGTGATGCTGCGCTTGGAAATGGCGGTCTGGGACGTCTCGCGGCGTGCTATATGGATTCTCTGACTACACTTGGTTACCCCGCTGTCGGTTTTTCACTTTGCTATGAGTACGGTCTCTTTAAGCAAAAGATCGTGGACGGAACACAGGTCGAGCTTCCCGATGTATGGCTTCCTGAGGGAGAGCCTTGGCTGGTTCCCAGATCTGACAAGGCATATACCGTTAAGTTCGGGGGACAGATCAGAGAGGTATGGGAGCACGGCGCTCTCCATATAATCCACGATAATGCCGAGGAGATCAGAGCGGTTCCTTACGATATGATGATCTCCGGCGCCGGAACGGACGTTTGTAACTATCTCCGTCTCTGGAGAGCTTACAACGTAACCAAGTTCAATATGGCGCTGTTCTCTCAGGGACAGTATATGAAGGCGCTGGAGGAGAATAATAACGCAGAGATACTTACTAAGGTGCTTTATCCCTCGGATAACCACACGGAAGGAAAGATACTGCGTCTTAATCAGCAATATTTCCTTTGCTCGGCTTCTCTGCAATCCATTATAGCCGACCATCTGGCGGCTTACGGTACTCTGGAGAATATTGCCGACAAGGTGGCTATCCACCTGAACGATACTCATCCCGCTATGTGTATTCCGGAGTTTATGAGAATACTCATGGATGTTTATTCCTACAGCTGGGAGGCGGCGTGGTCTGTTGTTACCCGAGTGTTCTCTTATACAAACCATACCGTTATGCCCGAGGCTCTTGAACAGTGGAATGAGGATTTGTTCCGTCTGCGCCTGCCCCGTATCCATACCATTATCTGTGAGATCAATCGCCGCTTCTGCGCCAATCTCTGGGAGCTTTATCCCGGTGACTGGAACAGAATCTCGGCTATGGCTATCGTTGCCAACCGTTCTATCAGAATGGCTAATCTTTCGGTGGTCGGCTCTCATACCGTCAACGGTGTTTCCGCGCTCCATTCCGAGATACTCAAAAAGGATGTATTCCACGACTTCAGCGTGAAGAATCCCGGAAAGTTCAGAAATGTGACCAACGGTATCACTCACAGACGCTGGCTGGTGAACTCTAACCCCGGGCTCAGCGCATTGCTTGACGAGTGTATAGGTCCGGATTACCGTTACTGTCCCGAGCAGCTTGAGGATTTCCTTAAGTATGAGGATGATGAATCTGTTCTTCGTCGGCTTGAAGAGATCAAGCGGGAGAATAAGGTGCGGTTTGCTGAGTACGTTAAGAATCGCGAAGGCATCATTCTTGATCCCGATTCGATCTTCGATATACAGGCTAAGCGCTTGCATGAATATAAGCGGCAGCTTCTGAACGCACTTCGCATCATCAGTCTTTACGATATGCTCTGTGAGAACCCTGATCTGCCTATCCGTCCCCAGACGTTTATCTTCGGCGCAAAGGCAGCTCCCGGATACGATATGGCGAAGCAGATAATTCGCCTTATCTGGTCACTGTCCCAGGAGATAGAGCGTAATCCCCTTGTAAGACAGAAGCTGAGAGTTGTTTTCATGGAGGATTACAACGTATCAATGGCGGAAAAGATGATCCCTGCCGCAGATATCAGCGAGCAGATCTCCCTTGCGGGTAAAGAGGCATCCGGTACTGGTAATATGAAGTTTATGATAAACGGAGCTATTACCTGCGGTACTCTTGACGGAGCAAACGTTGAGATGCGCGAGGTCCTGGGTGACGACAATATCTATATATTCGGTCTGAATGCCAAAGAGGTAGAGGATATGTGGAAGCGCGGTTATCAGGCAGCGGATTACTATCGCACCAACAACCGTATCCGTCGCGCGGTAGACAGACTGTCGGTTGGCTTTAACGGAACCTCCTTTGCGGATATGATGCACTATCTGGTGATCGGCTACGGTGTTGCGGACCCCTATATGTGCCTGGCTGACTTCGATGCCTACTACAATGCTCATGAGCAGATGCTTACCGCATACGAGGACAGAACCAAGTGGAACAGAATGTCCCTGAATAATATTGCTCGGGCAGGATTCTTTGCTTCCGACCGCGCTGTTACCGAGTATGCAAAAGACATCTGGAACATGAATCCCCTTGCAAATACTAAAAAATAAATTGGTATAATGACTCGATATGACAAATAACGAGATGCTTGCGATCACTTTGGTCGCAAAAGGAATTGAGACCGCATGCGGCGCTGTTGAGGCAGGAACGGAGATAACATTCCGGCTCAGCGCTCCACGCCGCATTGCGGTCTGCCGCATAAACGCCGTTCTTTTTCCCGATGAGGTGAAGGAGGACGGCGCTTATGCTGATACGGTGCGCCGACTTTATCCCGATGACTCGGAAGACGTGGCAGATCCCATGGATATGCCTTTTGATAAGGGCGCGAGAAGACCTATAACCGCAAGGCTTGATTTCAAGTGGGCAGGGTTGGAAAAAGGTCGGGATATATATGAGGCTGAATGGCAAGCCGAGTGGTGTTATCTTTATCATCTTCGCGCGGAGCTGGTAACGCCTAATGGAAACAGCTTTACCGAAAAGCAGATCACGGTGTATCGAAAAGGATTCTCCGTTCCGGATTGGATGATCGACGGCGTAATGTATCAGATATTCCCGGACAGATTTGCCAAAAGTCAGCTTCACAGTATGCCGGTAAAGCCCTATGCCGAGATAAATGATGATTGGTACGGCGGAGTCCCCAAATATGCACAGAATCCCGGAGATCCGTTGGATAATAACGAGTTTTTTGGCGGAAATCTGTACGGTGTTATCGAAAAGCTGGATTATCTTCAATCTCTCGGAGTTAATATAATATACTTAAATCCCGTTTTTGAAGCGTACTCAAATCACAAGTATGATACCGCGGACTATACTAAGGTTGATGAGATGTTCGGCGGAGACGGTGCCCTTGATGCGTTGATCGCCGAATGCGATAAACGCGGCATCAGGATAATCCTTGACGGTGTGTTCAATCATACGGGCAGCGACAGCGTGTACTTTAATGCAGAGGGAAGGTATCCTGATCACGGAGCGGTGCAAAGCCCGGATTCTCCCTATCGCGACTGGTATCTTTTTGAAAAATATCCCGATAAGTACGAATGCTGGTGGGGCGTTAAGATATTGCCTACTTTGAATAAGGACAGTCGTAGCCTTCGGGATTTTATTTCGGGCGAGGACGGAATTATACGCAGGTGGCTTAAAAAAGGCATTTCCGGATGGCGGCTTGACGTTGTAGATGAGCTCCCGGACAGTATGGTGGCTGAAATATGCGCCGCGGCAAAATCAGAACGCGGGGACGCGATTATTCTTGGCGAGGTCTGGGAGGATGCTTCCGATAAGATAGCTTATGAAATGAGAAGAAAATATTTCCAGGGTTATGAGCTTTCATCGGTGATGAACTACCCTTTCCGTACCGCAGTTATTGATTTTGTTATGAGCGGAGATGCCGAAAGGATAGCAGAGGTGACATGCCGCCAATACGAGAGATATCCCCGTGAAATATCACTTGCGCAGATGAATTTCCTTGGAACCCACGATACCGAGCGGATACTTGGTATGCTTTCTGGGGTAAGTATTTCCGGTTTGAGCAACTCCGAGCTTTCAAATCTTGCGCTGACTGACGGGCAAAGAGAATTTGCCACAAAAAATCTTATGCTTGCGGCGGCGCTGATATATGCGCTTCCCGGAGTGCCATGTATTTATTACGGCGACGAGGTCGGAATGGAGGGGTGGAGAGATCCCTTCAATCGCAGAACCTTTCCATGGGGGAAGGAAAACAGCGAAATTCTGGAGTTTTACCGCGTTTTAGGTAGGTTGAGAAACACTGTTTCTCAGCTTCGCAGAGGAGAGTTTTCCGTTTGCTACGCGCGGAAAGGAGTGTTTTCCTTTCGCAGAGGAAACGTGACGGTGGTCGCTAACAGGGGCAACGGGGGATTTTGCTTTAAGCATGAAAAGCCTTTTGAGGAACTGATAACCGGGCGGAAAGCGGAACGCTATCTTGACGGAAGATATCAATTTTCAGTTCCTCCGGGTACTGCTGCGTATCTTAAGCAGGAGGACTGAAGTGGTTAATCCACAAGTTGTCCGTTTGCAGCAGATCTTCGGAAATACAGTGTTTTTTATTCGCGGAGGATCTCAGTTTATGGGGATCTTCCGCGTTTTTTGACAGAAGAGCTTGTCATAGCGGTGGAACGGTAATTAAGGTTCTTCCGCGTTCAACTCTCGATGACATACCGAGCGCAAATACTTTGTCTGAACAGATCAGAGCGAGTTGTCATGCTCAGGATGAAATATTCCAATTTGAAAGGAAAAGGCGGAAATGGATAAGGAACTGTTTAAGCTGGCGACGGAAGCTGCCTTGGTGGTAGAACGTGAAAAGGGGATAGGAACACTTTCAGAAGGGCTGCTTCACAGCGCGATAAAGTACTACTATCAACCGGATTCCATGCTACATGAGATGAAGGTAGCCGGCTTTGTCTGCGATGCAGTGACGGATGACCGTCGTTTCGGGTATTCCGTGCTCGAGGTTCAGACTTCAAGCTTCGGTTATCTGAAAAGGAAGCTGGAGCGGTTGTTTTCTTCCGTTGAGCTGGGCGAGGCGGCAGATGCCGGGCATGAAGCCGCAAAAAGCGAGAAAGAGTCTTGCCGGGAGAATATTTCCAAGGAAATAGTAGGCGAAGAAAATGCGGGAAATGCGGTAAAACCCCGAAAATTGTCGGAAAATGACCTTGCGGCTCGGAACGGTGGCAAGGAGATAGATTTCCCGGGAAGTGTTACGGTGGTATATCCACTTGAATCATCAAAGCAGCTGATCTGGATTGACCCGGATACGGGAGATACGGTGCAGGGTGGAAAATCAAAGAAAGGATTTATCCCTGCAAGATGTCTTTGGGAGCTCTACAGCTTGAAGGAGTTTGTCGGAAAAAAAGGATTTACATTTGTTATTCTCGGCTTGAAGCTGGAGGAGCAAAAGCTTTTGTGCGGATGGAGTAAGGACAGAAAACGTGGATCCAGACGGGTGGCAAGGATACCGATCGAGCTTACTCATGAGTTGATTTTCAAGGAGCTTTCGGATTACGCGGCTCTGGTACCGGAGGAGCTTGGAGATCGCTTTGGAGCAGCGGATTTCAGAAAGGCAACGAAAATGACCGAGAGGACCGCTCGCGCCGCGCTTTATTGCCTTATGGAGATCGGGGTTCTTGACAGAGAAAGAGAGGGCAGGGGGTATAGGTACTACGTTCGTGAAGATATACAAAAAACGAGCGATAAGTTTATTAAAAATGACGGGTGAAAAAATGAGGTATTTTTAGGACAACTTAACAATTATATGATATAATGTAGACACTTATTATCCGAACGATCATGACGGACTTGTTCAATTTAGTCCTTAAAAACTACAGACGAAATGCAGGAACATATTTGAGATGAAGAAACTAATACCCCTTTTTCTGGTCGTTCTTATGCTATGCTTGCTGAGCTCGCTTGTTCCGTTTGCAGCAAATGCTGAGGACGGATGGCGTATTGATGTGGATGGAAAGGAACGCTATTACGTAGACGGAGAATACGTTACCGGACTTCACACTGTTGGAGATCTCGTCTATCGGTTTGATGATGACGGTGCTTTTGTCGAGGTGTGGGACGGTCATTACAATGTGGGTGACAATACCACAGCCAATTCCACGGCTTACAAAAACGCCTTAAGGTCACTTGTCAGCGGAGGAGGCAGTATTTACGGTTATTATACGTTCGAAGATAACGAGCTGTACGGTGATACACAATTCACAAAAGAAATAGTTTGCAACAAAGAATATGGAAACCGTAACGCGGAGCAGACCGTCACGCCTATGTATTCCAAGATCAACGGTGTGTTTGACTCCGTCAGCTCAAGACGATTATCGGTCGTTAACCGTTACGCTACCTTCAACACGCTTGAGCGTGAAGATGGGGGCAGAATGCTTTGTCTCAGAACTCCGGATACAGTGTCCTTGCATAACTATATCAACATGTTTGTTGGTGCGCCCGTTGGCAAGGAGCTGGTAGTTGAGGGGGAGTTTATGCTGGGGGAAGAATATGACCATTCAATGTCTTTGTTTCAGCTGATAGACAGAACGAACATTGATACCTCAGACAACTATTTTAAGCCGTTGCTGTCGGTGAATAAAAGCGGAGGCGTTTATCTTGCCTCTGATAATTCGGCGTTTATTTGTGTGCTTTCACGCAACGAGCTTACTCGCATATCGGTGTCGTTGCACCCCGCATCCAATACCTTTGACGTGTACGTTAACGGACTTCTTGTGGTAAGCGGAGCAAGGTTCCTTACTGATTCCACGTATAATCCGATGAATTTTCAAGTTGATGAATTCAGAACCGCCCAGTTCAACAGTATTGGGGCTGATGGAGCAATATACGTCGACAACTTCGCTTTATATACCGCCGCAAAGCCTGTAAATACCGTTACCGCACCCGCAAAAAACGGTGCGTATCTTGAAGGTAGCTATCTGCGCTATTACGAGAATAACCGTATAGTTTACGGTGTCCGCAGTGTTACCGGAACATTTGGCAGAATAACCTTAAACGGAGAAACGTTGGACTTCGGTACCTCTACCGGAAACGGCGGAGCCGCTGTAGGAAACGTAGCTTCAGTCACAGTCAATGGGGCAGTGAGCTCCCGGGCAAGAATAGCGGGAAATATTTTCGTTGCCCCGGAGGCTGTAAAGCCGGACAAGGGAGGCTTTGGAGGCTGGTCGGTTACAGACGGAGGCAAGGAGTTGTTCCTTTCTCCCGGGCAGCGGTATCACATGATGGGGGATATTACCTGCCGTGCGGTGGAGATGGATTTTGAAATGCTGAGCGGAGCGTCCGTTCGCACAAATCCGGACAGCACCGGACTCAGATTTATGGCAAAGATCAACCGCGACCATTATGATACGCTTATTGCAAGCGGAGCGACCGTAGAGCCGCACATCGTTATAGTGCCTACCGCGTACTTTGAAAATACATACGGCTACTATACC
>JAFVTO010000011.1 GCA_017503165.1 Clostridia bacterium | reverse complement strand
TGCGACTGCATTATGACGGATAATCCCGAGCTTCTGAAGAGCGTGCTCGATGAATACAGATAAGCATCCGTTTAAAAGAGTGCCCGAAGCAGTATTATACTACATCCTGCCAGTATTATCATTCATTATAATATGGATGACATGTAACATAAAAACACAATCTCGTGAAAGAGGACTTTTAAGTGAACGAAAGAATCATAAAATATCCGAGAACCCCACATCTCAACGGTTCCCGTCTTCAAAAGGGCGACGAAGATCTTTCTCAGGTACCGTTTTCAGCAATAAAGGATCGGTACATTGTAATCGAAGAGAAAATTGACGGAGCAAATGTTGCGGTATCATTCAGCTCAGAGGGCGACCTTCTTCTGCAAAGTCGCGGTCACTTTCTTAAAGGTGGCTATCGGGAGCGTCACTACGATCTGTTTAAGATCTGGGCGAACGAAAATATGGATCTACTGTTTTCCATCCTCGATACAAGGTATATAATGTACGGAGAATGGATGTATGCAAAGCATAAGGTATATTACGATGCCCTTCCGGATTTCTTTATGGAATTTGACATTCTTGATAGGGAAACCGGCAAATTTCTCAGCACAGACCAAAGAAAAGAAAAGCTGCAAGGCACCGGAATATGCAGTGTCCCTGTCCTTGGCGAGGGTATTTACCAGTCTCAAAAGCAGGTGTTGAGCCTACTTGGCAGATCTCTTTATATCACTGATAACCACCTCGAAGCATTAAAGGAAGAGGCAGAAAAGCTTGGTCTCGATTATGAAAATGTTTTGCGGGAAACAGACCGTTCAGATCTTGCCGAAGGACTCTACATCAAGGTTGAGGAAAACGGCGAGGTAGTCGACAGGATGAAATTCGTCCGCCTCAGCTATACTCAAGGAATAGAGGTCGCAGAAAGCCGTCAGGAATGGCTTGCAAAGCCCATAGTAAGGAATAAGCTTATGCCAAAATAAGAGTTTTTCCTGCTTTCCTGAAAAACGCCCTGTAATAGCTTCCTTTTCGGAACTCATAGCATTTGCCCAAATAAAAAAGAAAGAGCAGTTAAACGCAAATGTTGGAAGAAATCTTTTCTGAATTCAAGGACAAAATTCGCGTAACCAAAGTCGATAAGTGCTGTTACTACCTTACTCTTCCATTCTTCTTTTATAATGAGCGTGAAAGTATTACACTGCGCTACTATGAAAAAGACGGTGATCTCTATATTTCAGACGACGGTGCCGCAGCACGGTATCTTGATAACGGAATAAACGATATAAACAACTACCGCGACCGAGTGGAAATAATCAAAAGGAAATTTGGGCTTCAAGAAACAGATACCCATGAATTTATACTGGAGTTCCCTGATGAAAAACCGATCACACTGCAATTGTTTACCGGATTCTTTATCCAAGCAATATCAGTTATTGCATATCTAAAGCTGTTCCAATAGCTTAAAAAAGCAAATAAACCACGCCTTTCATTAAGCGAATATAAGAGGAATTATAACCATGCTCTACCAAAGCATTATTACCAGAACCCCTATTGATAAAGGGTGGTCCGGAGATAAAAAATACTGCGCTGTGACCGCTGACGGTAAAAAGTATCTATTAAGGATATCTCCGACGGAAAAAGCAGAAAAATGCGTAAAGATATTCTCTATTCAACAAAAGGTAGCCTCTTTAGGCATTCCTATGTGCCGTGTCATTGAATACGGAAGCTGTAGCGAAGGTATTTATTCTGTGCAGACATGGATAGACGGTGAGGATGCCGAGCTACTTCTCCACACACTCCCAATCGAAAATCAATATATTTTGGGGACTGATGCAGGACGGATACTGAGGAAAATACATTCCATCCCTGCCCCGAAGGATCAACCAAAATGGGAGCCTCGGTTTAACGCCAAAATAAACCGAAAACTCAAAGCTTACTCTGAATGCCCGATAAAATTCGAAGGTGCCGAGCAAATTATCGGATATATCGAAGCGAACCGACACCTACTTAAAAACCGTCCCCAGTGTTATCAACACGGTGATTATCACGTGGGAAACATGATGATCTCTTGCGGTCAGCTTTATGTAATTGACTTTGACAGATACGATTTCGGTGATCCTTGGGAAGAATTCAACCGCATCGTTTGGTGCGCACAGACCTCCCCTGATTTTGCTTCCGGTATGGTAAACGGTTATTTTGAGGGAAATGTTCCTTTAGATTTCTGGAAGCTTCTCGCTTTGTATATCAGCAGCAATATGCTATCTTCAATCCCTTGGGCAATTCCATTCGGAGAAGCCGAGATACAAACAATGTTAAATCAGGCAAACGATGTTTTGTCATGGTATGACAATATGAATAACCCGATTCCAACCTGGTATCACCAATGCAATTCAGTATAATTCGTATTCGCTTCACTCTCGCACCGGAGAGATGCCGCCGTTTCCGATAAGCCTTATTGAAAAAGTGTTTCTTTTCGGAATACGCTACGTTCTCAAAACACAATATTGAAAGGAATGTTTAGAGCATGAAAGTCTGTATCATACAACCCCATTATTCAACCGACCGGAAAGACTCAGACGAGTTATTCCAATGGGAGATGGACATACTGGACAAATGCGATGAAAGCATGGATCTGATTGTTCTTCCCGAGGCAACCGACGTACCGGCTCTCGTCAAAACACTGGATCAGTTTCACGAAAGCTATCGAAGGTATAACGAAAGAATTCTTCACAAGGCATCAGAGACCGCCCGTCGATGCCAAAGCGTGGTGTTCATAAACGCACTTTATGATTCCGGCGTAGGACTTCGCAATACAACGTATGCTTTTGACAAAAACGGAAACGCGGTCGGACATTATTACAAGCAACATCCTACCAACGGAGAGGTATTTAAAAGAGAGCTTGACAGCGAATATTCCTATGAATTCTCTTCCCCCACCGTATTGGAGATAGACGGCTTGCGCTACTGCTTTCTTACCTGCTACGATTTTTATTTCTATGAGAATTTTGCAAATATTGCCCGAAGACGCCCGGATATAATAATCGGTTGCTCTCATCAACGCTCCGACACACATGAGGCAATAGAGCTTATGAGCCGCTTTCTCGCCTACAACACCAATGCATATGTCATCCGTGCATCCGTGAGCTTGAACGAAGACTCCAATATTGGCGCAGGCAGCATGGTAGTCGCCCCGGACGGTAAAACACTGCTCAACATGAAATCACGGGTCGGCTTTGAGGTCTGTAATATAGATCCCTCCAAAAAGTACTACAAACCGGCAGGCTACGGAAACCCGGATTCAGCCCATTTTGAGTACATAGAAGTGGGGCGTCGCCCTTGGAAATACCGCCCCTCCGGAAGCGCTATTACTCTGCCCGATCACCTCATGTCTTATCCGCGACTCTGCGCACACCGTGGGTTCAATACGGTTGCTCCCGAAAACTCCCTTCCCGCTTTTGGCGCCGCAGTATCTTTAGGAGCGCCTGAGATAGAGTTTGACCTCTGGGAGACCAAGGATGGGGAGATAGTTTCCATCCATGACAGCAAGCTTGATCGCGTTTCAGACGGAACCGGATTTGTATGGGACTATACCCTGGAAGAATTGAAAAAATTCAACTTCGGTAAAGGCTTCGACGAAAAATACAATGGGCTCCGGATCGTCACATTTAAGGATATTCTGAAGCATTTCTCCTGCCACGTTATTATGAATATTCACATAAAGACAAGAAATAACATCACGCCTCTGAACGAAGATTATCTCAAAAAGATAATTTCCCTCATAGATATATACGATTGCGAAAAATACGTCTATTTCATGACAGGAAATGATGTGGTAATGAAACAGCTCGGGATCCTTGCCCCACACTTAAAACGCTGTGTTGGTGCCGGAAATGCCCCGGATCTGGTGGTAGAAAGAGCAATTGAGATGGGGTGTGAAATGGTGCAGTTCTTCAAAGAGCATTTCTCCAAGGAGAAAATCGAGCTTGCTCATTCTCACGGTATCCGTTGCAACTATTTCTATGCAGATGATCCTCAAAAAGCAACAGAGCTTCTTGATATGGGCATCGACACCATACTTACAAACGATTATCAAAGAGTGGCAAACGCTCTCAAAGACAAATTAGACTGCGGCTGCAGCATTCCTTGCCGCGACAACAAAAAGGGGACCCGGTTTTAAAAAAATGTACGTTATTTCAAATACGGTTTATTCTGCATAAACTGACGGCGGCATAAAAACTACTCGAAATGATGAAAAACTATATTTGAAGCATTCTCAGCAAGCAATACAGCCAGAATTGAAAGGAAAGTCTACAGTTATGGAATATTTGATCTCAGTCGATCTTGAAGGAATTCATGGTGTGGTAGGAGCCCCCTTTGAGAAGCTCAGTAAAGACTCCCCGTTCTATGCGCCTGCTGCCGAAGCAGCCGTTCTCGAAGTAAACGCAGCTGCAAAAGCGCTATTCGATAATGGCGCAACCAAGGTAGCTGTATGGGACGGTCACGGCGGCGGAAATAATATGGACTTCACAAAGATAGACCCGCGGGTTATAAAGATAGATATTAGCAAGGATAAGTTCCGTTTCGATTTTGTAAAAGCCCATAATTTTTGCGGAATACTGTTTATTGGTTATCACGCAATGGAGGGCACACCGTGCGGCGTTCTCGCTCATTCATTCAACTCAACAGCCATACAGTATATTAAGCTGAACGGAAAAGACATAGGAGAGCTCGGGGTTGACTCACTTATATGTAAATCATACGGTATTGATCCGCTATTTATAGCAAGTGACAATATGGGTGTCGAAGAAATGCGCAATATTTGTCCTAATATTCATAATGTTATTACTAAATACGGAATACGGCGCAACGAAGCAAAGCTGAGAGGTGAAGACGAAGTGCTCAGTGATATTTATAACGCGATCAGCCGCGCAGTGAAGGAAAAATGTAAAAACACCGTGCCGGATTTTCCTCGCATCGCCCATCTTGAAATACGCTATACTCGCGCCGAACGAGCTGACCAGATATATGACAAGGTATTAAAAGAAGGTGAAATTTCTATGTATCGCGGCGAGGATTCTCATGTTCTGAACTTTGAGATCACGCGCGCCGTTCAGATACCGAAGCTGCTTTAAAAACGCGCCTGTATATCACAAAAATTAATGAACTATCTTATTATAAACTTACACGGAAAGGAATAAAAAACCATGGCATTAATGAAGAGCAAAAACGGCAAGGATCTTATAATAGACTGCAACTGCGGTTGTGACGAGGGACTCAGAATGCGTATCAGTGAATACGATGATGACAGCTATTGCATCCTAAGCTACACAAGCGGAAATTTTTACAAAGACCAGAATCAAACCGTCGGTCAAGTAGTTTCTACAAAAGCGAAAAAGATTTGGAGAGTGCTCAGGAACAAGGATTACTGCTATTCGGAAATAATAATGACAAAGGACGAATTCAAGGAATTCCAGGAATACATCGCAAATCTGAAATAAGCTCTCATAAAAATGAAGGGACAGAAATCTTATGTATCGTACTAAGCTATGTATAAACACGGAGATACTTGATGAACAGGATATAAGCAAAAGGCTTGAATTGATAAAGAAAGCAGGATTTGAAGGTTTCTTTACAGGCTATAGCGACCGTCTAAACGAATATCGGAAATATGCAGATGCTCTCGGTATGGAATATCTGTTTATACATGCTCCGTTTGGAAATATCCACAAGGTTTGGGAAAACGGAGTTGAAGCAGAAAAAGCCGTAAACGAGCTTATTGAATGCCTGCGTGGGTGCAAGAAAGTAGGAGTGGACCTCGCCGTGCTCCATGTTTATAAGGGGTTTGAGCCAAACTCCGGACCTAACGAAATCGGAATCAGAAATCTCACCCGTGTGGTAGATGAAGCAGAGACACTTGGGGTCAAGATAGCATTTGAAAACACCGAAGGAGACGAATATCTTGCCGCTGTAATGCAAGCCTTTGCAAACAGAGCCCACGTAGGTTTTTGCTGGGATACGGGTCACGAGCAATGCTACAACTATTCAAAAGATATGATGGCGCTATACGGAGACAGGCTTTTCTGTACGCATATAAACGACAATTTAGGCATCAGCCGTTACGACGGAAAAACATTCTGGACCGATGATCTTCATCTGCTACCTTTCGACGGCATAATCGACTGGGAAAACATCGCCGAACGGCTTAACTATCACGGATTCTGCGGTCCTCTCACCTTTGAGCTTGGAAGAAAAAGTAAGCCGAAACGCCACGAAAACGATCTCTATGCTAAAATGTCGGACGAGGAATATCTGGCTCAAGCATACACGCGGGCATGTCGCCTTGCGGTAATGAAGCTGAGAGCGCAAAATTGAAACAAGAATGGAGAAATAAGGTGTGAATACATCCGAATTTGAAATCACATTCCTCGGCACCTGTGCCCACGACTTTTCACCCAAGCTGAAAGCAGAATACAAGGATAAATTCGACAACGATGCAAGAAGAGCCTCGGCTTTGCTTATAAACGACTCGTTGCTTATAGACTCCGGGTTACATATCCTCAACTCACTAAGCATCATCGGTAAATCGCTTAACGAGATAACGGACATTTTTTTAACACATCTGCATATAGATCATTTTTATTTGCCGAATATTGCTGAAATAGCAGGGAGCAAGCAGGAAGCACTCCGTGTATGGGTGCGCGAGGATGCGGAAATAGAATGTCCTAAAAACGTTACACTGATCAGAATGAAGCTATTTGAAAAATACGATATAGGAAACGGGATAACTATTGTGGGAATGCCTGCAAATCATGCGCCGACTGTATTCCCCCAGCATTTCATTTTCGAGAAACACGGAAAAAAATTCTTCTATGGCTGTGACGGCGGTTGGTTTCTGAATCAAACATTTAATTATTTGAAAAACACAGAACTTGAGCTGATGGTGCTTGACTGCACAGTCGGGGATTATATCGGAGATTTCCGTATGGGCGAGCACAACAGTATCCCCATGATACGCCTGATGCTCCCTTCCCTACGCACTATAAAAGCAATAAATGACCATTCCCGTATTATTCTTTCTCACATCGCACCATCCTTACATAAGACTCATGCTGAAACAGTAGCAATTGCAAAAGAATTTGGCGCCGAGATAGCATTCGACGGGTTTAAGGTAACAGTATAAAAACACCGAAAGGAAAAAACACATTACATGCAAAGCATAGTACGGGCTGTTGAAAAATATCGCGATCTTATACTCTCCGCGGAACGGTATATATGGGCGAATCCAGAAACAGGATATAAAGAATTCAAAACCACAGCATATATGGCAGAGCAATTTGAGAAATTGGGATATAAGCTCAATTATGGCGAAGACATAACAGGGTTTTATACCCTTATTGATACCGGAAGAAACGGACCCGAAGTAATGGTTCTTGCCGAGCTTGATTCAGTGATCTGCCCTACTCATCCCGGAGCCGATCCGGTAACAGGGGCGGTTCACGCCTGCGGTCATAATGCTCAGTGCGCCGCCCTTTTAGGAATATCGGCCGCACTTACCGAGCCGGACGTTATCGGCGCCTTGAGCGGACGCATTCGTCTTTGCGCTGTTCCCGCTGAGGAGCTCCTTGAAATCGAGTACCGTATGTCTCTGAAAGCGCAGGGAAAAATAAAATATATGGGCGGAAAAAGCGAGTTCCTTTCGCGAGGATACTTTGACGGTGTTGATATTTCTTTTATGGTACATACCGGCGGAGCTTGGAGCATTGATGCGGGAGCCGTTGGATGCATTGCCAAAAGTATAACCTACAAAGGGTTGGCTTCTCATGCCGGAGGAAGCCCATGGAACGGAAAAAATGCGCTTTACGCCGCCACATGCGGTATAAACGCGGCAAACGCCTTGCGGGAAACCTTCCCTGATTCCGACCTTATCCGTTTTCATCCAATAATCACAAACGGTGGAAATATGGTTAATGCAATTCCGGAGCGAGCGCAGATGGAAAGCTACGTCAGAGGAAAGACATTCGAAGCCATAGAAAGAGCCAACAGAAGGATCAATCAAGCTCTGTGCGGAGCGGCTCTGTCGCTTGACAATAATATCGAAATAGTTGATATTCCCGGATATGCCCCTCTTATAAACTCAGAAGAACTGATGAAGGCGGCAAAGGAAGCCGCAGACACATTGTTTCCCGAGCTCCACATTCCTGTAACACAAAACTATTCAACGGGAAGCACTGATATGGGAGATCTTTCCTGCATTATGCCTGTTATTCATCCGCATTGCGGCGGTGCAAGAGGCAAGGGACACGGAAATAACTACGAAGTATACGACCC
>JAFVTO010000125.1 GCA_017503165.1 Clostridia bacterium | reverse complement strand
TCGGTATGGGCAATTATCATATTCTGACCGCCGATAACGTAGGAAGGTCGAAGCAGAACCGGATATCCGAGAGCTTCTGCCGATGCAAGAGCTTCTTCTTCAGTCATAACGGACAGTCCCTTAGGACGCTTGATACCAAATCTCTCAAGCAGAGCATCAAAACGGCTTCTGTCCTCTGCAATATCAATTCCGTCTGCGGAGGTTCCAAGGATCTTTATACCGCTATCATCAAGGAATTTTGTGAGCTTGATTGCAGTTTGTCCACCGAAAGCGACAACCACGCCAACAGGCTGCTCTACCTTAATAACGTTCATGACATCCTCCGGTGTAAGAGGCTCAAAATATAACCTATCCGCGGTATCAAATCGGTCGATACCGTTTCGGGGTTGTTATTGATTATGGCAACCTCGTATCCCAGCTTTTTGAGCGCCCAGACACAGTGAACCGAGGAATAGTCAAATTCAATTCCCTGACCTATACGTATAGGGCCTGATCCGAGTACAATAATACACGGCTTCTTATGCTTCACAACCTCACGTGCCTCGCAAACAGTATCGTGAGTTGAATAGAAATACGGGGTTCCTGCCTTAAACTCTGCAGCGCAGGTATCCACCATTTTATAAACGCAATCCTTGTGCTTTGAGATCTTATTTCCGCTTATACGCTCAAGCGCCTTATCGGTATAACCGAGCTTCTTGCCCTTTAAGTAGGATGCTGCGCCAAGCTTTTTGCCCTCTATCGACTTCTCATAGTCTACAAGGTTCTTTATTTTGGAAATAAACCAACAGTCAATACGTGTAATCTCGTTGATGCGCTCTACAGAAACACCTCGCCACAAAGCCTCATAAACGGTAAACAAACGGTGATCGTCAACATCATGAAGCTTTGCTTCAATATCCTCTACATTTTTGATAACCGGCATTGAAAGTGTGTCCACCGAGATTTCCGCTCCTCTGACCGCCTTCATAAGTGCCATTTCAAAGGACGGACCGATAGACATGACCTCTCCGGTCGCCTTCATAGCAGTACCGAGCTTACGGCTTGCGTGAACAAATTTATCAAAGGGCCACTTGGGAAATTTTACAACGATATAGTCTACAGTAGGCTCAAAGCAAGCAAACGTAGTACCGGTTACATCATTTCTGATCTCATCAAGTGTATATCCGAGAGCTATCTTGGTGGTCACCTTAGCAATCGGATAGCCGGTTGCCTTGGAAGCCAGGGCAGAAGAACGCGAAACTCTGGGGTTTACCTCGATAACTGCATAATTCATGCTCTTGGGATCAAGAGCAAACTGACAGTTACAGCCGCCCTCAATGCCAAGCTCGGTTATAATGGCGAGAGATGCATCATGCAGCATTTTATATTCATGATCGGAAAGCGTTACCGCAGGAGCAACAACGACGGAGTCTCCGGTATGAACGCCAACCGGGTCCACATTTTCCATTGAGCATATAGCGATCGCGTTTCCCGCCGCATCGCGCATTACCTCAAATTCGATCTCTTTCCATCCGTATATATACTTTTCAATAAGAACCTGGGTAATAGGAGAAAGCATCAAACCGTTTCTCGCTATGACCTCAAGCTCCCTTGGATCATTAGCAACACCGCCTCCGGCTCCGCCAAGAGTGAATGCGGGACGGACAATTATCGGATAACCGATGCGTTCGGCGATCTCAAGCGCATGCTCAACGTTATCGGTAACCTCAGAGGGAATGATGGGCTGATTAAGCTTGTGCATTGTCTCACGGAAAAGCTCTCTATCCTCTGCGCGATCGATAGCGTAAGCATTTGTACCCAGCAGTCGGACACCCATCTTATCAAGGTATCCGTCCTTTGAAAGCTGCATGGCGATGGTCAGACCGGTTTGTCCACCCAATCCGGCAAGAATACTGTCCGGTTTTTCTTTTTCGATTATACGCTTTATTGTTTCGTCAGTAAGAGGCTCCAGATATATCTCGTCAGCCAACGCCTTATCCGTCATGATGGTAGCGGGGTTGGAGTTTACAAGCACTACGTTAACTCCCTCGCTTTTAAGCACCCGGCACGCCTGAGCACCCGCGTAGTCAAACTCAGCCGCCTGCCCAATAACAATAGGACCGGAGCCGATAACAAGAACCTTTTTGATTGAAAGATCACGTGGCATCAGTTTTTACCTCCCATCATATTTACAAAGCGTCCAAAAGTAAATTCATCGCTGTTTTCGGGACCTGAGCAGGCAGCGGGATTGAATTGTATTGAAAATGCACGCTTCTCCCCGTAGAGCACTCCGGCGCAGGTGCCGTCGTTTCCGTTTGTGAATATCACTCTTCCCCCAACCTTTTCAACACTTTCTGATTTTACAGCATAACCGTGGTTCTGAGCGGTTATATACACACCCTTGTATTCCGCGCTCTTCACCGGCTGATTTCCGCCTCTGTGTCCTACCTTGAGCTTGTAGGTCTTTGCTCCCATAGCAATTGCCAGCATCTGATGACCGAGCCCTACTGCAAAAATCGGAGCGGTGCCGATCAGCTTTTTGATTTCAGCTATGCATTTCCTGTTTTCGGTAGGATTACCGGGGCCGTCTGATAAAACAATTCCGTCCGGAGCTTCGTCTAATATGCTTTCTGCTGTGGTGTCAAAGGGAACCACACTGACCGAGCAACCCATCTCATTAAGCTTGGAAACTATATTGAAGGTGTTACCGTAGTTGATAACAGTAACCTTGTACTTTTCTTCACTGCATGAAGGATATTTTTTTACTTTCTCACCTGCAACCACAACATTAGCAACTGCACTTTTCACCTTGTACGCCCGTAGAGCATCCATATCAACACTCTTGGGATCGTCTGTTATACAGGCATTCAAAACTCCGTTTTCACGTATTATTCTTGTAAGCTCGCGCGTATCGACTCCGCAGATACCGGCTACCCCACGTTTGGACAGCTCCGCATTTATATCCCCCTCACTGCGAAAATTTGAGGGTGCCTCACACCATTCGCGGACAATATAAGCAAAAGCCTTTATCTCCCTTCCGTCGGTGTCGGCATCTATCCACCCATAATTACCTATGAGCGGAAAAGTTTGCAGGATGATCTGGCCGTAATAACAGGGATCCGTAAGGGTCTCGATGTATCCCTCCACTCCGGTCGTGAACACCAATTCGCCGATAACGTCTTTCTTTGCTCCAAAACGTTCGCCCTCAAAGACTTGTCCGTTTTCAAGCACGATGTAACCTTTTTTCATTTGGCAAACCATACCTTTCTTTATATTTTTTATACGTTGCTGGGTAGCTGAGTCACCAGCATTCCCAGGTGATCGCTTTGGGTATCCTTTATAATGCGCAGCTTTCCGTTTTCGTAGCCTATCTCTGTAACAGACGCGTTTACTACCCAACGGTAATCCTTGGCTTTTTCAAGCGGGAGTCCCATAGCTCTCAGCTTTAACAGTCGGATTGGTGTTGCATGGGTAGCTATAAAAACAGTTTTTCCACCATACACATCTCCGAGTCTGCATATTTCTTTGAAAATGCGCTGATCTAACTCACGGACCGATTCTCCATCCGTACAAACGGCATTTCCTATATCGCTGAGCCAGACCCCATATTCCTCCGGATAATCTCTTCCGATCTCCTCGTAGCTCTTCCCTTCCCATTTTCCTGCATATATCTCGCGAAGCTGTCGATCAAGCAAGAGCGGCAAGCCTTTAAGCTCAGCCAATGCCTGTCCTGTCTGATACGCCCTTTTCAGATCACTTGTGATCATTACGTCAATATGTTCACCCCTAAGATATTCAGCAGTACACAATGCCTGTTTTTCCCCAAGCTCGGAAAGAGGAAGATCTGTGTGCCCTAAGAATAGCCTGCGGAGATTTCCCTCGCTTTGTCCGTGTCTTTCTATTATAAATCTGCATTCAGCCATACAATAGCGATTTCCCCTTAAGTATTGAACAAGTAGCCCGAAGGCTTACCTATACCTTGAAAATGGGGAGCTGTCCCGAATAGAGACAACACCCCAAACTAAGCAAGTCAAGTGCGGTAATCTCCGTTGATCCTTACGTACTCGTAAGTCAGATCGCAACCGTACGCGGTTGCATCGGCATTACCGTCTCCAAGCTTGACAGAAATAACTATATCGTTCATGAGCAGTATCTCCTTTGCCTTCTCCTCGGAAAACTCGACACCTGCCCCGTTTTCACACACAAGTATCTCTCACTTTGAGGATACAAAGGAAACAGAAACCTTGTTTACATCCACCTCTGCGCCACTGTAACCGATGGCACAAAGAATGCGTCCCCAGTTTGCATCGGCTCCGAACATCGCCGCCTTGACAAGGCTGGAGCAAATAATGCTCTTGGCTATAACACGGGCGTTTTCACCGTCCTTTGCGCCCTCAACACGGCATTCAAGCAACTTGCTTGCGCCCTCGCCGTCCTTTGCGATAGCCCTGCAAAGCTTGGTGGTAACCGCGCGAAGCGCTTCGGTAAACACCTGATAGCACTCTCCATCTTCGGTAATAACGTCATTACCCGCCTCGCCGTTTGCAATAACGGTAAGCATATCATTAGTAGACGTATCTCCGTCAACAGAGATCATATTAAAGGTATCGCGAACATCCGCCTTAACTGCCTTATCAAGCATCTCTGGAGAAATAGCGCAGTCACTGGTTACAAAAACGAGCATTGTAGCCATATTGGGATGAATCATTCCGGAACCCTTCGCTATGCCGCCTATATGGCAAAGCTTACCGCCGCATTCAAACTCAACCGCAACCTCTTTCAAAACGGTATCGGTGGTCATTATTGCGTTTGCGGCATCCTTGCTTCCATCCGGATTTACGGAATCACTAAGCTCCTGCATGTGCTCGGCAATAGGAGTAATGTCGAGAGGCTGTCCGATGACACC
>JAFVTO010000124.1 GCA_017503165.1 Clostridia bacterium | reverse complement strand
CTCATCATGATGGTATGCTGCATACCGATGTCGTCACCGAGAAAAAGCGCGTCAACACCGCTTTTTGCGAAGCTTGCCGCACGGGTAACCGATATATCGGTCACTCGGTCGAGAATAGCTTCCGCTATAGGATCCTCCATCATCATATCTGCCATCAGATTTTCCATACCGCGCATATACCAGGACTGCTCCCAGACGGTACACTGCATATTTCCCAGAGCGACTATATCGTTTTCGTGGGCTCTTTTTACCGCCTTGATCTGCTCCTCGGGATCGGCATTGGAGTAGTCGGGCAGAGGATACTCCATTATCTGCTCAACACTATCCAGCTTTTCCATGGGAAAATACATTTTTGTCATGTGGAATGCCGCGGCGCTTCCAGGCTCGTGAGCCACACCGTAGCTGTCGATGCGAGTTCCTTCCTTGAAGGTTTTTCCGTGGTATTCCATAAAAACATTGGTCGGAGCAACCACGGGGCGAAGGTCGGGGATATTTACTATTGTTCGATCTACTTGGAACCCGGTTTCTCTGACGTAATCATCGAATTTACGTTTCAGCGACGGACAAAGCGAGAAATGCACAGGCATTTTCTCATACCCCTGCCGCTTGGCTATTGATATGTAGTTTTCTATGTTAGTCATGTCAGTTTCCTCCCTTTAAGAATAAACAACCGATCTTAAAGAGCTGTGCACTGAGCCTTGCCGTAAGCATTGGTAAAGTCAAAGCCGTATTCCTTGCCGTTTACTTTTAGGGTTATCTTACCCAGCTTCTGTGTTACGTCACAGACGTACAGACTGTTGCCCTTAAGTGAGCAAAGGATAGGGCAGCTTGCGGTAATTCCGGCGATTTCTGCCGCTTGATGGAATACGCAGTACAGATCTCCTGTGGATTTTTCACGTATTGCCTGAACAGAGGCGGAGTTTTCCAGTACCTCAAACGGGGTGTTGTCGGAGAAGCTTTTTGCGCCATCAATACCGGTATTTGGAAGGATCGCGTAGGCGTAGGACTGGTTTTGCGGATTAATGCCGTGGTCTATTACTATCTGAGAAAATCCCGGGGCAACATCAGTCCTTTTAGCGGTGATCGCCTTGCCGTCGATCACGCAATAGGCATCTGAGCCCATGGTGATATATCTGACTCCTTCATACACCGTGTCGGTATCGGTAAGCTCCACTCCCTCGCCGTTGAATGTGACGGGCAGAGTGCAATGACCGACCACGTGTCCACCCTCGATTATGGGATCACCGTGCCGGTTTTCGATGACGGTATATACCTTTGCGTTATCGTGAGCGTTTATCGCGCTTCCGAGGCAGATGGCGTAGCCGTCCATGAAGAAATACGCCTTGTTTGCAGTAAGGGTGCAGTCACGCTTTGCAGGAGCATTTCCGTACGAGCCCGACGGATTGTAAAACCTTTTGCTTATAAGCTCTCCGTCGCCGTGGTAGGATTCAAGCTGCATGACCGAAACCCCGGTATCTCCCGTTGTCAGCGTACCGACGAGGTCCTTTGACGACAGATATTCGTTTGCCTGAGCTATTGTTATCAGCTCTCTCGGACGGTCGTCGGCCGTGGTTCCGGGGATCCTGTACGGGTCCACGCCGTTCCAATATTCGGGGCCGTACTTAAAGGGAGAAGAAACGAGACACAGCATTCCGTCGCCGTGATACCAGCCGTTCATGTTCTCGTGATTGATGCATTCATAGTTATATATACGCGACGAGGAGACTGAAAGAGCAAAGGCGTATCTGTCCGCGTGCTGTACCGCTCTGTCCATACAGTTGAAGGCGTAAAGCCCACGGCGATCTACCTGTGCGCCCTTTGGATTGTATGCCTGACGGAGCAGAAGATAGTCGTTAAGTGTGAGCGAGCCGAATATCTCGTTGCAATATCCGTTTTCGCTGAGCGGATGCTCGTCCACAAGCATGGTTATTACGTCTGAAAGCTCAGATTTTTTATCATCCGATGACAGTCCGTACAGTCGAATGACTGTTTTCAGAAATCCGCAGGCGCTTCCTCTTGTCCCTTTGGGGTGTCTTCCGAGAACGGAGCGGAAGATCTCCCCATTCCTGCTGAACGGAAGAAAGCTATTGTAGAGCCAGGTGTAAAGAAGCTCGGTATGCTCCGTTTTAAGCTGAAACTCGGAGCCTGCAAGAATTGCGGCAAAGTCGGTTATGCCTGAAAAATGCCCGTGTCCGTAGGTGAAGTTCATGGGGTGCAGGGTATGGAATATGTATGATCCGTCACGGTAAAAGCCCTGACCGTCATTAACTCCGCCGTCCGCGTATAAATAGGTGTCCTCAATACCGTCTCTTCCTACAAGGATCTGCTCGGCATTTTCGCAGAGGATTCCCGCCTGCGCAATAAGGTATCCGAAATGCACCTTGTTTGAGCCGTAGTCACGGGGCTTGGGAACTCTGTGATTAAAGACCTTAAGATAGTTTTTCTTTTGTTCGAGCGTCAGATGACTGTCCACTAAAATCATAGTATTCATCAGCCCTGTTGGAGTTCCGATGCACCAGTCCCACCAGTTGAATTCCCGCATATCGCGCCAACCGCGGTATTCAAGCTCCGCCTCTCCGTAATAGTGAGTATATCCCCATTCAAGGGCGGCGAGTATGTCGGAGAGCAGCTCTTCATTGAGGTAGCAGTCTGTGCCGTAGGTTGCGTATCCAAGCGCCATTTCGCTGAGTCTGGCGTATTCCCGTGTCATATCTCCGCTGGTGACCGACTTGGTGTCGCGGAACAAGCCAACTGCATCAGGCTTTTTTCCGTTCGCCTTGTATGCATCCCATGCCAAGTTTGCTTTTCTGCCGCAGGATGCTATGCGCTCGTTTACGGTTTTGTCTCCGATTGCTAATTCGTCGGGAGTGCCTACCAGTATTTTTCTCCACTGGCTTTTACAGATTTCAAAGCTCGTCATTTTTTATACCGTACCTTTCTGTTAAAAACATTTTTTTGCCTGCAATTAATTTGTATAATTCAATGCAGAAATCAAATATTTGAAAACATTCTGTTTTTCAGGTTTTTCTTATCTATGCTTTAAAGAGCTACGCACTGAGCCTTGCCGTAAGCATTGGTGAAGTCGAAGCTATAGTCCTTACCGTTTACGTTGAGAGTGATCTCCCTCAGCTTCTGTGTTACGTCACAGACGTACAGACTGTTGCCCTTAAGTGAGCAAAGGATAGGGCAGCTTGCGGTAATTCCGGCGATTTCTGCCGCTTGATGGAATACGCAGTACAGATCTCCTGTGGATTTTTCACG
>JAFVTO010000123.1 GCA_017503165.1 Clostridia bacterium | reverse complement strand
TACGTTAACGGAACACTGAGAGTAATATCCGGCATTATCAACCTGCATACCGACTCTGCCGAAAAGGTCTACGACGGCGCTCCCCTTACGGCAGGCGCAACCTACTCCGGAGAGCTGCTCACGGGACACTCTCTGCAGATCATAGAGACCGGATCACAGACAAACGCAGGCGCATCTGCGAACTACGCCGTGGCGTTAATAACCGACGGCGAGGGCAATGACGTAACCTCAATGTATACCTTTGTCAATGATTTCGGAACACTTACTGTAACCAAGCGCCCAATCACCGTTATCTCAGCCGGAGGCGAGAAGATATACGACGGAGCACACCTTACTGCTCACCGGTATGTCGTTGCAGATGGGTTGATAAGCGGACACGTTATCAACCTGAATTACACCGGTGCTCAGACTGAGGTTGGAACAAGCGAAAATACATTTGAGATCCTGGAGATACTTGATGCAGAAGGAAACAACGTAACCGATAATTACGAGCCCACCTGCGTCAACGGAATACTGAGAGTAATATCCGGTATCATCACCCTTCATACAGGATCTGCCCAGAAGGTCTACGACGGGCTACCGCTTACGGCAGACATTGGCGTAAGCTACGCAGGAGATCTGCTCACAGGGCACTCCCTGCAGTTCACCGAGACCGGCTCACAGACATCTGCAGGCACGTCAGCGAACTACGCCGTGGCGTTAATAACCGACGGCGAGGGCAATGACGTAACCTCAATGTATACCTTTGTCGAGGATTTCGGAACACTCACCGTAACCAAGCGCCCCATCACCCTTATCTCAGCAGGCGGCGAAAAGATATACGATGGCACTCCCCTTACCGTTCATTCCATTTCCCATTCCATAGGCTTGATAAGCGGACACGTTATCAACCCGGATTACACCGGCGCTCAGACTGAGGTTGGAACAAGCGAAAATACTTTTGAGATTCTGGAGATACTTGATGCAGAAGGAAACAACGTAACTGATAATTACGAGCCGTTCTACAATAACGGAATGCTGAGAGTAATATCCGGCATTATCAACCTGCATACCGACTCTGCCGAAAAGGTCTACGACGGCTCGCCGCTTACAGCAGACGCAAGCTTCTCGGGAGAATTGCTTACGGGACACACTCTGCAATTCACCGAGCTCGGCTCACTGACTGACGCAGGCGTATTGCAAAACGTTGCCGTAGCGGTAATAACCGACAGATTCGGCAATAACGTAACCTCAATGTATACCATTGTCGAGGATTTCGGAACACTCACGGTAACGAAACGCCCAATAAATATCACCCTTAAGGATAATACATGGGTATATGACGGACAGTGGCATACCGCACAGGAATTTGATTTCTTCACGGTTGACACCGTAGGAGGGCTGACCTTCGCATTGGTTGACGGACAACAGATCACTTGCGTTCCGATCGGAAGAATACGCGACGCGGGAAGCATCACCTATTCCGTTGAATCTTGTCTTATCCTCGACGGAGAAAGAGACGTTACCTCAAACTATGACATAAGTGTAACAGAGGCAACTCTCACCGTAACCAAGCGGATATTGGCTCTTACCTCAGCCGACGGTGAAAAGATATACGACGGCACACCTCTGACCGCCCACACGATCTCAAAAACCGAAGGGCTGGTTGACGGACACACTGTCACCGCAAATTATCTCGGAACTCAGACCGAGGTGGGAGAAAGCAAAAATACCTTTGAGGTCGCTGTGATCCTTGATGCGGAAGGAAATGACGTAACGGGTAATTACGAGCCCATCTACACTGACGGAAGGCTCAGGGTAATATCCGGAATCATCAATCTGATCACCACCTCTGCTCAAAAGATCTACGACGGCGTTCCTCTTACGGCAAGCGCAGGTGTAAGCTATGTAGGAGATCTGCTCACGGGACACTCCCTGCGGTTCACCGAAACCGGCTCACAGACAAACGTGGGCGAGTCGTATAACTACGCCGTGGCAGTAATAACCGACAGTGAGGGCAATGACGTAACCTCAATGTATACCTTGAAGGAGTATTTCGGAAAGCTGACGGTTACCCGCCGTCCGCTCACCGTATATTCCTCCGGCGCAAATAAGCCATACGATGGCTTACCGTTCACCGAGCATTCTCTGAAAGCTGAACTTACCCACGGCCTTGTAAACGGACATTCCATTGCGGATACCGTTTATACAGGCTCTCAGACCGAGCTTGGCACCAGCGATAATCTGTTCACAGTTCAGAGAATACTTTCAGCCGATCTTACCGACGTTACCGAAAACTATGAGATCAGCTACATATACGGCAAGCTTACCGTATATTCAAACGAGCTGATAATCAACACCGAAGGCGCGACTAAGCAGTATGACGGCACACCGCTGACCGAGGCAGGATATTCCATCTCCGGACAGCCAATGGACGGTCATACCGTCACAGTTACGCCAACGGGATCGATAACTGCGTCCGGAACTGCGGAAAACACCTGCGAATATGTGATCCGCGATGAAAACGGCAACGACGTTACCTCCCAATACACAGTCATAGTAAATCCCGGAACTCTTACCGTAACCAAGCGCGACGTCACTGTAAAATCCGCAGACGCACAAAAGCTCTATGACGGCATACCGCTGACCTGCGATACGCTTATCTGCGGCGGAAACAAGCTTGTCCCGGGACACAGTATCAAAGGAAAAAATACAGGTAGCATAACCGAGATCGGAACCGAAGCAAATACAATTGACGTTTCGAGCATCAAATTCTTTGACGAAAACGGAAACGACGTAACCGACTGCTACAATATCACTTCCATCGAAGAAGGTACTCTCTCGGTGGAAAAAACCCCGCGTGAGTGCTTCAGCTTCATTGCCAATGCTTCCGGAAGCATCTATTTCAAAAAAGAACATTACGGCGAATACCTGAAGCGAGACGGTGTATGGGGTATGGCTCCGGCAGGCGAGAACGTACACGGACTGTATCTCACCACGGAAGCTCTTAAGAACAGTGGCGTTCCAATGAGCTCTCTGGAGCTGATCTACTCCCTGAATATCGGTATGCTCTATCCTCAGTTCACCGATCCGGATCGGATTCCTTACGCAAACGAGACCGCAGTCACCCTCAGAACGCCTTATTCCTTTGGCTGGTACGGATATAACTATACCACCTCAAGCTATCTGCCTACGCTTCCCGAAAGTATGTCGGCATTTGAGGTTGAATACAGAAGCTTTGTGTATGAAAGCTATACCTCGCTTCCCCAATCGACCGAAACAGATATTCTTCCGATCATCGCAGAGGCAGCGGAAGCAGACGGCGTAGACCTTTCCTCTATGAGTACTCTTGAATTGGTTCGCTGGGTTGAAGACTACGTCAAAAATGCCGCCACATATAAACTTGGCTTCACCCCATATCCGGAGGATGAGGATATGGTCATATACTTCCTCACCGTAGCCAAAGAGGGCGTTTGCAGACAGTACGCGGCGGCGGCGACAGTAATTCTCCGTGCGCTCGGTATTCCCGCAAGATACGTTACCGGATTTGTAGCTCACGGCGTGGAGGCAGGCGAGGAATATAAGGTTGACACCTCAATGGCTCACGCATGGGTCGAGGTCTACATAGACGGCATCGGCTGGCTGAACATCGAGCCCACAGCCGGCACCGATAGCGGTGACGGCGAAGGAGATGTCGAAGGTGACGGCGAAGGTGACGGCGAAGGTGATGGCGAAGGTGATGACAGTAGAGAGATCCTGAAGTTTGTCCCCAACGCACTTATAAAGTCCTACACAGGAGAAACGCACAACTGCAAGGGCGTAGGCGTTCGTATCCTTAAAGGCGCAGAGCATCTGCCGGAGGGATACAGAGTTGTCGCTACAGTAGAGGGCTCTCTGAAAAATCCCGGAACCGTAGATTCGCGAATAACCTCGCTTAAGATCTATGACTCAAACGGTATTGATATTACGTCTAAATACAGTATATGCTTCGAAACAGGCGTGCTTCAGGTACTCAAGGTCAAGATCACCATTACCTCGGCATCAGCCAAAAAGGTATATGACGGCTCAGTGCTTACCGCAAATGAGTGCTCTATTACCTCAGGCTCTCTGGTTGACGGTCACACTCTTGTGGCTGAGGCGATCGGAGAAAACTATCTCCCCGGAGATGAAGGTACTCCTGAAAATACTATCGTCTACAAAATCTACGACGAAAACGGCGTTGACATCACCGATGCGGATTTCTACGCTGTTACTCTCAATCCCGGAAAGCTTATTATTGAATTGGAATAATGGGGCGCAGCAAATAATTCCCCATCCTTAAACAATAATAAAAAACCGTACAAAAAGGTCGGCACATTCAAAGCTCAGCAATGAATGGACCGACCTCTCTCCCCAAGGGGCGGCGCTTGACTGCCCTTTGGGGATTTTGTTATAAGGCTCTGTCTTCTCATCTGACAGAGCCTTATTATATTATTCAATTTTTTTTCGTCTCTGCGCGCCGAATAGCGCAATAACCAAGCTGAACCTCTGCGGTTCAAATTTCAGCCATGCGTCAGCTTTCACGCTATTCATAAATATGCAATCCCCTCTTTCGCGCATTAAGCGTTACGCTCAAGGAGGTGCAGGTATGCCTTGCACAAGGGCATACGGTCTACTCCGAAAAGATCGTCAAGGAAGGTGCAGAGCGGCTCTGCCATCGACTTTACATAGACCGGATTCTGCGCCTCCAGCTTCCTGAGCACCTTTTTGGAAAGTATATCGTCTATGGCGTCAAGCTCTGAGCCTCCGCAGGCAATACATACGGGTACATACCCCTTTATCTGCTTCATGATTCGGTTTCCGAAGGTTATTCTGAAATTCTCTATCAGATATTCGTCAAGCTTCGCTATGCGCCGTAGGTTTCTGTCCGTTATTACGTATTCCTCCCGTGCCTCTGCCGTAAGCTTCTCCCAATGCTCTGACGATATTTTCGTCAGCGGCGTATCCTCGCACTCAAAGGGCTCACACTTGTAGTCAAGGTTCATTACCATCGCTCGGTCATATACCTTGTCGGATATGGCAAAGGTCGAGTCGTCGTTGTTTACTGTTCCCATAAACCACATGTTCATCGGCAACCGTATCTTTCCGTCTACCAAAAGCTTCGGGTCATTATCCCATTTGTCCGACACTACGTCTAGATATCTCTTGTTCGGATCCGGTATTTCAAGCAACGAGAGAAATTCCGCAAAATAATACTCCACTCGCGCTATGTTCATTTCGTCAAGCACCGTTACATAGATCTCTTTGTTGTAGTTCGCCTCGTACATCTTCTGCAACAGCGTTGTCTCGTTAAACCTCTTCGTAAACTCGTTATAGTATCCGATAAGGTCTGTTCGCTCCTTCCACATCGGCTGTATTGGCACGATTACCGAATGGTTCTGTATAAATTCTCCGAATGCATACGCAAGCGACGTCTTTCCTGTTCCGCTCATTCCCTGCATTACTATCAGATGCGTTACACTGAAGCTCGCCACAAACCTTCTCACGTCGCTTATGTCATAGTATAGCTTCATGCGGCTCGCGCAGAATTTTCGGAACCTTTCGCACAGCTCCTCAAACCCTATTTCATCGTTATATTCCGGCTCTCGACGGTTCGCCATCCGCGCATCTGTCTCACTTAGTCCGTAAAATCTCGGGGCTCTCTCTTCTTCCTCTTCTTCTTCCTTCTTACCGGTGGCTCCGTTACCCTCAGGAGACTCCACCGATACTGTAATGGAGCCATCCCTTACACCTGCCAGGCGATTAAGCTCATTCAACCGATCAATACAGTCCTGGAGAAGCTCCGGATCAGGCTTTTCGCGCTCCCCTTCCAGCACAAAGGAGATCAGAATAACTATTGCCGCAAGCAAGACAAGGGAATATATTCCGATAGCTATCGGTGAGGAGATCAAATTCCATACGCCATCCCACAGGGCGGAAAAGCATACCGCTCCGCCTTTGGAAAGCAAAGTAAATATCAAATCAAACATTTTCGATTAATAACCGTTCCTTTCCCGATTACAGCGTCAGTCAAACGATCAGACCGCACCGAGCTTTCGGGCGCTTTCATTGCTCAGGGGCATATTGTCAAGTCCGAAAACCCTGTCAAGGAATGGGAACAATCCGTTCTCTTCCCCGGATAAACTCTCAGACGAACATCCTTGAAGCTCAGTCAACACCTTTGCCGCCACGATGCAGTCAAGGGCATCGAACAGCTTTCCGCCGGTGGCAAGATAAACCGCGGCATATGCCTCAATCTTGCGAATACTCTTGTTGTCAAGTCGGTATCCGCGGACGCGCTGCGCCACATATTCCTCGACCTGGTCAACCTTTTTCCAGTATTCCTCGGGTATGTAATAGACGTCACGCGCCTTGCGAGCAAGCTCACTGAACCACTCCCTTGATACCGGGGTGCGCTCGACCTCGGAGATCTCCGCATCCTCAGCAATTTCGGATATACCCGAAAGCTCCACCGGTATAGCATTCTCCGGACGGGCAAAGTAGCTTGCCCTCTCGCCGGGGATAATAACGTACCACAAATTCTTCGGTAGTTCCAGTTTCCCGTCAATAATGTGCTTGGCGGCGTTTTCGTCTGAAACACCAAGAACCGTAGCCTGATGCGACTTCTCCCACGCCTCAGCCGAAGCAAGATATTGAGAAAGATAGCCGCCCATTGTTTCGGGAGCGACCCCCTCAAGCGCCGCAAAACGAACCGAAGCAGGAGCATAAATTGCAGAATAAACGTCAGTCAAAAAATCCGACTCAAATCTATCGCCCTCTTCGTTACACCTTACCGCAAGTGTTTCCGGCGAGCATACATCCTCACCTACTCTGTCTATATGCAACTCCGAGCCAAAAAACTCAGATACCGCTCCCAAAGCACGGCGAGTAAGCTCCGCATCCTTACCGTTGACCCAAAGAATACGGGAGATCGCCATAGCCGAGAGTAATGAGCTCAGCGCTCCGTCCGATACGGCAATACCGCGGGTAGCGACGTATCCCTGAATTGCTTTAAGCAGACCCTCAAGGGTAACGCCGTCGGAATATCTGTCCGAGGACATACCTGCTCTGTCTATTTCCCTGAGCTTGCGGTATGAAAACTCAGGAAGAGGCGCCATCTCGGCATTACCGTTCTCAGCCTCGGCATCATGGGCTTCCGCCTCCGTATTACCGCCGTTGACATTACCGCCATCCTGCAAGACCTCGTCGTCGAGACGAGCTCCGAGATTGATGAGTCTTGCCTCCTCGCGTGTGGCTCTTGCTTTTGAGATCATCCGACCAAACACCGCTATCAGCCAGATAAACGGCAAAACATAGAATCCGACAAATGCGATAATAGCAGTCTCACTCACAGAGAACAACGACACAAACTTGTAGGTTTTGCCGAGCATTGTAATGGTTTCCGGCAGAAGCTTATACTCCAGGAGTGCCGTATACCCACCGAGAAGCAAAGCGGGAACAAGAAGCCAAAACAGAGAACGTATCCGCTTTTTCTTTTTTTTCTTTTTACGACTCATAGCCGCGAGAATTGCAGCCGGGTCAACAGCAAGAGCCTCGCCGCAACGGTTACAGTTCTCCTCCAGATCTCCAACTGAGTGACCGCAATTTGGACATTTTTTCATAGTTGTAACCTTCCCTTTCAATCGGAAAATAATACAGTCGTTCGCACACGCGAGTAAATATTACAATACATAAAATACTATATAATAGTATTGTTTTAACCATTTTATCACGATTTGTGCAAAATGTCAATACCATTCGAACATTTTAGGCATTTAAAAAAGCAAGCCGCGGTAAATTCCCGGAATTTACCGCGGCAATGCTAATTTTTTTGTCGCTCGTTAGATTCACGCTACAGCGCGTCTTTGGGACATGCCTTTACGCATTCAAAGCACAGAATACAGTCCGTACCGTTTTTGCGCTTCCTTGAATTATCGGTAACATCCACGTCCATCGGGCACACGCCTTTGCATTTTCCGCAGGACACGCACTTTCCCTTATCGCATTTGATCCTCAACGCCGAAAAATAGCTCATCGGCTTCATAAAGACGGCAACAGGGCATATATACTTGCAAAATGCCCGATTGTCCCTGAGCAAAAACGCCAGCGCGATTCCCACCGCATAATAAAGAATATTACCGACGATAAACGCCCAAAACATTATTTTCCCGAGATTTGCCACGTGAACAAGGAAGAGAGCCGAAACAAAAGCCAACGACAGGAGGAACGCAACGTATTTTATCCAGCCAATTTTTCGCCTGGCTCCACCCGGCACCTTATATGGTA
>JAFVTO010000122.1 GCA_017503165.1 Clostridia bacterium | reverse complement strand
GACAAGTATAACCGTTCCGAGTCAAATTACTAAAATCGGTAGTTCTGCATTTGCAAAATGCACCGGGCTTACGGAAATATACTTTAACGCGAGCAGTACCACTGCTCCCGCCGGTTATTACGCCCCGTTTGGTTATGCCGGGGATGACGGTGACGGAGTCAGAGTGTACATCGGAAAGAGCGTATCCGAAATTCCCGCTAACCTGTTTCTCGGTTGCTCTAAAATCATATCAGTTGAATTTGAAGCGGGAAGCATGTGCACGAGTATAGGAATGTCTGCTTTCTACAATTGTACCGGACTTGTAAGCATTGATATTCCTGATAGCGTTACATTCATAGGTTCATTAGGCTTTTCAGGTTGCTCTGAGCTAACGAGTGTCAACCTTGGCAACGGTATAACTACTATACAGAGTGCTGCGTTCAGGGATTGCGCTAAGCTTGAGAGCGTAACTGTTGGCTCTGAGCTTAAGGAGATATACAGTGAAGTGTTCTCAGGATGTTCGAGCCTGAAAAGTATAATGTTCCGCGGAACAGCGGAGCAGTGGGCTTCTGTTACCAAGGGAACGAGCTGGGATAGCGGAACCGGTAATTATACCGTTATATATGATTCGGATATTGATTAAGACTAAGACTAAGACTAAGACCAAGAGAGAGGTATGGCTTTAAGTGAGAAGAAAAAAGCATTTCAGACTATCTACAACGCATATCATACTTCTGAGCTTTATTGCAGTTATATTCCTCGGGGGCTTTCTTTTGTGGCTTCCGATAAGTCATGCAAACGGTGTCAGCATTTCATTTACGGATGCATTGTTTACGGCAACTACCGCTACCTGTGTTACCGGACTGGTGACAGTTCCTACCGCAACTGCGTGGAGCTATTTCGGTCAGGCGGTTATATTGGTCCTTATTCAGGTGGGCGGATTGGGAGTTATTACCGTGATGTCGGGAATAATGCTGCTGATGAATAAAAGAATGGGATTGGGAGGTAGACTGCTTCTGCAGGATGCTTTTAACCTGAACACTCTTTCCGGCATGGTTAAGTTTGTAAGGCACGTTATTCTCGGAACCTTTACTGTGGAAGGAATAGGCGCAGTTCTTTATATGACGGTGTTTATTCCGCAATTCGGTTGGAAGGGTATCTGGATCTCCGTCTTTAATTCCGTGTCAGCCTTTTGCAATGCGGGAATGGACGTGATCGGTGAAAACAGCCTTTGCGATTATATCTCAAATCCACTGGTCAATGCGGTGACCTGCGCTCTGATCATCATGGGCGGAATCGGATACGTCGTATGGTTGGATGTGGCAAGAGTGGTGCGAAACGGAAAGGGAAAAAGGCGCCGGTTGTTCCATGACCTCACTCTTCACAGTAAGCTTGCTATAAGTGTAAGTGCTTTTCTGATATTCGCAGGCGCGGCTCTGATCCTGTTTTTTGAGTACGATAATCCTCTTACCATGAAGGAGCTTTCGCTATTTGATAAAATTCAGTTGGCGTTTTTTCAATCGGTTACAACAAGAACTGCGGGGTATATCACTGTGCCTCAGCAGTATTTGACCACTGCTTCTACTGCGCTGTGTTTGTTGCTGATGTTATAGGCGGTTCCCCCGTCGGTACTGCAGGTGGTATAAAGACAGTTACCGTGGCGGTGCTTATGATATCAGCCCTTGAGTCCGTACAGGGAAGGAACGAGGTGTCTGTGTTCGGGCGTCGGATCTCAAAATCGGCGGTAACGAAATCTGTTGCGGTGTGTATGACCTCCGTTACCATCGTGGTTCTGTCCACCTTGTTGCTTTCGGCTACTACGGATGCCGATCTGGCTGATGTTTTATACGAAACGGTGAGCGCTACCGCCACCGTAGGTCTGAGCAGAAATCTCACTCCCGGTCTGAATGAGCTGGGTAAGCTGATATTGATAGTTACTATGTACCTGGGCAGAGTAGGTCCTATTTCGTTCGCGCTTGCGTTGAACTCAAACCGGAAAAAAGAAAATATTATAAAGGAGCCCACTGAAGACATAAGTGTCGGCTAAAGATATTGTTATTCGGGACGTTACGGAAAGGAAAGAAGATATGAGCATTAATAAAACTTACGCTGTTTTCGGTCTTGGAAGATACGGAATGGCGGTATCAAGAGAGCTTGTGAACAATGGGATAGAGGTGCTTGCCGTTGACAGTAACGAGGCTGTGGTAAACTCTGCGGCTACCGAGCTACCTATATGCAGATGCGCAGACGTTACCGACCCGGAGGTGATCAGGCAGCTGGGAATCTCCAATATTGACGTGGTTATAGTAGCCATGGCGAATAACCTTGAGGCAAGTGTTCTTGCGGTTACTCTTTGCAAGGACATTGGAGTAAAGCGCGTTATTGCAAAATGCGGAAGCGAGATGCAGAAGAAGATACTTTCACGTGTCGGCGCTGACGAGGTTGTATTTCCGGAAAATGAGTCCGGCACACGTCTGGCGAAAAATCTCCTCAGCTCCGGATTTATTGATGCGGTCACTCTTTCCCGTGATTTCGCTATGACAGAAATTGACGTGCGGGAGGATTGGATAGGTAAGAGCCTCCTGGAGCTTAATCTCCGGAAGAGATTCTCCATGAACGTTGTAGCACTGCGCAGGGGGGAGAGGTTAAACGTCAATATTGATCCGGAAGATAAGATCAAGAGCGGAGATAAGCTTATTGTTATTGCCAGCACGGCAAAGCTTGCAACCTTCCGAAGAAAATAAATGTTACACCTGTCCGGCATTGGTTGCGGATGAATTAAGCTTCATGAGAAAGGATTATGGAATTGAAAAGAAAGCTCGTGACGATGATCGCCTTGATGCTCGCGTTGCTTATTATGTCAAGCGGATGCGCGGACAGCGGTCGATCTGATAACGGAGACGGTGATACCCCGCCCAATTCGAACGGAGACGGAAACGGTAGCGGAAACGGAAATGAGAACGGAAATGAGAACGGTGACGGAAACGGAGCGGAAAATTCCGGTCGCTTTGATTACGATTTGACGGAATATATTACGCTTGGCAGTACAAATGAGGCACCAGACGAAAACGACGTCCTGGATAATATGTTGCTCCAATTTCGAGAGGCTTCAAAAAGCGGAGCAATTGCTGTGATATACGATGCCGACGGCGAAGAGGGAAGCATAACTGATATTGAAGGAATATCGGTTTGTGAGGGAGATACCGTAAATATAGACTATGTGGGCAGGATCAACGGAGTGGCGTTCCAGGGCGGAACGGATAGCGGCTATGATCTCACCATCGGGTCAGGAGCATTTATCCCCGGATTTGAAAGCGGACTGATCGGTGCGGCAGTAGAGGCAACCGTTGACGTAAATGTTGTTTTTCCGGAGGATTACTATCCGGATCTTGCCGGACAACCTGCCGTATTTACGGTGAAGATCAATTCATTGACACGTTATTCTTATCCCGAGATGAACGAAGAAAACGTGGAAAAGTATATGGAGATTACCTACAGCAAATTAAAAAACAACATAGTGGGCGCGCTCATGTTCCAAAAGCTTTATGAGGATTCACAGGTACTGAAGTATCCGGAGGATGAGATAGGGCTGATAGTCGAAGACTATGTTTCCAGCGTTGAAGGCGCCGCTAATTATTACGGAGTTTCGCTTGAAACGTATCTCGCAACATTGGGACATACCGAGGGGAGCTTTTTCGCGTACGTCACCGGTATTGCACAGCAGTACGTCAAGCAATATCTTGTAATATATTCCGTTATAGCGGAATATCCGCAGCTTAAGATGTCGGAAGACGAATACGTTACTGAGAGCCGTAAACTTTGGAGTGAAATGGTTGAAATCGGTGATTTTTCAGGAACCTACGAAAGCTTTTGTTCCAAAAACCAGCGGTTTGACATAGAAACCAGCATTTATACGCAAAGAGTTATCGAGCATCTTTCCTCTTTGTGTGCACAGAACGCTGAATGATATTGAAATAGCTTTCAGTTGCATTATATAGCAAGGTCACAGATCTGAACAGTGTGTTTTTCAGACCTGTGACCTTTTTGCGTTTTTGCGGTTGCTTAAACGTATTATTATATACGGTATGCGCCGGATCCATACTGTGTTTTATGTGTCTTACCGACAGGCAACGCAGAACAACGTGCGTTCATTTTTATCGGCAGAATTTTCAATGAGTATTTTTTTGCAGAAGAAAAAAACTAAGCTTGGAGATAACTGTGCTTTACAGTACGCAAGCAAAGAATTGTTAAAAAAACGGAATTTTATCAAATCCGATAGCTTAACTTGCCCCTGTAAAACAGACAAAAATGAAAGGAAGAACAGAAAATGAAAAAATATAAGACGGTTATCGCGCTTACTGCTTTATTGCTCAGTGCGGGAAGTGTGCTTGGAATACTTCCGTTAAATGCGTTTGCTACTTCTGAAAACACGGAAAAAACTGTTGAAAACAGTAGCGATGAGCGCTTGGACGGTACGGAGATAACGGAGGATAGCCGCGGTCGCGGCGGGTTTCGCCACAACGGTAAGCGGCGTTGTCCGCGGTGCGAAAACGGGGACGGAGCAAGTGAGAAGGGGAAAGATGACGGTAGAAAAATGCAGGATCACCGCCCCGGACGGGGAGAGGGAAAGCCCATTCCCCCGGAATGGAGAAGAGGGCGCGCTCACCGTCCGATGCCGCTTCCCGAAACGGAAGAAAATGAGGTTGAGGAAATACCCGACAACGCCGACGATACGGAAAGGGAAGCGTCGGCAGCAGCGAATGCGGCGCATAACTGGTACTGTATGAGGAATACCTCTCATACACTGCCGCCCATAGATCGGGGAATGGAATTTATAACCGAATATAATACCGTATACGCCGACGTGGCTGCGGCTGAAAAAGGAGATAAGGTGATATATCTTACCTTTGATGCAGGATATGAAAACGGAAATGTTGGCAAGATACTGGACGTTCTGAAAAAGCACAATGCGCCAGGGGCATTTTTTGTGCTTGAAAATCTGATAAAGCGAGAGCCGGAGCTGGTGAAGCGAATGGCAAATGAAGGACACCTTGTCTGTAATCATACCATGAAGCACCGGGATATGACCAAAATTCACAGTGTAGAAGAATTTGCGGCTGAGTTGGAAGGGCTTGAAAGGTACGCGGAGGAAAGCATTGGGATAAAGCTTGCGAAATTCTACCGTCCGCCTGAGGGGCGCTTCAGCCGCCGAGATCTTGGGTTTGCGGAGCAGCTTGGTTACAGAACGGTATTCTGGAGCTTTGCTTACGCCGATTGGGATAACGCCCGCCAGCCTGATCAGGCGTCGGCTATCGCAAAAATACTGGATAATGCTCATCCGGGAGAGATAATGCTACTGCACCCGACTTCAGCTACCAATGCCGCGGTGTTGGACAGAGTGCTGTCTCAGCTTGAAAGTGAGGGTTACCGCTTTGGATCGCTCTGTGACATTAAGTAAGTTGTTTATTTGGCGTTGGGTGTCGCTGTTGGTGGCGGCGCTGATATGCGCTCTTGCCTGTATAAATTCACATCGGCTTTCCGAAACCGATGGCGGTGCGGTTGGGGCTGATTCTGATTACAGTGAGGTTGTAGCTGTTGCAGGTGAGAGAATAGCTGAGGGTGAGGCTCTCAGACCTGCTTCTGCCGAGGCACCGTGGGTAGGCTTCGGCAAAGAGGATAACGTGTTTTGCGGCGCCGATACCGAT
>JAFVTO010000121.1 GCA_017503165.1 Clostridia bacterium | reverse complement strand
GAGTCCCTTGAGAGTGCCGTATTTTTCTGAGTTCATACGGAGCGAGTCGAAGGTCAATGTTCCCTGACCGCCTCTTTCAAGCTCAAATACGACCTCGGAAATGCTGTTCCATCCGAAGGGACGGCCGGATTTTTCAAGCTCGGAGAAGGGAATACGGTATTCGTTCCATCCGTTCTTGATCTGGAAGGCGGCGCAATAGAAGTCGGATCCTTCGTATGCTGCATCGTCACTCATTGCGTAGATCCTTGCCTTGAGGTTAGCCTCAGACGTGCTCTTGATCCATATTATGAATTCCATGCCGCCTGAAAGATCGTTAGGTGTAGCCAAGGAGATCTCAGTTGCAGCGCCACTGTTAAGAGTGATCGCTCCTGCGTTGGGAGCAGTCTTCTCTCCAGTCACAACACTAAGCCCGGCGCCGGTGATTTTCGAAGTGTCGTTGAAGTCTACAAGCACCGATTCATTGTGCTCGAATATGAATTTCTCGTCTTCACCATCAACTTTGTCTTTTTGGCATGCTGCAAACACTGTGCACATACTGAACAAGGTTGCGATGAGAAGCAAAACGGATATCGCTCTTTTCATAATCTCGTCGATCCTTTCTGTCAGAATATAAAAATTCACCGTAATTATAACATAATTGTGGCATGGTTACAACATTATTTTGTAACATAATTATTAATATGTGATGGCAATAGGGGGGGAAAATAAAGTCAAAAGAGAGAGCAAATTGGTTGTTGCCGAAATGCTCTCTCTTTTGATTTGTTATTGATTCAGCGCTTTGTACTTATGCAACCAAGCAATGCTTGTTGCCGTGAATTAGCCGTTCAGTCTACAGTCCACTCGCTGATATTTTGCCACTTATAGTCATATACTCCATCGGAAAGGAGGGAGCAAACAACAGCGAGCTTGTAGTTTGTAACGTCTTTTGTAGTGATCATCAGCTTATTCATGCCCTCACGGGAATATTCTCCGACCTGTGTCGTAAGACCGGTGGCGGGGAGGTAATTTGCAGCCATTACGGAGAATTTGGGAGAATAGTTAGCTCCTTCGGGTACTACGATAGTGCAGAGCAGGCTGACTCCGTCAACGGTAACGATTGCTGACTGTCCGTCTGCCGCAACCTCATAAGCAGCGCCATCTGCCATGTGTGCCATCCAGTAGACCTCAGAGGATTTGGTGAACTGCATCTCATCCTGGATTATAACTGTTGATCGGTTATTGGTTACCAACATTCCGCGTATACCTGATCTGGCATCCAGATATGCGCAACCCATATCAACTACGGCGTAAGAGGTGGTGTTTCCGGACTTGAAGTCAAGAACCTCAGAAACAGCGTAGAACAGCTGGTCGTAATTGCGTCCGTTTTGGTTAGTTCCGGTTGAATCATCATTGATATTAACCTTTGTGGGATTGACTATCAGAGTGTTGTGTCCTTCAGCGCGCATACGGTACAGCCAGTGACGGAACGGCATTTGGAAGTAAATGACCATATTGTTTCTCGCTGCTCCATAATCACCGATAAGGTCATAGTAATCGGATCCAAGATCCTGGAAGAAGCGGATGCCGTTGTACTCAAGTATGAAGTTTCCGATATCAAGCTGCCCGTGGGAAGCATTGTTGTTTCCACCGTGGAGACCGCAGAACATGGCGTTTTCATCCCATGATGAGCGGAAGGTGACAGTATTGACTCCTGCGTAGTAATTATCCAATGTCATGTTGATGGATTCGGCATAGTTGTCCGGGTGGTAGAAGACCATATCCCAATAGGAAACTGCGTAGGTACTGTTGGTAACGTTGTCGTATCTGTAGGCTCCTATATTTGAATCCCCGGATAGCCTTGCGTACACTGAGAAGATCACAGTGTCGGCTTTGCCCAAGCCGGAGTCGTGATAGTTCCAGCTTCCAACTGCCGAAGAGGAGAGGTTGCAGATAAAGTAGAAGGACTCTCCGAATCCGGGGCAGTTGAATCTTCCGCCATCGGTACCGGTGGCGCTGAGCAAGGAAGTGAAGAGCTTGATACAGTAGGTAGTACCGTATGACCAGTAGCCCGGGCCCTCGGGGTATCCTCCGTCGGGAGCATAGGATTCTTTAAGCATCGCGGGAATAGAATTGTTGATGCAATCAAGAAGCAAAGCGGACCAGTAGTGGAAGTCGTAGTCCTGGCCTGTGCCGTAGCCGGGATCACCCCTGCGAATTTCTTTGTATTTGTCGCTCTTTACGTTGGCAAATGCAAGGGCAATGGCGGTAAAGCCGCCGTTACATACGGCGTTCCAGTTGTTGGTGGCTTCGCCGTCCTCAACGCCGTTTTTCTCGGATTTGTACCAGTAAACATTTTTTCCGGAGAAGCCGTTGAATATATACGGCTTACCGGTTTCCTCAGAAACCTTCTTCTCATATTCCGCCAGCTTTGCGGGGTCCTGCCACCAGTCGTGGAGATTTCCCCATCCGAAAGCAGGTCCGAAACCGAGCTCCCAAACACCTTCCTCAAGAACAACACGGTCCTCTTCATCAAAGGCATCGTAGCACCAGTCGTAACCGATTGCATAGCCATACATAAGCTCACCTGCGTCAAGTAGGTGCTCAGGGTGCCAGCTCTTGCAGTTTGTTCTGGGGTCACGGTAGGTAGTCATGGAATAAAGCTCTCTGTATACGCGCTTTGCGTAATCCTCGTCGTCCGTGAGCTTATACATAAGGCTCAGGTTGATTATTCGGTTCATGACCTTACGGCTATTTTCAAGCATATAGAAGCCGTTTGGCAACTCGAAGAATCCGAGAGCATCGTGGTAGGTCGAATTTTCTATATTCTTGTCATGGGAGCGAGAGAATCTTGTGAACCAAGCCTTGTAGGTAGGATCAGTCTCGATCAACTTCTTCAGGCGATCGAAGTCGTCCTGGCTTGCCATAAGACGGGTATGCTCGTCGTTGGGATACAGAACGTTCATTCTGCGGATAAGCTCTTCTCCGCTGTATACGTTGTATGCCAATGACTCGATAAGGCTATAAATTTTATGGAAATCCGCGGCGCTGTCGTAGATTTTTTCGGTATCGGAGAATATCGCAAGTCCCATCTGATCGTAGAAGAGCTGATATCCGAATACCTCGGCGCAGATCTCCATGGGGACAAGAACGTGCTCACCGGAAACAGGGAGCTTAAGTGAAAGAGCTTTTCCGGGACGGAAGCCCTGCGCATCGCCGATAAACTCTACCGACTGGCCTGCGGTATATTCATAAGCCTTGCCGTTATATGTAAATGAAACCTTTTCCGCGCTTGATACAATGTC
>JAFVTO010000120.1 GCA_017503165.1 Clostridia bacterium | reverse complement strand
TTATATGCGTAGTCGAGGACGCAAAGGCGGTTATTTCTTTTGAAAAATTGAAGGATTATACGGGTGTTTACCACGTTCTCGGCGGTGTTATATCCCCAAGAACCGGCATTTCCCCCAACGACCTATCCATTCCTCAGCTCATCGAGCGAGTGCACCGCGACGGTGTCGAGGAGGTCATCATAGCCACAAACGCCACTGTCGAGGGCGAAACCACAGCCCTGTATATTTCAAGGCTGCTCAAAAACACCTCAGCACGTACCACCCGCCTTGCATACGGTATCCCCGTCGGCGGTGATCTGGAATACGCAGACAAGCTTACGCTTTTGCGTGCTATCGAAGGGCGACGTGATTTCTGATACTGATGAAGCACCGCCCGGACGCCCCCTATATTAATATTCACAAGGGCTCTGTTTACCAAAAATCAAATTGCGTAGGAATACTCAGCCCTGAAGCTTTAAAGGAACAGTCATAAAAATGTTAGAAGAGAGATTTTTGGCGGCAAAGAGAGCGCTTTTTGACCGCTTGTACCATAATTTAAACGACCGTCAGAGAGAGGCGGTGTACTCCGTAAACGGGCCTTTGCTTATACTTGCAGGCGCGGGAAGCGGAAAAACCACCGTTCTTGTGGCGAGAATAGCTCAAATACTGCGATACGGCAACGCCTACCATTCCGATCGCATACCGAGCGACCTCAGCGAAGCAGAGGTACTGGAGCTTGAGAACGCGGTAGATCTCGAGGAAACAGCCATTTCCTCATTGCTTGACAGATATGCCGAGAATCCGGCGCCGGCGTGGTCTGTGCTTTCCATAACCTTTACCAACAAAGCTGCAAACGAAATGAAGGCGCGACTGGAAAAAAAGGTTGGAGCAAGTGCCGCGGATATATGGGCAGGTACCTTCCACTCCATTTGCGTAAGGCTTCTCAGAAGATTCGGTGAAAAAATAGGCTATGCGTCGGGATTCACCATATACGACACCGACGACGTCAAGAAAATGATAATCGGCGTGCTGAAGGATCTGAGAATGGATGATAAAATGTATCAGCCGAAAACGATACAGAACTATATCAGCCGCGCAAAGGATTCCCTGCTCACCCCCGACGATGCCGAAGCAGAGGCGTGCAGCTTCCGTGAACGAGAGATCATCAAGGTATACAGAGAGTACCAAAAGCGGATGCGCGAGGCAAACGCCGTGGATTTTGACGATATTATCATGCAGACGGTACTGCTTTTAAAGAGCGACGAGGAGGTGCTTTCATACTGTCAGAACCGATTCCGCTACGTATGCGTTGACGAGTACCAGGATACCAACCGCGCCCAATTCGTTTTAACCGAGCTAATATCTGCAAAGCGCCGCAATATTATGGTCGTTGGTGACGATGATCAGAGCATTTACCGTTTCCGAGGCGCTGATATTCAGAACATCCTTGATTTCGACAAGGTCATTCCGGATGCTAAAATTGTCAAGCTGGAGCAAAACTACCGTTCAACCCACAATATTCTGCAAGCCGCAAACAGTATAATATCCAACAACACCACACGACACGACAAAACTCTTTTCACCACTCGCAAGGGCGGCGAAAAAATACTTGTAAAGCAACTGGGCGACCAGGTTCTGGAGGCACGCTATATCGTTGATAAGATCATGGAGCTGAAAAGCAAGGAAGGAAGAAGCCTCAGCGATTTCGCTGTGCTTTACCGCGTCAACGCCCTCTCAAGCGGTCTTGAAGGCGCCTTTGCCAAGAGCGGTATTCCATACCGCGTATTGGGCGGACTCCGCTTTTTCGAGCGCAAGGAGATCAAGGACATTGTTGCCTATCTCTGTGTTATAAACAACCCCGCAGATAATCTCCACCTTACCAGAATAATAAACGAGCCCAAGCGAAAGATCGGAGAGGCAACCGTATCCGCGGTAGCGGAGCTTGCAAGGTACGAGGGCTGCTCCATGTTTGAGATAATGACCAATGCCTACCAATATGCTTCGCTGCAAAAATCCGCTCCCAAGCTGGTTGAGTTTTCAAAAATGATCCTCACCCTTCGTGAGATAGCCGAAAACGATCCGTTGCCGGAGCTGGTTGACAAAACCCTTGAGCTTACGGGATACCGTGAAATGCTGGTGCTCGGAGGAAAAGAGACCGAGGATAAGCTGGAAAACTGCGAGGAGCTTATTTCCAATGCTATAGAATACCTGAGCCGCAACCCCGAGGGCTCACTGTCATCCTTCCTGGAGGAGGCTGCCCTTATAGCGGATATAGACAACTACGATCCCAACGCCGAGGCTGTAGTGCTTATGACTGTCCACAGCGCCAAGGGTCTTGAATTTCCGGTGGTGTTTCTCCCGGGACTTGAAGAAGGAATATTCCCCTCTTCTCAATCCTCATCGGACGATGCTGAGCTTGAGGAGGAGCGCCGTCTTGCATACGTGGCTATCACACGCGCCAAGGACAGGCTTTTCTGTACTTACGCCAAGGAGCGGCTTCTTTACGGCAGAACCGCCTACAACCATATATCACGATTTTTAGAGGAGATGCCGGACGAGTATGCCGACAAGGAATCCGAGCGAAAGCCCATCCGAGGCTCATACCGCGATCACTCATCCTTCGCTCCCTCCGCCTCCTCCTTTGCCGACACGGTCGGAGCTACACCCACCATTACTCAACCCAAGAAAAACAGCGGCTTCATCAGATTTCAGCCCGGCGACAGAGTCAAGCATCCCACGTTCGGCATCGGCTTGATACTGACCGCTCAGGACATTGGCTCGGATATGCTCTATGAGGTCGCCTTCGAAACAGTTGGAACAAAAAAAATGATGGCGACCTACGCCAAGCTTTCAAAAGCAGACTGAGCGCAGCCCCGCCGCATTTCAGTCAGAAGGAAACAGCATATACATATACATAT
>JAFVTO010000119.1 GCA_017503165.1 Clostridia bacterium | reverse complement strand
CCGGCGAAAAAATGGATGCCATCGAACCATTCCATCCGGATAGAATGGCATCAAGAATTCTCGGAATGGGCGATATTCTTTCCCTTATAGAAAAGGCAGAGGCAGCATACGACCAAAAAAAGGCTGAGGAGATGGAAAAGAAGCTGCTTGAATCCACCTTCACCTTAGACGACTATCTTGACCAGTTCAAGCAGGTACGGAGCATGGGCTCTATGGATCAGATACTGGCAATGATGCCGGGCGTAAATCAGAACGCATTAAAGGATGCTAAAATAGACGAGCGCCAGATAGACCGAATGGAAGCAATAATCCTTTCCATGACCAAGAAGGAGCGCAAAAAGCCGGATATTATAAACGGTTCCCGCAAAAAGCGAATTGCCGCAGGCAGCGGAACCACAGTCGAGGATGTCAACCGTCTTTTGAACCAATACAACCAGGTAAGCAAGCTTATGAAACAGGTAGCTGCAGGAAAGATGGGCGCACTGAACGGGCTATTCGGCAAAAAGGGAATGCGCGGAGCAAAGCTCCCCTTCTGAATGTAAGGCTATGCGCCATCAACAAATAAGAATGGCGTATGCGATATAAAACCAAGACCAAAAAAATAATATAAACAAATTTGGAGGAAAAAAGAAAATGGTTAAGATCAGACTTAAGAGAATGGGCGCAAAGAAGAACCCCTTCTACCGTGTTGTTGTTGCGGATTCCAGATATCTCCGCGATGGACGTTTCATCGAGGAGATCGGCACCTACGATCCCACCGTTGAGCCCGCCGCTGTAAAGATCGACATAGAAAAGGCTAACAAGTGGATCGCCAACGGCGCTCAGCCCACCGAGACTGTACGTGACCTTCTTAAGAAGGCTGCTCAGTAATCCTGTAAGCGGTAAGACTTGTCAAGTGTCCGTAGCGAGAGGGCATCAGCACTCTCACTGCGGACTATTTTGAAGGGAGATTCAAAACGTGGTAATACTCAAGGAACTTCTCAGTGATCTGGTAAAACCCATAGTTACAGATCCTGACAGCGTTGTTATCATCGAAAAGAAGAGCGGCAAGGAGATCCTGCTTCAGCTCAACGTTGCGCCTGCCGATATGGGCAAGGTGATCGGACGTCACGGAAAGATCGCAAAGGCGATCAGAACCGTCATGAAGGCAGCTGCGACCACCTCCGGACAGAAGGTAAGGGTTGACATTCTGGATGCCGACGAGCTTGCTTCCGAGGACAGCGCTATCACCGACGGCGAGCAGTGATCCGGTGTAACAGCAGATCGCACGCCAAAGAAACAAAAACAAAAAGGAGCACGGACATTAACGCCGTACTCCGAATGGCAGTTTTATACGAGCAGAGCAAGAGCGAGGGCTTTATCCCCCACTCTTGCTCTTTCCTTTTGGTGCACAGGTCGGCACCGACGGGAAATATCATCACTTTTTTATGCAAACGTAAGCAGCACAACGGCGACCGCGCCCACGGTTACGCCGATCTTTTGGAGCAAGGAATACTTTTCCTTATATGCAATAACCGAGAGTAGAAATGAGGCAATTATCCCCAGACCAGCCTTGAGAGGTGATACTGTTGAGATCGGAAGATGCTGATATATAAACAGAATAGCAAGGTTCTTTGCGCCGTTCAGGAGCCCCGCAACGGTACCGTAAAGCGTGCCGTTCTTCAATATGTAGCCCAAGTTCTTGCAGTCGTGCATAAGTCCGACGGTAGCAAGGAAGATAAACGAGCCGCCGACCGAGAGCATCTGAAACTCATTTGAGCAGGCATCGTTAAACCTGAGCTGCTGCATTCTTGTAACAACAGATATAAGACCGTTGGCGACGGTGGAGATCATAATAAAAACAAACCATTTGAGCGTTACATCGCCCTTTTGCTCTGCGCTTCCACTACCTTTTTTTCTGTAGTTCATCATAAACATCGCCGCGCCGATCATAACTATACCGCCGTATGTAAACACTCCTGCGGGCTCCTTAAGAAAGAATATCCCATAGAATATCGGGAATATAAGCGAGAAGTTGGATATAAGGCGAGACAGACCGAACGGACCGTCCTTGAAAGCAACAAAGGTAAAGTAAAAGCCACAGGAGTAGAATACCGCGTTAACCAGTGCATAGGGTATCATTTCGAGCGGACAACAAAAGCCGCCCTTATCAGTCACGGCAAAGAACACACATGCAAACAGCGCGATTATAGCATTCATAACAAATCCGCCGCTGCTATGGCGCTTGGAGTATTCCTTGACTATAATGCTCTCGCCCATATTCAGTGCAACGAAAAGGAGCACCAACAAATATCCGATCATGAAACAATCCCCTCTGAAAAGGTTGATTTCTCAGAACACCGTATCTCCGCGACAAAGTAGGCACTAAAACAGGATTTCAGTTTTATAAAGCCTTGATTATCCTTTTTGTGTATATTTTTATTCTGCGATAAATGTGACAGTCGTTAAATAAGCCTTTTCTCCGGAAATGGCTGAGAGGTAATCAGTAAGGTCTCCGATTTTCTGCCCTCAAACTGCTCCGAGATCACCTCACCGACGTGAGAGGCGGTGATGCTTCCTCCGCCGGGGTTTTTAACACTGTCAATATGACCGATAACGGTCGCAATGACATTCGAGCGCTCAAACGAAAGATCGCAGTCGGTCATAGTGCAATCCTCAAGCACCAGACCGTCGGCATAGCAAAGAGGCTGAGTACCGAGTATACTGCAACGGACAAGCTTAAGATTTTTGGAATACCAACCAAGATACTCTCCGGACACAACACTGTCGTATACCGTAATATTCTCTCCGTGCCAGAAGGCGTCCTTGGTATCAAGCACACAGTTGCGGATAACAGCGTTTTTCACATACTGAAAGGAATACTTCCCCTTTATTTTCACATTTTCCAGCATCAGATCGGTACAGTCGAGAAACATATACTCACCCTCAATATAGCAGTCATATGCGGCAATCCCCCGTGATTTCCAGCCAAATTCCTCGCTTACTATCCTACTGTTGCGCAGGGTGATCCCCTCACACTCACGGACAGCCTTAACACCGCTTATCTCCGTATCCGTCACGTTCACGTCCTTGCAATACCACATGGGCGCCCTGCAAGTATCGGTCATAACACACCTGTCTATCGCGGCTCCATCCACGTGCCAAAGCGGATACCTGAGAGAAAGCTCACACTCAGAAAGCGAGATTCTTCTGCACTCCTTGAATGCCGATTCACCGTCCTCATCTCCTCTGATAAGACAATGCTCAAATCTTGTATCAGTCGCTCCGTAAAAGGCTCTTTCCTCACCGTGCTCACGGTTTCTTATCACTTTATTCATCCTATATGTATCTCCTGAAAATGTTTTCCTATATATATACAAACGGTTTTCCATGGAATTTGCCGCGTTTTTCATATATCGCCATGCATATGAGCCCGCAATCTCTCTATTGCATACCACGGTTTCAAGCGACTCTGTCGGTATAATTAACAAAAAAGAAACAATAAATGCTTTAACCAATAGCATGGATTATGGTACAATCTTCCTTGGACTTGAATATCCCGTCAGTATGATTTGTAATTATAACATAATGTGAAAGGTGCTGTCGCAAAAATGTTGGAGTCACATCTCGAATATATTGAAATCTACAATGCCCTGGAGGAAAAAGAAAAGCAGTCGCACAAAGCAATGCTTGTCGATCTTTTAACCAAAATAAACGAGCCATCCGGAAGCTATCCCGTAATTCTCGGTCTGCTTTTAGCAGAAAAGCGTGAGTTTTCGGTTCTCCTTAACGGAACCGCAGAGCCGCTTGGCGACGAGAATTTTATGAAAGCGCTTCGCTCCGCCTATAAGGATGCGGTATACGCCTACCAAAAGAGACTTGCCATGATCTGCGGTCTATGCCTTGAGGACAGAAGCATCCAGTACCGTTTCTGCGGCATCTTCACATCCTTTGACAATATCGACTGTGTAGCAGAGCTTATCGCCGTCCCCTTCGGAACGTTAAGAAGACTGCAGAAAGCTGCCGCTGACAGGCGTCAGATCTCCAAGATCCGCTCCTGCGCAGTCAAGCTGAAAACCCCGCTCGAGAACGTGCAAGCCATGATAAAGAAGGCTCAGATGATCAAGTAAATGACAAATCAGCTACCCGCGAGCCAATGCAAACAAAAACAATCTATCAAAGCGCTTTCAACAATGCACAGGAGCATTGGAAAAAGCGCTTTTTGCTTTGGATCCAACGAGAAGATACTGTTAAAAAACATTAGCCACCGACTGTCCGCAAAGAGGGATCATCACTTTGAAAAGCGCGTTATCCTCTCCAATGAGAATACAAGCAGAGGAACGAAAACGATCTGAACAGTTATCCCAACTATTCCCGTCACGGTAGCAGACACCACCGCGATAGCTGTACCCGCCTCAAGCTTCAGAAGATAGGTAGCCACAGTCAGAGCCAAAGCATACATCACTCTGCCTCCGAGCATTCCGCCTATAAGCGCCGGGTATATTCCAAATCTGAATCTGTCAAGCCTTACGCCCTTGTAAAGCACTCCGCAGATCACTCCGTATGCCGCAAGCTCGATCACCATAAAAGGCATTCTCGCCACTGTTGGCATCTGTGTCAGAAGACAGGACAAAAATGGTGCCAAAGCGCCGACCGCTCCGCCATAGTACGGACCAAGCCATAAGCCGCATATTAAAACAGGGATATGCATTGGCAAAAGGATCTGACCCGCGTTAGGTATTCCCGTAAGGTGAAACAGCTGCGGGAAAAGCACTGCGATCGACGCAAGCATTGCAGCATAAGTCAGCTTTAACGTGGCAATTCTCCTTGAAACGACCTTTTCCATTTACTTTTCTCCTTTTAAAAAGACTCAATGGATCAACTTCAGAATAAAGCTTCTGTGCACCTTCACCGCCTGTATTTTGCAAAGCTCCTGACAGCAATAGCATTTTATGCAACTGCTTTTGTCGATCCGCGCCAGTCTGTTTTTTACGGTTATAGCCTTCTGAGGACACGCCCTTGCGCACTCTCCACAGCCTACACACTTACTCTTCACTATAACCGGACGTGGTTCCAGAAACCTTGGAAGCCGCTGGAGGACCGTCTTACGGGT
>JAFVTO010000118.1 GCA_017503165.1 Clostridia bacterium | reverse complement strand
TTTCAGAGAGATAGGCATAGAGAAAAGCTTCAGCACCTTTCCCGCCCTTACAACGGTTGTCCCGTCCGGACGTGTCTCTATCTGAGTCTTTCTCGTGTCCGAGCAAACCAGAATAGTCATATCCACACGTTCCTTGACACCCTCGGCTATATCCTCCACCACTCGCTCGATGCCGCCTATGTAAGGACTACACCATTTTGCGACCTGAAGGACACGAAGCTTTTTTTCTGTGCCGATCTCGGAAACACTGTTATCTGTATTCATCATTTTTCTCCGCAAACGCAAAGGAATATCCGTTATACCGAGATCATCCCTTCGTTTTTTCATACACCGCCCGTAATGCAACTGCGGCATTTTCCCAAGTGAATTTTTCTGCTTGTCTCAACCCCTTTTCCGAAAGCTCTCTCATAAGCTCCGGCTTAGTCAGTGCAGCATCAAAGCAATCTGCAATTGACTCCACCGAAAAAGGATCGCAATATAATGCCGCATCACCCCCAACCTCGGGAAGCGACGAAGCATTTGAGGTTATAACTGGCGCTCCGCAAGCCATTGCTTCCGCCACCGGGATACCGAATCCCTCGTAAACGGAAGGAAAAACAAACGCCGTACAGTGACTGTAAAGATGCACCATCTCGGTTCGGGAAACATAGCCAATAAACTTCACCCTATCGGCTATCCCAAGCTCGCTTGCCTTACCGAGTATCTCATCGTAATACCAACCGCATTTTCCACCCAGGACAAATGGAGGAATATCCTGTCCCCGCTCCTTTGCCCTCAGAAAAGCAAGATAATACGCCTGTATTGCCCGGGCAAGATTCTTCCTGGGCTCAATTGTACCGAGATAGAAAAAGTATTCTCCGCGTTTAAGACCTAATTTCTCCAGGAGCTCCTTGCCCTCCCCATCCGGATTGCGGGGATAGAAGGTAGCATGATCCACACCGTTGTAAACAACGTGTATTCTTTCGACGTCTACCCACGGATAGTATTTCAACAGCTCACGTTTGGTAAATTCGGAAACCACCACCACTGAATCGGCACGCTTAAGAGTCTTTGCTATCTGTCTTTCGAGTAGCATACGGGTACGCTTTGCAACCGTTTCCGGAAAAGCCTTAAAGGCGAAATCATGAACAGTGCAAACCTTTTTCCCCTTCACTCCCGGCGGGATAAGAAAATTAAAGAAATGGGTTATATCCGCCTTGCCGAAAAACATACGGTACGGGATAGGGAGCATACACAGCCCCCAAGCGAGCCGATACATTCCCGAAGAGAGCAACGGAAACATTTTCACCTTGCCGTCACGGCAAATATCGGCATGCTTTTGAAGTCTGGATCTTTTCGCCGCCCTGCCTCTGAGAGCAAACCCGGTAAAAACCAATGTATCATCAGTGTAAGCCCGGGAATAGGCATCCACGGTGTCCGCCTGATTATAGCCTATTCCGGTAAGGTTATCTGCCAGCAGCGGCTCGGAATCAATCATTATTTTCACGTTTTACGCTCCGTTGAACAATTCAAAGGTATTGGGGCTCGTCTACAAACTTTTTTGTAGCCTCCTTGATCTTCTGCGCATAATCCTTATGGCAGACTAAGAGTGCATTTTCGGACTCAACAATTACCAGATTAGATACTCCGAGTATAGCCACAGCCTTGCCCTTGGGCATCTCAACGATGCATCCCGTAGAATCGTAGACCACAGCGCGACCGGTGATGTAATTCCCCTGACCGTCTGGCTGTTGGATCTCCGGGATCGCCGCCCAGGTTCCAACATCGTTCCAGTCAAAGGTGGATGAAACGGTAATGCTTCCGCGAATATGCTCCATTACCGCATAATCTATGGATATGGATTCCATCTTTGCAAACATTCTTGCGATAGTTTGCTTTTCTGTCTTTTTGCCAAGTGACTTTCCGATAGCGGCAAGACAGGTCGCGTTGTGAGGATGGAAACGCTTGATACAGCGAAGCATATACCCGACCGGGAACACGAACATACCCGCATTCCAGAAATACGATCCGCTGGCAACGTATCTTTTTGCCACTGAAAACTCCGGCTTTTCAACAAATTTCGACATTTTCCAGGCATTGACGCGATTTTCGACCGGACGCTTTTTATCGACCTTAATATATCCGAATCCGGTTTCCGGACGCGTTGGTGAAATGCCCACGGTAACGATGGTTTTGCCCTCCTCTGCAATCTCACAGCATTTTTCCATATCCCGCACAAAGGCATCTGTATCGTTTATCATGTGATCGGAGGGGAGCACCATCATAATGATGTCCCCATCCTGCTTCATATCCTCAGCATATCTTTTTTTCACGACCTCAGCGGCAAAGCCGATGCAGGCTGTGGTATTTTTCGCCTCCGGCTCACAGAGTATATTCTCAACAGGAAGCGAGGGAAGCTGCTCATGTGTCAGATCAAAATAAGCGCTTCCGGTAACGATAAAAATATTCTCAATAGCAGTCAGCTTAAGCATACGCTTGACGGTGAGGCGGATCATCGAATCCTCTCCGCCACCCAATGCAAGAAACTGCTTCGGACGTTCGGCGCGGCTTTTGGGCCATAGCCTTTCGCCTCTTCCTCCCGCCATTATCACTGCAACCTTTTTCATTTCCTACACAATCCTTTCTCACGAGACTCATTTTTCAGTCACCAGCTACTGACGATAATACCGCAATGACATTTTGCTTTACTCAAAGCCTCGTTTCATTATGCTCATTTGGGAGCTTATCGGGTTATTTGGTCCCACTCAGACCGCCAAATCATCTTTACGAGACATCAGGTATATTCCGAGGCTATCACAAACCTAATCCGGGAATATCAGCTTTGACCAAAGAAAGCTTGGCATCAGCCTCAGCTCTGTCAACACCGCATGCAGACAGATACGCCTTCATTTTAGGCTCGGTTCCGGACGGGCGGACTATAACCCTGCAACCGTTATCCGTTCTGTATTCAAGTACGTTGGAATCGGGTAGCCCGGTGAGATCGTTTGGCTCACCGTCTCTTAGCCCCTCCTTGTGGTAATCCACTACTGTAACCACTCTTCCCCCTGCGATCACTGCAGGCGGAGTCTTTCGCAGATCCGCAAGTATATTCTGCATTTTCCCCGCGCCATCCGCACCGGGGTACTCAAACTTCAGAAGCCCCTCGCTATAGTAACCGTGCTTACGGCAAAG
>JAFVTO010000117.1 GCA_017503165.1 Clostridia bacterium | reverse complement strand
GACGTATTACATGGAAGCGTTGTGTAGATATGAACGACAGACAGCTTCGCTTTGTTACTGACGGTCTCGGCGGTCGCGTTAACGGTGTTCCGCGTGAGGACGGTTACGATATAACTGTTGCCTCAGAGATCATGGCGGTGCTTTGTCTTGCTTCGTCTATGTCCGAGCTTAAAGCTCGCCTTGCGCGCATTATCGTTGGATACACATATGATGAAAAGCCCGTTACTGCAGGAGATCTTAAGGCAGCGGGCGCTATGGCGGCACTTCTGAAGGATGCGCTGAAGCCTAATTTAGTTCAGACGCTTGAGGGAACCCCCGCTCTTGTCCACGGAGGTCCTTTTGCAAATATTGCTCACGGGTGCAATTCTGTCGTAGCTACAAAAATGGCGCTTGGACTTGCAGATTACGCAGTTACCGAGGCAGGCTTCGGTGCTGATCTGGGAGCTGAAAAATTCCTTGATATAAAGTGTCGCTATGCCGGACTTAAGCCGTCTGCAGTTGTTATCGTTGCAACCGTCAGAGCTCTTAAGATGCACGGCGGCCTTGCCAAAACCGAGCTTGGAACTGAGAATCTGGAGGCTTTGGAGAAGGGAATTCCAAATCTTCTCCGTCACGTTTCCAATATAAAAAATGTATACGGTCTTCCTTCTGTTGTCGCTGTTAACCGTTTTCCCACAGATACCGAGGCAGAGCTTGACCTTATAATAGGCAAGTGCCGTGAGCTTGGTGTAAACGTCCGCTTGTCTGAGGTATGGGGAAAGGGGGGCAACGGAGGAATCGAGCTTGCTGAAGAGGTTATTAATCTTTGTGAGCAGGAAAATTCATTTGACTTCTGTTATCCTCTTGAGCTTACCCCCGAGGAAAAGATAGAAACGGTGGTTCGACGTATTTACGGCGGTGACGGTATAACTATACTTCCTGCCGCAAAAAAGCAGCTTGATCTAATTAAGAATATGGGGCTTGGCGGTCTCCCGATCTGTATGGCTAAGACTCAATACAGCTTCTCTGATGATGCTACCAAGCTGGGAGCTCCCGAGGACTTTACTGTTACTATAAAGAACGTGAAGGTTTCTGCCGGCGCAGGATTTATAGTTGTTCTGACAGGAGATATAATGACAATGCCGGGATTGCCTAAGGTTCCCGCTGCGGAAAAGATAGACGTAGACGATAAAGGCAAGATCAGCGGTCTGTTCTGATTTGTGTAGAAGTCTGTAAATTAATGAGAAAAACATTTTGCTTTATTCTTCGCTGAATATGCGCGCATAGCTAAAGAAGCTTGCGGTTAAAATACAAGCAGTCTTATTGTTTTCATATTAAAACGCGGAAATCCGCCGGTGCATATCCGGCGGATTTCTCTTTTCGTATGTTTTTTGCAATTCATCCTTTGGAATACCATCTCATTCCTTAAAAGGCCGCGGTTGCTTACGTTAGCTTATTAGGGCTTGATAAAAAAGTCATCACTTCCGTTTTGGCGGCGTGGCAGCTACCCTCAAATACTGTTATTGAACTGTATTCGTCCGAATTAAGAAGGATCACCGATACCAAAGGGGGAACATTGTTTTGGTGGAATAACGCCTTATCGAATCCACACAACGGCGTGCCGATCACGACCTGCTGCCCCTTTTCTACATACGGTCTTATACCGTCCCCCAACATTTTTTCACTTCCTATACCTATACGTATAAGCAGCTCATATCCGTCGTCTGATTTGATATAGTAATTATTCAGAAGATCACTTACAAATGTGATCTTACCTGAACAGGGTGATAATACTTCTCCTACCTCAGGTATAAGAGCAAAGCCCTCTCCCAGTGCACCGGAGGAAAAAACGGCATCGGGCACATCATCGATTGGCAATACGTTACCGCATGAGGGGGCAAAGATTACTGAGTTTTTTTCGTTATGGGTATAAAAAATGCTCAAAGTAAAAACCTCGCTTTATGGGAGATATTCGTATTTTTCCCACAAAGCGAGGTAAATATTCAATTAATCTTCGATAACCGATTTTCTTGAAAGAATCTCGTGGTATTTTTCAGGTGCAAATTTAAACTTACGCTGATAGGTAAGAAGACCGTTTTGTTCCTGCTCTACGTCAGTAAGCTGAGTATAGCAATATCCGCAAATATACGGATTGTCCAGGAGTACATCAGTAAGCCCCTTAAGTCTTTCAAAGAATTCTGCTTCGTCTTTGACTGACTTTCCGTATCCACAAGCGCTGTTGTCACTTTTGTCAACCCAGCCTATACCGCCGTATTCACTTACAAAAATGGGTAACGCAGGATTATAATGCTGCCGTTTGGGATTGATTCTGTTAAGCTGGTCATTTACTATACCGTCGGGAATCCTCGAGTAGTAATCCCTGAATTTAACGGGATCCTGTTCATAATCGTGAACGTCGTGCATATCGGTGCGCTGGGTAGGATAGGATCCGCTTGAGGTTATAACCGGTCGAGTCTTGTCAAGTGCCTTTGTTATATCGTAAACCGTATCAAGCAGTTCGTTGCTCTGCTGTCTGCCGAACTTATCCCAAGTCTCATTTGTGGGGCACCATCCGATTACAGAAGGATGTGAGAAATCCCGTTCCATCTCCTCCAGCCACTCGGGCAGGAAGTTGTATATATTGCATTCGAGAGTATGGTCGAGTCCCCAGTTGCCTGTTTCAGCCCATACCATATATCCAAGTCTGTCGGCATGATAAAGGAAGCGAGGCTCAAATACCTTCTGGTGAAGTCTTGCACCGTTAAAGCCGCATTGCATAGCTGCTTTAATATCAAAAACAAGAGCATCGTCCGAGGGGGCGGTTATTATTCCGTCAGGATAGAAGCCCTGATCCAAAACAAAACGGCCAAATACGGTTTTTCCGTTTATCTGAAGTCCTTTTTCTTTGGTAAGCGCTACCTCTCTCAGACCGAAATAGCCTTCGAGAATGTCGGTTTTTCCGTTTTTGGTAAGTGAGAAGCTAAGATCATACAGTCTTCCGTTGCCGCATTCCCAAAGGTGCTTTTCCGCAAGCGGAATGTTAACGGTTGTAGAATGTGAATTGACCGTAGCGGTCGCCTTACCCATAGCTTTTCCGTTATAGAATGCCTCTACAACCAATTCTGCTCCTATTGAAGCCTCGCTTGTCAAAACGTCAAGCGAAACGGAGGGCTCGGAAATGTTCGGGAATACCTTATATGATTTTACATGTGCCACTTCAACAGCCTCAAGCCATACAGTCTGCCAGATACCGGTGGTTCTGGTATAATAGCAGCCGTACGAATTAAGCTTATGCGACTGTTTTCCGGATATCTGCTTGCCTGAACGGATATCATCTATAACGTAAACTGTTATATAGTTTCCTTCGGGCTTAAGCAGATCGGTAATATCGTACTGGAAAGAGGTGTAGCCTCCCTTGTGCGGAACTGAGCAGGGAACTCCGTTCACATAGAGCTGAGTTTCGTAATCACAGGCGTCGATGTGCAGGATAACTCTTTTATCTGACCATTCGGCAGGAATGCTGATATCTCTGCGATACCATACCGCATTCATAAAATCGGTGTGACCTATCCCGGAAAGAACACTTTCTGCGGTAAACGGAACTACTATCTTTTGGTCCAATGAGTCTCTTAAAAAGTACTTCTTTTCTACACCGACCTTTGCGTTATCGATTTCAAAATCCCAAACACCGTTAAGGTTCAGCCAGTCTGTTCTTTTTCTGTCTGGACGGGGATGCTCATTTCTTGGAATTTTGTTCATAGTAAAATATATTCCTTTCTGGATTTTATTATAAAAAACAGTTTTATCTGTCAAGGTATCTGCAGGCGGCGATAGCCGCGATGGAGCCGTCTGCGGCTGCCGTGGTAATCTGGCGGATCATTTTGGTTCGGCAATCTCCGGCTACGAATACGCCCTCTGTTTCGGTCAGACAGCATTCATCCGAGACTATGTATCCCAATTCATTTAATTTGCATACCGATTCAAAGGCTTGGTTTTCAGGTGCATGGCCGATTGCTACAAAAACGCCATCTGTTGGAAGAATACTATGCTTGTTTGTATCTGTGTTGTGAATTCTTATGGCAGTAATTTCACCGTTATCGCTTTCAAATCCTTCAACAACCGTGTTAAATACTACTTTTACGTTTGAAGAGGCATTAATTTTATCTTCCAGCTTTTTTTCTCCAGTGAAACAGGGGAGATTTTGGATCACGGTGATGCTTTTGCAGATGTCGGACAAATATACTACCTCCTGCATAGCGGAGTTTCCACCGCCAATGATGCAGATATCTTTGTCCTTATAAAAGGCACCGTCACAAACAGCACAGTATGAAATATTCAGTTCATCCTCGCCAGGTATGCCAAGAGTGCGATGCTTGGCTCCTGCAGCGATTATTACTGCTCTTGCTTTATATTCTCCGTATTCTCCTACAACCGTTTTGTGTCCAGTCTCATTCTTTATTGCTGTGACCGTATCAAATTCTATTACAGCTCCAAGTGCTTCTGCCTGGTCGGAAAGCTTGCAGGCAAGCTCATTTCCACTTATTATCGGGTAGCCGGGAAAATTCTCGATTCTCGGAGAGTGAGCCATTTGACCTCCGATGCCTTCCTTTTCGATGACTATGACGGTCTTGTCTGCGCGGCGGGCATATATTGCTGCGGTAAGGCCGGCGGGGCCCGCTCCGATGACGGCAATGTCGTACATTTATTATATGTTATATTCTATCACCGTGCGGTGAAGAAATATTTATCCTTTCGATTTAATACATTACTCCGCGACTGAGTTTGTTGACATATATTCGGACTCAGTCGCGGTGAGGTTTATGTAATTTTGTTCCAATGATTATGCTTTAACAAAAGCTGTCTCAGCGAATTTGCGTATGTTTGAAACGTTCTGATATTTTACTGTAGAACCGTCCGAAATCACTACAAGAGTGGGTGCCTGCTTCACGTCGTAGGCGCGTGTAAGCTCCGGATTTTCATCAGCATATACGGTCTCATAAGGTACTCCGCGTTCGTCAAGGAAACGCTTTGCCATCTTGCAGTTGGGACACGTGTGTGTGGCAAAAAGCAGGATCTTATTATCGTTATCACCGACTTCCGATACCGTGTCTACGTCGGGATCTGCATACGACTCCTTAAGATTGGGGTGTTGTGCGAGAGAGCCTTCTATATCGTAAACCTTTCTTTCCTTAAATTCCTGGGATTTTCCGTCGTTCCAATTCTGGACCGGGCGGTAATATCCGGTTATGCGGCTATAGACCTCGGCGCGCTCTCCGCAATGAGGGCAAACATTTACCTCGCCAACGAGGTATCCGTGATTGGGGCATATTGAGTAGGTAGGAGAAAGAGTATAGTAGGGAAGCCTGAAATTATCCGCTATCTTCTTTACCAAAGCTGCCGCACTCTTCCAGCTGGGGAGCTTTTCGCCCAGGAATGCGTGGAATACGGTTCCGGAGGTGTAAAGGACCTGGAGGGGATCTTGGATCGAGAGAGCCTCGAATATATCATCTGTGTATCCAACAGGCAGATTGGAGGAGTTGGTGTAGTAGGGAACACCGCTTCCTTCTGAAGCAGTTATAATATCGGGATAACGGTTCTTATCGTGCTTTGCAAGGCGGTAAGATGTAGACTCAGCAGGGGTTGCCTCGAGATTATACAGATCTCCGTACTGTACCTGGTAATCTGAAAGGCGCTCGCGCATATGGTTAAGAACCTCTGCAGTGAATTCCTGGGTTTCCTTGTGAGTCATGTCCTTGCCCAACCACTTGGCATTCAGACCTGCCTCGTTCATACCGACGAGACCGATGGTTGAGAAGTGGTTTTCAAAGGAGCCCTGATAGTGCTTGGTGTACGGATAGAGTCCCTCGTCAAGGAGCTTGGTTATTACCTTGCGCTTCACACTAAGTGATCTGGCTGAAATGTCCATTATCTTGTCAAGACGCTTGAAAAATTCCTCGGGGGTAGCGGAAAGATATGCGATTCTGGGCATATTGATGGTAACAACACCAACGGAACCGGTGCTTTCACCGCTTCCGAAGAAGCCACCGGTCTTCTTGCGAAGCTCACGGAGATCAAGACGCAGACGGCAACACATACTGCGTATGTCGGAGGGCTGCATATCCGAGTTAACGTAGTTAGAGAAATAAGGAGTACCGTATTTGGCGGTCATTTCAAAAAGGAGCCTGTTGTTTTCTGTTTCAGACCAGTCAAATTCACGCGTTATGGAATAAGTGGGGATCGGATACGGGAAGCCTCTTCCGTTTGCATCTCCGTCTATCATCGTTTCGATGAATGCACGGTTGATCATATCCATTTCCTTTTTGCAATCCTTATACTTGAAGTCCATTTCCTTACCGCCAACGATAGCGTTGAGCTCTGCAAGGTCATTGGGGACGGTCCAGTCAAGGGTTATATTGGAGAAAGGAGCCTGAGTACCCCAGCGTGAGGGTGTATTTACTCCGTAAATAAAGGATTCGATGCATTTTTTTACCTGATCATATGTAAGATTATCGACTTTTACAAACGGAGCAAGATATGTATCAAAGGATGAGAATGCCTGAGCGCCTGCCCATTCATTCTGCATGATTCCGAGGAAGTTCACCATCTGATTGCAGAGGGTAGAGAGGTGCTTTGCGGGTGCGGAGGTGATTTTTCCGCTGAGTCCGCCTAATCCTTGAGTAATGAGTTGCTTAAGCGACCATCCTGCGCAGTATCCGGTGAGCATGGAAAGATCGTGGATGTGTATATCGGCATTTCTGTGGGCGTTTGCAATTTCATCGTCATATATCTCGGAAAGCCAGTAGTTTGCGGTTATAGCTCCGGAGTTGGAAAGGATAAGACCTCCGACGGAATAAGTAACGGTGGAGTTCTCCTTTACGCGCCAGTCGTTAATTTTTACATAATTGTCAACCAGCTCCTTGTAATCGAGAATGGTGGATTTCATGTTACGGAGCTTCTCGCGTTGCCTTCTGTAAAGAATATATGCCTTTGCAACATCAGCATAGCCTGCCTGAACAAGAACGGTCTCAACGCTATCCTGAACGTCCTCGACGGCTATAAGATTGTTTTTGATTTTGGGCTCAAAATCTGCTGTGACCTTAAGAGCAATAAGATCAATGATTGATGGGGTGTATTGCTTTTCCAAGGCATCGAATGCATGTCCGATAGCTGCGGAGATTTTCCCTATATCAAATTCAACGATCTTTCCGTCTCTTTTTTGTACCTGAAACATTTTCTTCTCCTTTTTTATATATACATATATTATTTTTATGCAGTCTTATATTCCCCTCAGCGAGGCAGAGGGAATGGGGGCTTTTACGGCATTAATAAAAGTTTCAAGATCCCGGCTTGAAGGGGGACTATATTTGTTTTCGCCACCGAGTATATCTCCGGAGTCCTTGAAACACTGGATAAAATATCTTTTAGCGCCTTTGATCCATTCTCCGATCGCTTTGAAATCATCTTCTGTATGGAGTTGCGCAACTGCCGTGGTTCGGAATTCATATTCTATGCTTGAGCTTAAAATTAAATCTACGCTCCGCCGTACTTCATCCAATACGTCTCGTCCTGAGGTTAGAAGGTATTTTTCAGGGGAGTTTTTTATATCCATTGCAACGTAATCGACTAATTCAGAGTTAATAACAGATGTAAGCTTATCAGGAAAGCTTCCGTTTGTATCCAATTTAATGGAATATCCCATTGATTTTATCTTATACAGAAAATCTTCAATATCAGCTTGCATCAACGGCTCTCCACCGCTTACGACAACACCGTCGAGAATACCTTTACGTTTTTCCAGGAAGGAAAAAAAATCGCCTTCGTAGAGATAGGCGCCGTGGCGTTCGGGACGAGGGATCACAAGCGAAGCATTGTGGCAAAACGGGCAACGCAAATTACATCCACTGGTGAAAACTGTGCACGCGATACGTCCCGGATAATCCAACAACGTGGTTTTGGCAAGTCCACCCAGTATCATACGGAAATTCCTTTCTAAACCACAATATATCGTATTTGGTGCTACTACATTATACTATATAACCGTATTTTTGTCAATCGTTTTTTCGAAAAGAAAAATTAATTTAGGTATATTTTCAGTATACTAAAAATGAATTTTATTTATAATTTATATGAAGTATTAAAATTTATCTATATGTTGAGTAAAAAAAGAGATTTCGGTATTTATGCCGAAATCTCTTGTTATTCAAAATTTAAACAAACTACATCAGTTGCCGAGCTTGGCGGAGTTGATCTTTATGCCAGGGCCCATGGTAGAGGCGATGACACAACTCTTGATGTACTGTCCCTTTGCTGCTGCAGGCTTAGCCTTGATGATAGCTCCCATAAGAGTATCGAAGTTCTCGCCAAGCTTATCCGCGCCAAAGGATACCTTTCCGATGGGGCAGTGGATAATGTTTGTCTTATCAAGACGGTATTCGATCTTACCTGCCTTAGCCTCGGAAACTGCACGCGCTACATCCATAGTAACAGTTCCTGCCTTGGGGTTAGGCATGAGTCCCTTAGGACCAAGGATCTTACCGAGACGTCCGATAACGCCCATCATGTCGGGAGTGGCGATAACAACGTCAAACTCAAACCAGTTTTCCTTGGTGATCTTTTCAACATAGTCTGCGCCGCCGAAATAATCCGCTCCTGCAGCCTTAGCTGCTTCGTAAAGATTCTCCTTGCAGAATACGAGGGTACGAACAGTCTTACCGGTACCGTTGGGGAGAACTACTGCACCACGAACCTGCTGGTCAGCATGACGGGAGTCAACACCCAGACGAACGTGAAGCTCAACAGTCTCGTCGAACTTCGCCTTTGCGGTCTGGCATACCAGTGCCATAGCTTCAGCGGGATCATAGAACTTTCCGCTTTCAATGAGCTCAAGGCTCGCCTTATATCTCTTGTTAGCCATTATACCATACCTCCTTCTCAGTCTTCAACGGTAATACCCATAGAACGGGCAGTACCTGCGATCATGCTCATGGCTGCTTCGATAGAAGCTGCGTTGAGGTCGGGCATCTTGGTCTCAGCGATCTGACGAACCTGCTCCTTGGTGATGGAAGCAACCTTGGTCTTGTTGGGAGCTCCGGAAGCAGTTTCGATACCCGCTGCCTTCTTGATGAGAACAGGAGCGGGAGGAGTCTTGGTGATGAAGGTGAAAGAGTGGTCTGCATAAACCGTGATAACTACGGGGATGATGAGACCCATCTGATTCTTGGTTCTTTCGTTAAACTCCTTGGTGAATACGGGGATCGGAACACCGTGCTGACCGAGAGCAGGACCGATCGGGGGAGCAGGAGTTGCTTTACCTGCAGGAATCTGCAGCTTTATATAGCCGGTAATTTTCTTTGCCATTTTGTTTATTCCTCCTAATGTGGTTGTTTCTGACATCCTAAAGATGCTGGGTTTTCGGGAGAATTAAAGAATTTTTCTCCCTCCCACAATTTTGTGACGCTTATTGAGGAAAGCGCCAATCCTTACTTTACGGGTTCGAGCTGGTCGAAATCAAGCTCAACCGGAGTTTCTCTGCCGAATACCGATGCGAGAACACTGACCTTTTTCATATCGTCAGATATGGACTGGACAGTTCCAACAAAGTTTGCAAGAGGACCTGATGTGATCTTCACACTGTCACCCACACCGTAGGGAAGGGTAGCTGCTTGTTTTTCTGTGATCACACCAATTCTCTCAACCTCTTCGTCTGAAATCGGAACGGGGGTAGAACCGGGACCGACAAAACCGGTTACACCGGTGATGTTG
>JAFVTO010000010.1 GCA_017503165.1 Clostridia bacterium | reverse complement strand
GATAAGACCGCAGGAGATACCTGCAACGGGAGCGGTTATCGGAACACCTGCGTCCATAAGAGCCAGTGTGGAGCCGCAAACGGATGCCTGGCTGGTGGAGCCGTTGGAGGAAATGACCTCGGAAACGCAACGGATAGCATAGGGGAATTCCTCAGGAGTAGGCAGAACGGGAAGCAGGGAACGCTCTGCAAGCGCTCCGTGACCGATCTCTCTGCGTCCGGGGGATCTTGCCGCCTTTGCCTCACCTGTGGAGAAGCCGGGCATATTGTAGTGGTGCATATATCTCTTTTCAGTCTGGTCGTCTATATCGTCCAGAAGCTGAGCCTCGCTCAAAGTGCCGAGGGTGCAGATGGTGAGAACCTGAGTCTGTCCTCTGGTGAACATGCCGGAGCCGTGTACTCTCGGAATAACGCCGACGATAGCATCGAGAGGACGTATCTGATCCATTCTTCTGCCGTCAACGCGCTTTTTGTCCTGAAGCAGCCAGCGGCGGACGATCTTCTTCTGCATCTTATACATCAGCTCTTCCATAATGGCGCTGATCTCGGGATATTCCTCGCCGAATTTCTCGACGATGGCATCCTTTATGGGCTCGACTCTCTCGTCGCGGATGTTCTTATCGTCTGTGTCAAGCGCAAACATAAGATCCTGCTCGCAGAAATCGAACACCTTATCGAACATATCGTGATCCAGCTCGCAGGAGGGATAGTCAAACTTGGGCTTTCCAACCTCTGCTACAATGCCGTCGATAAAGGTGCAAAGGCTCTTGATCTCCTCGTGAGCGACCATGATAGCATTGAACATATCGTCGTCGGATACCTCTTTTGCGCCTGCCTCGATCATAACCACCTTCTTGTGGGAAGCGGCAACAGTCAGCTCAAGAACGCTTTCCTTGCGCTGCTCGTAGTCGGGGTTGATAACAGGCTTGCCGTCGATAAGTCCTACGTGAACACCGCCGATGGGGCCGTTCCACGGGATATCTGAAATGGAAAGCGCGATGGATGCGCCGATCATGGCAACGACCTCAGGCTCACAGTCGGGATCGTTGGAAAGGATCAGCAGGTTGATGGCAACATCGTTGCGCAGATCCTTAGGGAACAAGGGGCGGATGGGACGGTCGATAACGCGGGAAGACAGAATGGACTTCTCGGTGGGACGGCCCTCTCTCTTGTTGAAGCTGCCGGGGATCTTGCCCGCCGCATACAGTCTTGCATCAAAATCAACCGAAAGAGGCAGAAAATCGATGCCATCGCGGGGCTTTGCGCTTGCGGTAGCGGTAGCGAGAACGGTGGTCTCGCCCAAGCTTACCAGACAGGAACCGTTTGCAAGACCTGCCATTTTGCCGGTCTCGACCTTAAGCTTCTTGCCTGCAAGCTCGTATTCGAATACTTTGTAATTCTCGAACATCTTGTTTTTTTCCTCCAATAAATATTTTTTATCCGAGGACGTTCGTCTGACCGAATTAAGGAACGGTCTCTCGAGCCCGTCTTTTCTTCTGCGTACACCTGCGGCGCAAGCACAATCTGCGTTCATGCTCCGTCAGCTGCCACAGTCTTTCCCGAATACGGGCGCAAAAGACCGTTCCCTACCGGTTTTGCGGTAGATCTCCCTTATTTCGGGGGGAACGACGTCCTTCGGCTTGTTACGTTTTTTCTCGGCGCATCTGCGCCGAAAGCGCGAAAAGGGCTGTCGCCAAGTGGCTATTCGCACTCGGCGGCAGCCCACTAAATCGCTTTTACCAATGGGATTGCCGGAAATGATTTCCGCAATCGAATCTCATTTTGTAGCCTTCGCTCGCGCGAAAATTACTTTCTGAGACCGAGCTTCTCGATTATTGCTCTGTAACGGGCAATATCCTTCTTCTGAAGGTATCCGAGAAGGTTGCGGCGATGACCTACCATCTTGTGCAGACCGCGACGGCTGTGATGGTCGTTGGGGTTTGTCTTAAGATGCTCGGTAAGATTGATGATCCTCGTAGTGAGCAGAGCGATCTGAACCTCGGGGGATCCGGTGTCCTTCTCATGAGTCGCATTGCTCTCGATGATCTGCTGCTTTTCTTCCTTCAACATCGTTTTTTTCACCTTTCTTAATAATATTTCCGTTCAACTCAGCCTGCGGTGGGTGAAACCTCCGAAAATCGGACAGTATCCGCATACCGAGCAGACGGCTATCGCCCTATTCTTCATCGCCTTATCCACAGCTTGTAAAAGCGCAACAGCAGATCATTTAACCCCATCGCCTTCCGTTCGGGTTGCCCCCATCTCAGGCGTGGAAATTCCTGCCGCTTTGCCCTTTTTGCTCATTCGGGAGTTTAGCAATTCCAAATTTGGACATTATACATTATACCACATTCCTTTTCAAATTTCAAGCCATATTCATGCATTCATATTTTTTTTACAATTAGGAGTCTTAGCAAAAAATGATAAAGCAAAAAATACGGGAGCTGGCGGCTGACCGCCGTGGCTTTGCGGCAGTAGCGGCGCTATTCGGCGCTTTGGCAGGCACAGTCAATGGGTTTATCGGAAGCGGCGGCGGTATCCTCCTGATATACGGAATGGAATTACTGCTGGGAGAGGAGCAGGATACCAAGGATAGGTTCACAACAGCCGTGGTCAGCATACTGCCCATGTCGGCAATATCCGCATACATTTATTACCGCAACAGCGGAGCAAGCGTAGCCGATGCGGCGCCTTATCTGAGCGCGGCGCTGTTCGGAGGCGTATTCGGCGCATGGCTTATGACGGTAATAACTCCAAAGATATTAAAGACAGTGTTTGCGGTACTCATAGTGTGGGCAGGATACAGGGCGTTCTTCGGCAGTTAACATCGGATGGGAGTGTGGCGCATTCAGATAAGAATGACGCGGCAAACAGGCAAAAAAGAGAGACGGCGGGATAATACAGTGTATATTTTTGACGTAATAGCAGGCTTTTTGGCGGCGGCGCTTGCCGCGATGGGAGTGGGCGGCGGCGGACTTCTGGTAATATATCTCACAGAGATTGCGGACATGGAACAAAGATTGGCGCAGGGAATCAACCTGCTGTTCTTCTTATGCGCCTCGGTAAGCGCAATGGCGGTGCATCTGAAAACCCGCAGGATCGCGTGGCGCGCGGCTTTGATATTTGCGCTTACAGGGGCGATCGGCGCGCTTGTGGGAGTAAGTCTTGCGCACCGTGTAAGCAACAGATTACTGCGGAAGGCTTTCGGGATATTGCTCATGTACGCAGGAGGCTCAACATTGATAAAGACTTTTTCGGAATACTCGAACGGACATAAGGGGCGTAAAAGGGAGGGCATACGTTAAAACTATCCGGTTATACAGCGACATTTGAAGGAGTCAAACGCCGACTTCGTCCGTGACGAATATCAACTTCAGCAAAGCGGAACGTCGCTCAGGAGCCCCGACGAGAGTTCAAATCAGATTAAGGGTTCAACGCAATAGCAAATTTAATGATTACGCCGGCTCCTTTAGTCACGCATTCGCTCGACAGCTCCCAATACTTCGCATTGCAGAAGATGAGACATCCCTTTGGATACAGTTGGAGAGGCGAAGCCAAACAATAAAAAAGAACAGCGCCGCGAGGCGAGGGGAAACCGCCGTCGGAGTTTGACGGCGGTTTTACTTCGCCAAGAGCAATAAAAAAGCCCTTCGGGCGACGGACTTTTTTTATTGCGTAAACCGTCTCTGCCGCCGCGAGTTTCGAGAGAAATTCGGGGAAAGGCGGCAGAGAGGACGCGGCGCGACGAGGGAGGGAGAACAGATCAACCTCCATAATAATACCATATTCGAAAGTTTTTGCGAAGTTGGCTTTGCCAACTCATGCTTTTCTTCAAAAAGCGGGCGTACCTAAAAGCGACTGTACCTAAAAGCGACTGAACTCCGCCGTAAATAAAATTGAAGGGGCCTTGATTTATTAACAAATTTGTGGTATAGTTGGTCTGCATTTGAGAATAAGACAGATAAAACAGATAAAAACCAAAGAGGGAGGAAAGCAACAATGCAGAAAATATTGAAAATGATAGCGACGTGTGTCTTGCTTTCCTTCATGACTTGTTTTTTAGGCGTAGGGTTTGCGCAGGTCAGCGACACTCTTACCGTAAACGGAGCAGTTGAATACGAGCATAGGTATCCGGTATATATTATGGCTGTTGCGAGAGCGGGCGGCAACAGCAACTCAAACGTACTGACCGAGGACCCGATCTACGTCGGACCGTACATGGACGCAAGCATTTCGCTGGCGGCATATCAATCGTACGGACAGACGTCGAGTGTAGGAAGCTATATCGTATTATCAGTCACAGTATATAATTCCACGGCAAAAGATTATGCGTATCAGAATACCATCGGCGCCAATGACATAGATAATCTGACTGTTGGAGTATATACGAATTCCAGTTGCACAACGGCGCTGAGCAGCTCAAACGGTATCGTCAAGGGAAATCAGGCTCTTACGTTTTACGTCAGGCTGTCGCACAAGCTGCGAAGCACAGTAACGTACACTCCCAAAATGACGTTCAATTTCACCATGGATATAACCGAGGAGGATGTTGAGAACATAACAAAGACTGCGTCAGACAATTTCGCAGAGGTTCTGAACGTTGAAAGCTCATATAATGCACTGACACAGTCCATGGACAACAATTATGACGGAGAGAGGGATTGGACTGCATCATTCATCGGAAACGCCGCAGGAGCGACGGACGAAGATAAGGAAACGCTGGACGAATTGTTTGACGAGGTACTGTCCATCAACCTTGACGGTGTTCCGGTCAACGTAACCTGTATTATAAAGAGAGAGAATCTGGACGGTGATACGACAACGGGAGACTCGTATACAGTAGGCGGCACCACTTATGCCGGCTGTGAAATGACGTTATATATGACCACGGCAGCCTTGGGTGAGCTATCGTATGACGATTATCCCACGGTTTACGCCATTGTTTTCACCAAGTTCGCCAACAGTGACGACTGGGAGCAGATAGGTGAGGATATGTACGAGGGCACCGCGCAGGTGGTTGGATATTCGGGAGGAACGACCTCCGGCTCGTTTGATACAGGAAGCTGGACCAGCTCCCAAAGGTATCACGGAGTCTGGGCAGGAAATAAGCTTTCCACGATCATCAAGAGAGCTTTGAGCTAACCGGGCACCGCGCTCAAAGAGTGACAGGGCTAAGCCCAATACTTTACACAGAAAAAGAAGAGAGCATTTCAGAACTGCATTTGAATAAACTGCAGCCAAAATGCTCTCTTTTTTTCTGTTGATTCAATTAAACCGTTGGACAGCAACGATGCAAGATGCTTTGCTCGGACAGGGGGATTTTCTGCTCGTATTATCTCTATACGGCGCACATTCACTTGACAAAGCTAAAAAAATCGTCTATAATATTACCGTTACCGAGATACGGATATAAAAGGATATACCCGCAATCAGATTTAATCGGAGGTTAGTAGCGTGAAAGATGTTGCGCGGCTAAAAGCTAAGCAGTAGATACTTTCACGTCGCTCTTTGCGCCTTTAGGCGCGCAGATCCGAACGAAGGAAGGGAGAATTTTATGATCGGCAAGTTAAGTTATCGCGAAAGCATTGAAGACTCAGCCCAATATAAGAAGGACTACATGAACGGATTGGAAGCTCTGGTCCGCGCAAGACAAGCAGAGGCTGCTCAAAAAAGGGAGGAATATGCCAAAGGGATCTTTTCGGAGCAGGACAGGTACAGACAGGATTTCAAAAAAATGTTAGGCTGGCCCTTGGTTGACTGCGAGGTAAGCTCTCTGCCCGGGGTTAAAAAGACCAAGCTTTCGGAGGAAAAGGGATATACGGTGTACCGTATGCAATTCGAAATTCTCGATGGAGTTGTGATGACCGGGCTGTATTTCCGCATGAGCACCGATGAAAAGAAGCCCCTGGTTTTGGTTCAGCATGGCGGAAACGGTACTCCTGAGCTGGTCTCGGGAGTATATGACAGCACCGGCAATTATAATCAGATGCTCCAAAGAGTAATAGATCACGGGGTGCACGCATTTGCCCCACAGCTTCTTTTGTGGCATCCGGAGAGATACGGTGTTCCGCAAAGCAGAGTAAGCATTGATGCAAGGCTGAAAAGAGTTGGAAGCTCAATTACCGCGGTAGAGCTTTTCGGGCTTACGAGAATACTGGATTATTTTGAAGCCGTGGAGAACGTATCGAGCTTCGGTATGGTAGGTCTATCCTACGGTGGCTTCTACACACTGTTTTTCTCGGCTCTCGACACAAGAATACGTTCCGCCATCTCCTGCTCCTTTTTTAACGAAAGAGACAGATATCCTTGGAGCGATTGGACGTGGTTCCGCTCCGCGGAGCAATTTGACGATGCGGAGATCGCCTGCATGGTCTATCCCCGAAGGCTGTGCATCGAGATCGGAACAAAGGACGAGCTGTTCGACGTAAGCCATGGCATAAGATCATACGAAAAGATAAAGAATCTATGCAAGGATGTGGGTTTGGATTGGATCAGCTTTATTGCATTCGACGGAACCCATGAGTTCTATAAGGATGAACGCCCGGTCGAGGAGTTAATGAAGCACTTGTTCTCCGGCATATAAACGCCGATAAGGGTACGGCTTTTCTTTCACACAAGTATTATCAGCTTAAGCTTCCGCGATATGCTCAAGCCTCGGGTTTATCAAACAGGCTTCGCCTCTCGGTCGATCTTCTCATGGCGGCTCGCATTCCCTCGCGATCACCGCAGGCAAGCATATCGCGGAAGCGGGTAAGCTCATTTGTAAACCGATCAATCTCGGCAAGCAGCGCATTCTTGTTCGACAGGAACAATTCAGACCACATGGCATCGTTGATCTTGGCTATCCTCGTCAGATCCCGAAAGGAGTCACCGGTGTATTTCTCCAGGCTTGGAGTTTCGTTGGCAGTCATAAGAGTGACCGCTATAACGTGAGTCAGCTGGGAAACGAAGGCTATCATTTCGTCATGCGCCTCAGGAGTAAGTTCGCTTATTCTTGCAAAGCCCAGAGCACGTCCCAGCTCCTTGCATATCTCAATTGCTTCCGGCGTATTCTTTTCGGTAGGGGTAACGATGTAGTTTGCTCCGCGGAAAACGTCGGGATCTGAGAATTCAACTCCGCTGCGCTCGCGACCTGCCATCGGGTGCGCCGATATAAACTCCACATCCGGTCGGAGAATATCCTGCACCGGCTTCACCACCGAGCATTTGACACCCGTAACATCGGTTATAAGAGCTCCGGGAGAGAATAGATGCTGATAATCGCGTATCCACTCTGTAAAAGCAGTCGGATAGAGGGCGAATATGATCAGCTCAGACTCACCGATAAGGGCGGCATCTACCTCGCTTGTTCCTCGCTCGATCATTCCGCGGGCTATTGCATAGCGTATATCCTCGGGATTTTTGGTAATACAGCTGACACGGTAACCCTCTCGGGTTAGCGCCGTAGCGTAGCTGCCGCCTATTACTCCCAGACCTACAATAAGAATTTTTGTGTTTTTATCAAATTTCATGCTAACCTCCTTCACTATGTTGGCTCCGGGCGCCGAAAGGCAAGGGGAGCAACGTGAAAGCATCTGAAATATATCACAGATCGACCACCGATTTGCACCGGGAATTATACGGATGATTATACCACGTGAGAGTTGGTCTGTCAAGGAAAAAATCGGTTCGTGAAATAAAAAACAAGCTGAAAATTCAGGGGGCTGATTGTGTTTTCCTCGCCAAATTCCACAAGGAAAAATCGGTCGACAACCGTGATATAGCTTTATGATTTCACAGTAATCCGAAATTTTTTATATTTTTTCAAAAAACTATTGACAAAAGCAAAACATTCTGCTATACTATTATAGCAATCTTAACTAAATGTGGCGCCATAGCCAAGCGGTAAGGCAAAGGTCTGCAACACCTCTATCCCCGGTCCGATTCCGGGTGGCGCCTCCAGAAAAAAGCACACATTTGTCTACCAAGACAATGTGTGCTTTTTTCAACTAAATCCGCCTTCGTCGGAATAAATCCACTATCGTGGATGAAATCGCTACGCGATGAAATCCCGCTTTGCGGGGAGAGATAGGGCGGATTTAATTTCATCTGAGGCGGCACG
>JAFVTO010000116.1 GCA_017503165.1 Clostridia bacterium | reverse complement strand
GGTCACCCTCAGTGACGGTATCAGGGTGGAAAACGCAGACGGCGCGAAGGTGATCTTCTCGTGTGCCACAAATTATCGGCTGACTCACGAGGTCTTTGATGAGCCTGAGCATCAGAATAAGCTGAAGGGCTTGACTGTGGATAAAGAGGCGGTTGTTTCGGCGGTGGAAAAAGCCTTGGCAATGCCTTACGGGGAGCTTAAAGAGCGTCACGTTTCAGATTATCGCTCACTTTACGCAAGAGTAACATTGGATATAGGCGGCGGGGAGGGGGGCAATACGGATAAGCTGATCGAGGAACACCGCTCGGGTAAACGCTCGCTTTACCTTGAAACTTTGCTCTTCCAATACGGAAGATATCTGCTTATCTCCTCATCGAGAACGCGACTCCCTGCCCATCTGCAGGGAATCTGGAACGCATATAGCGACTCCCCCTGGTCCTGCGGATACTGGCATAATATAAACGTGCAGATGAACTATTGGCCGTCCGGTCCCGCGAATCTTTCCGATACCTTTATTCCTTATATCAACTACGCAAAGGCGTATATGCCTTCAGCCAGAAGGCACGCAGACCGATATATAAAAGACCAATATCCCATGAACTATACCGAGGATGGCACCAATGGCTGGATCATCGGAACAGGCGCGTGGGCGTACAGTATATCGGGCTTCTCCGGCGGAGGTCATTCCGGACCCGGAACCGGAGCCTTTACCTCACTGCTATTCTGGGATTATTACGATTATACGCGGGATACCGCTTTTCTTCGGGAGTTCGGATATCCGGCGCTTTACGAGATGTCGGTATTCTTCTCCAAGGCTTTGGTGGAGATCGACGGAAAATATCTTATAAAGGAATCCGCGTCTCCCGAAAATGTTCATGAGGGTAAGCATTATCAGACTGTAGGCTGCGCTTTTGATCAGCAGATGGTGTACGAGAATTTTAAGAGAACCGTAGAGTCCGCAGAAATACTCGGTATAAGCGATCCATTTATTGATAGGATAAATGATATGCTTCCGCATCTCGATCCCGTGCTTATCGGTGATGACGGGCAGGTCAAGGAATATCGGGAGGAAACTACTTATTCCTCTATAGGAGATCCGCACCACAGACATATTTCTCACCTGGTCGGGCTATATCCCGCTACCGTTATCAATTCTGAAACCACGGAATGGCTGGAGGGCGCGAAGGTGACTCTGACTAACAGAGGTGACCGCTCTACCTGCTGGGCGGTGGCGCACAGATTGCTGCTTTGGGCCAGAACCAAGACACCGAAAAAGTGCCGCGACCTTATTGATTCCTTTATAGAACGCAACGTTCTGCCAAATCTCTGGTGCTATCATCCTCCGTTCCAGATAGATGGAAACTTCGGTTATACAGCAGGTGTCTGCGAGATGCTTATGCAGAGTCAGTCGGGTTATATCGAGCTTCTGCCTTCTATACCGGAGGAATGGAGCAGCGGTCAGTTTACCGGGCTGGTGGCAAGAGGCAATATGAGTGTGGATTGCGCCTGGGAAAACGGTACGGTCAAGACGGTGAAGGTGACCGCACGCGCCGACGGAGAGCTGAAAATCAAGCTGCCCGCTCACTTGCTCCCTCAGGGCGCAAATGCGGAAAACGGCATTTATTGCGCTTGTGTCAGAAATGGCGAGGCACTGCACTTTGGCGAAAAGACGGATATCTGAGTCTACCTATCGGATGACAATGCTTCGCATTGCAGAAGATGAGACATCCTTTTCGCTACAGTAAGAGGGGAGAATCTAACCGATAAAAAAGAACAGCGCCGCGAGGCGAGTAAAACCGCCGTCGGAGTTTGACGGCGGTTTTACTTCGCCAAGAGCAATGAAAAAGCCGTCACGCCAAATAGGGGGCGTGACGAACTTTTTTATTGCGTAAACCGGCTCTGCCACCGCGAGTTTCGTGAGAAATTCGGGGAAAGGCGGCAGAGCGGACGCGGCGCGACTGGGGAGGAAGAACAGATCAACCGCCCCAATAATACCATATCCAAAAGTTTTTGCGAAGTTGGCTTTGCCAACCCCTGCTTTTCTTTAAAAGCGACCGTACTCCCTCAAAAGGAGTGTTGACAAATGTATGGAATTGTGGTATAATAAAAAAAGAAAAAACAGATATTCCGAAAGGTAGCGGATAGATGACAGAACGTCAGAAACACATTAGAAATTTTTCTATAGTGGCGCACATCGACCACGGCAAATCCACACTTGCAGACAGGCTGCTGGAGCAGACCAGCACAGTTGAAAAGCGCGAGATGGAGGAGCAGCTTCTTGACAGCATGGAGCTGGAGCGAGAGCGCGGAATAACCATCAAGGCGCGTGCGGTGCGAATGCTGTACCGTCACACAGACGGCGAGGAGTACACGCTTAATCTTATCGACACACCCGGTCACGTTGACTTTAATTACGAGGTCTCACGCTCGCTGAACGCGTGCGAGGGAGCGCTTCTGATAGTTGATTCCACCCAGGGCGTTGAGGCTCAGACGCTTGCGAACGCGTATCTTGCGGTTGATGCGGGGTTGGAGATAATTCCGGTGGTAAACAAAATAGATCTGCCTTCCTCGGACGTTGAAAGAGCGAGAAACGAGGTGGAGGACATAATCGGTATTCCAGCCGAGGGATGCCCTGCAGTTTCGGCAAAAACCGGTCAGAATATAGCAGACGTTCTTTGCGCGGTGGTAGAGCAGATACCTGCTCCCGACGGAGATGAAAACGCGCCGCTTAAGGCACTTATTTTCGATTCATATTACGATTCTTATCTTGGAGTCGTGGTAAATGTCCGTATTATGGACGGAAAGCTCAAGGTTGGTGACCGAATAAGGCTTATGAGCACCGGCTCTCAATTCGATGTTGTAGAGGTCGGAGTAATGCAGCCCTTCGGATTGCAAAGGACAGGAGAGCTTTGGGCGGGTGAGGTTGGATATTTCACCGCATCAATAAAGACACTGTCAGATACCCAGGTGGGAGATACCGTTACTACAGCGGAAAACGGAGCAGAGCAGCCGCTTCCGGGATTCAAGAAAGCAAATCCCATGGTTTTCTCCGGTATTTACCCTGAGGACGGAGCAAAATATGGCGATCTTCGGGATGCGCTGATCAAGCTTCAGCTCAACGATGCCGCCCTTAGCTTTGAGCCCGAGACTTCCATTGCTCTCGGATTTGGCTTTCGTTGCGGATTTCTCGGACTTCTCCACATGGAGATAATCCAGGAGCGGCTGGAGCGGGAATTTAATCTTGACATTATAACTACCGCGCCAAGCGTTGTCTACAGAATAGAAAAGACAGACGGCTCAGAGGTAATGATAGACAACCCCTCCAACTATCCCTCTCAGCAGGAGATAAAGACCGCCTTCGAGCCATTGGTCAAGGCGAGCATTATTACGCCTGTGGATTACGTTGGCGGTATAATGGAGCTTTGCCAGGAGCGCAGAGGTATTTTCGATGATATGAAGTATCTTGAGGCTACGCGAGCCGAGCTTCACTACCGTTTGCCTCTGAATGAGATAATTTACGATTTCTTCGATGCTCTTAAGAGCCGCAGTAAGGGCTATGCTTCTCTTGATTACGAGCTTTTGGGATACTACCCGTCCAAGCTGGTTAAGCTGGATTTTTTGCTCAACGGAGATATGGTGGATGCTCTTTCATTTATCGTTCATGAGGAAAAAGCCTACGGACGCGCGCGTCGCATTGCTGAAAAGCTGAAGGAAAATATCCCCAGAGCTTTGTTTGAGATACCTATACAGGCGGCTATCGGAGGCAAGGTCATCGCGAGAGAAACGGTCAAGGCGATGAGAAAGGACGTTCTTGCCAAATGCTACGGCGGAGATATTACCCGAAAAAAGAAGCTGCTTGAAAAGCAGAAGGAGGGTAAAAAGAAGATGCGCCGTCTGGGATCGGTCGAGGTTACTCCCGAGGCGTTTATGGCAGTTCTCAAGCTGGATGATGAATAAGCTTCGCGCGTTTAATTGCGGAGACTTGCCGCGTAACGGACGGTCGGAGCACATAAAAGGTTGGTGTGGGTATGAGCTCGGATAATAAACTTGGAGTATATATACACGTGCCGTTTTGCCGCTCGAAATGTTTGTACTGCGATTTTTATTCGCTGCCATCTGCAAGAGCTGAGACGGTGGAGGCTTACGTTTCCGCTGTCTGCTCTCATATCGGTCAGATGGGAGAGCGGGTAGGAAAGAGGGCGGTGGATACGGTTTTTATCGGCGGCGGAACTCCTACGATTCTGTCAGCGGAGCAGCTTGGCAGAGTTACAGATGCGCTTTCAGGGAGCTTCAATATAGAGGCTGACGCAGAATTTACTGTGGAAGCAAATCCTGCTACTTTTGATACAGATAAGCTCAATGCCCTTCGGGGAATGGGCGTGAACCGCATCAGCATAGGCGTTCAGAGCGCGATCGGCAGCGAGTTGAAATTGCTGGGAAGAACGCATACGAATCTGCAGGTGGAAAACGCAGTTGACGCGGTGAATCGTGCAGGATTTGATAATTTCAATCTTGATATAATGTACGGTATCCCGGATCAGACGTGGGTGTCGTTCAAGGATACTCTTGAGTTTGTAAAAGCGCTTGCGCCCACCCACGTTTCGGTGTACGGTCTGCAGCTTGAAGAGAACACTCCGCTGTATGACCGTCGCGCAAGGTATTCGTTCCCCACCGAGGATGAGGAAAAGGAGATGAACCGCCTTGCGATGTACGTTCTTGAGGAGGCAGGGTATATGCGGTACGAGATCTCCAATTACGCAAGGAAGGGATATGAGTGCAAGCATAACCTAAGATATTGGAGGCAGAGGGAGTACGTGGGTGTCGGAGCTGCAGCACATTCGTACCTTGATGGAGTGCGGTATCGGGCGCCAAGCAGTGTGGATGAGTATATTGATGCGGTAAATCGCCGGGATATGAGCACTCTTTCCCTGGATAGCCTGAGGATAGAGGGCGAGGAGCGGGCAAGCGAATACGTAATGCTTCGCATGCGTCTGAGGGACGGAATATCTGCCGCGGAGTTTGAGCGCGACATCGGAGGTGATTTCTCTGAATACGAAAAGAGGATCAAGCCTTTTATACGTTCAGGTCACATCCGAATGAGCGACGGGCGGTATGCTTTTACCGATGAAGGCTTTGACGTATCAAATTATATTCTGGCACAGCTGATATGACAGTATAAGTGAATAAAGCAAAAAGCACTTGCGTTGACATAATCCGTTTCATAATGTGCCCCCTGTCTACTTGACAGGGGGCACATTAAATCCGTTTCAGGCAAGTGCTTTTATTATTTTTGCAATCGTTATACAGCTCTCTTAACAACATTTAAAGAAGCACTACTGCGCATCTTTTTTCTTTTTGGGGCGGAGGAAAATAAGCAAAAGCATGGCAATTGCCGCGAATAACAACTCGGCGGCAAGCATTGCGAGGAAAACCTTTGTTCTGATTCCCAGCAGCACGATCCCGTACAGGGCGAAACCCATCATCAGCGCCGTAACTCCCAGGCTGAATAAAATGCACTGTGTTTTGGGGCGGGGGCTGAGCAGAGTGAGCAGCGCCATTATAAAGAATGCAAAAGCGAATATCACAGGCTCGCTGTCCGCAGCCTCTGATGAGCGGAGCTGCTTATAGAAGAACAGTCCGTTGAAGGTGGAGAAGCACCATATCACAGCCTGAAAAAGAGAGAATCTTGTCCCTGTGCAAAAAAGTCTATACAGTAGCTTTTTAATACTCACGGCAGTCCCTCCTTTTTTTTATATCGTTTTTTTCGGCAGGGCTTACGCCTCTACCGGTTCTTTTTTTTCGGTATTAGCTTTGTTTTCGGTGTTTCCCTCGAATTTATCGGGATTTGCCGCGTCAAGATTTTCTCTTGCAACCGCCAGCATCAGCTTGATGCGGTTTTCCTGGTTTACTCTGGTAGCCCCGGGGTCGTAGTCTATTGGCACGATGTTGGATTTTGGATAGAGCTGACGGAGACGGCGTATCATACCCTTGCCCACAATATGGTTTGGCAGACACCCGAAGGGCTGAGCGCAGACGATGTTTCCGTAGCCGCTATGGATAAGCTCTACCATTTCTGCGGTGAGCAGCCACCCCTCGCCCATTTTAGCGCCGTAGCCTATAACGCCCTCTACCATCTTTTTGAGCTCGCGGTAAGGCGAAGGTGCGTTGAACTGCGGGTACTCCGCCAAGCAAGAGATCATCATTTCTTCGTTCTTTTCCAGAATATCCAGCAGCGTCTTGCACACTACCTTCTTTATGGGGCTTCCGCCGTATAGATTGATGTCCTCTATTCGGTTGTCTACCTTGAAACAGCCGAAGCCCAATATTCCCGGAACGTTTATTTCGCAATCCTGGGATCTGAGGAAATCCTCCAGGCAGTTGTTTGCCAACGCAGTATATTTAACGTAGATCTCTCCGACTACACCGACCTTTACCTTTTGGGTGATATTTCGCTCTATTGCCGCGTATTCGGCAAGGATAGCGCGCATATTTTTGCGCATTGCGCCTCTTGTCCAACCCTTATTGGCAATAAGCTGGCGGGAGAGAAGCTTTACCCACTTGTCTACGGTCTTTTGCGATGCTCCCTTGTTAACCTCATAGGGGGTGGTCTGGTTGTGCAGAAGCATCAAAAGGTCTCCGTAGCATAGGGTAGCCACCATTTTGACTATCATCGGAAGGGTGAGCTTAAAGCTGCAATCCTTTTCAAGTCCCGAAATATTTAGCGATATTACGGGAATGTTTTCGTATCCCGCCTTGTGCAGTGCCTTACGCAGCAGGTTTATGTAGTTGGATGCGCGACATCCGCCACCTGTCTGGGTTATCATGAGAGCGGTACTCTCAAGATCGTATTTTCCCGAGTTCAGCGCGTCTATCATCTGACCGATGACCAGCAGGGCGGG
>JAFVTO010000115.1 GCA_017503165.1 Clostridia bacterium | reverse complement strand
ATGGTCCTCATCCGAGATATACCGAGCAAATACTGGATGTACTGAAGGAATACGGTGTTAAGGCGACCTTCTTTGCTGTGGGAGAGAACGTGGCTCTTTACGGCAAACAGATAAAGCGCATTGCGGCAGAGGGACACGAGATCGGCAATCACACGTATACCCATGCTTCACTGAAAAGTATAAGCAGAGAAGCGCTTGAAAAGGAGCTGACCAAAACCGAGGAGGAGATAGAAAAGGCTGTGGGGTATCCTCCTAAGGTTTTCAGACCTCCCGAGGGCTGCTGTAATAAGACCGTGGTGGAATGCGCAAACCAAATGGGATATACCACCGTGCTCTGGACGGTGGATCCGAGGGATTGGGCATCTCCACCTGTTGAAACGGTAGTCGGAAATATTATGCGCAACGTAAAGGCAGGCGCTGTTATTCTTTGTCATGATTACAATTCTGCAAAAAACAGCCCTACCCCAAATGCGTTAAGAGCAGTAATTCCACGTCTTATTGAGCAGGGGTACAGATTTGTTACCGTTTCAGAGCTATTCCGTGTTGAATGATTTCCGTGCATTTTGCGTATAAGTAGAATTGTTTTTTCTATCGGCTGTTATAATCCCGAGGTTTGTTGCATAAACATGGAGAGAAAGCAAAACTTTATGAAAAAATCGGAGGTTACGATGGAGAGCACACGGAGCATTTACAGTGATATTGCAAGGCGGACCGGCGGAGAGATCTACGTAGGTGTCGTCGGTCCGGTAAGGACCGGAAAATCAACGTTTATTAAAAGGTTTATGGAGCAGCTCGTTCTTCCCCATATAACGGATGACTATGAAAGAGAAAGGGCGAGGGACGAGATGCCCCAGAGCTCGGCGGGAAAGACAGTTATGACTACCGAGCCAAAGTTTGTTCCGGATAGGGGAGTGGAGATAGCACTGGGTGACGGAGCGAAAATGAAGGTGAAGCTTTGTGATTGCGTGGGATATATGGTCCCGGATGCTATCGGAGCTATCGAAAACGGAAGTCCGCGCATGGTCATGACTCCATGGTCGGAAAATGCGATGCCCTTTGAAACGGCGGCGGAGATCGGAACACGAAAGGTTATAAGTGAGCATTCCACCGTGGGAATTCTGGTTACTACGGACGGAACTATAGGCGAGATTCGCCGCTCGGCATATGAGGATGCTGAAAAAAGGGTGGCGGAGGAGCTTCGCGCTCTCGGAAAGCCCTTTGCTATACTGCTTAATTCCGCCCGTCCGGAAACTGAAGAGGCGCAGAGATTGGCGGTCGAGCTGGAAAGAAAATACGGAGCGCCTGTAGCCTTGCTGAGCGTTCCGGAGATAAATGCTGACGATATACGGCACCTTATGGAGCTTCTGCTGCTTGAATTTCCGATCCGCCGTATAGACGTTGAGCTTCCATCCTGGACCACCGCGCTTGACAGCTCCCACTGGCTGAAGGAGCAGCTTGAAGACTCGGTATATCAGAGCGCCGCACAGGTGCGTAAGCTGGGAGAGCTGGGTGATGCATTCAACGCGCTGTTTACCCGGGATTATATAAGAGATGCTATGATAACCTCTATGGATTGCGGAACCGGAATAGCACAGCTTGAGATACGTCTTACAGAGCCTATATACTATAAAGTGATAAGCGAGCTTACCGGCTTTGAGATAACGGACGAGGAAGGGCTTATCAACCAGATGAAGGAGCTTTCTGCGGTAAAGGTCAGATACGACAAGATACGTCGGGCTCTTGATGAGGTGGAGGCTAACGGCTACGGAATCGTTATGCCGGGAGTTGAGGATCTGAAGCTTGAGGAGCCACAGATAATCCGTAAAAGCGGAAGCTACGGGGTACGTCTTCGCGCCGCAGCTCCCTCGGTACATATGATAAGAGCCGATATTGAAACGGAGATTAACCCCATAGTAGGCACTGAGCAGCAGTCAGAGGATCTGATACGGTATCTGATGAGCGAGTTTGATGAGGATCCGGCAAAAATCTGGAGCTCCCGTCTTTTTGGAAAAACCATTTACGAGCTTATGACAGAGGGGCTTCATACAAAGCTGGATAATATGCCTGCCGATGCACGCAAAAAGCTTGGCGAAACTCTGGAAAAGATCGTGAATGAGGGTACGGGAGGACTCATCTGCATACTGCTATGATAAAATGCTCGCTTCCCACGGTCAAGTTTTGTGACCTTATAAAAAAGGAGGTTATAAATACCTGCAACGGGTGCCGGCTCGGATACGTTTGCGACGTCGAGATCGACGTTCTATGCGGTAAGATCAGTAACATCTTTGTTCCCAAGCCTCATAACATATTCCAAAAGGTACAGTATTACTGCATAAAATGGGAACAGATCGAACGGATAAGTAACGATATGATACTTGTAGCGGTGAGGGATTGATTTTCCGTGTTGCATACTCAAAGCCCCTTGGGGTCAGTTTGATCGTAGCTGAAAAATCACATAAAAAAACGAGCTCCGCCGGCTTGAAGCCGGGGGAGCTCAAAATATTTAAAATTGGAAGGTACAGTGAAAGCAGTTAACAGACTGAAGACTTACTGCGGTGCTCAGCTTTTGATGATAGCGAGTGTGTTTATTTCCGACTGTATGTCCTTGAGCTTACGCGGTATTATCATAAGAGAAAGGATTACGTTTACTGTCAGTATCAGCATCCAGGAAACGGTATAACAGAAATAAAGACATACGAGAGTTTGGAAATGGGGGTATATAAATATCATCCACACCACTCTCAGCACCAATACCGAAAACACGGAGTTTAACATTGAAATAAAGGAATATCCAAACGCCTGCATAGTGCTTCCGAGTGTTCCGTTTATTCCGGCTATGAAATAGAAGGCAAGAATAAATCTCATCCTGATAAGTCCGTATTCTACTGCCAGGCTATCCCCCGCAACATACAGTCTCAGAAGCGGGGCTCCGAGTGAATAAAGCCCCAATCCAAGGACTAAACCGAGTGAGAATCCGAGAGATACGGAGATAAACAGGGTGCGTTTTATACGATCCTTGTTTCTTGCACCCAGGTTCTGTCCTACGAAGGTAAGACACGTAGAGGCTATTGCGTTGGTGAAGCTACCTGCCCAGCCCTCTACGTTTGCGGCGGCAGTGTTTGCGGCAGTAGCCGAGGAACCGAAGGAGTTTATCGCTGACTGTATTTGCAGATTCGAGATACTGAAAAGAGAGCTGTTCAACGCGCACGGAATTCCGATCGCCATTATTTTCTTGAATATATGGAAATCAAAGGAAAGTTTTTTGAGATTCAGCTTACAGGCGTTTTCAGTTTTGAACAACCTGAAAAGCACCAATGAAGCTCCGAGCAGCTGTGAGGCTACTGTGGCGATGGCAACCGCGGCGATCTTCTGAGGAAGGATGAGACACAGGATAAAGTTCAGAACTACGTTCAGCGCTCCTGAGGCTATCAGGTAATAAAGCGGTCTTTGGGTATCACCGCTTACTCTTATTATCGCAGAGCCGTAGTTATAAATAAGTATCATGGGGACGGACAGAAAATATATTCTCATGTAAAGCAAGGCTCCGTCAAAGCAGTCCGCAGGGCAATTGGTGATCTTAAGGAACCAGCCGGAGCAGATAAGTCCTGCGAGTGTTATCAATGCGCCGAGCGCAACCGCTATGATCAGCGACGTCGTTACCGTTTTCTGTATCTTTGAGTTGTTTTGTTCACCGAACGAGCGAGCCAGCACGACCTGCGTACCGCCAGAGAGACCGATAAAGGTGTTGACCAGCAGGGAGATGATTATCGAGGTAGCTCCTATTGAAGCTACCGCAATACTGGAGGCAAAATTGCCGAGAACCATCATGTCTGCCGCATTGAACAATGTCTGGACTATACTTCCTATGGCAAGTGGGATCGCATAAATAATGAAATTCTTAAGGATAGGGCCTTGAGTGGCAT
>JAFVTO010000114.1 GCA_017503165.1 Clostridia bacterium | reverse complement strand
GGTACATTTAACCTTTTTGTTAAATGTATCCCCAAACTCTCCGTTGCTTTAATGGCAAGAGGCTCAATGGCTCTTGCGTGACATGCGGGGTACATTTAACCTTTTTGTTAAATGTATTCCCAAACTCTCCGTTGCTTTAATGGCAAGAGGCTCAATGGCTTTTGCATGACATGCGGGGCACATTTAACCTTTTTGTTAAATGTATCCCCAAACTCTCCGTTGCTTTAATAGCAAGAGGCACAATTGCTTTTGCATGACATGCGGAGTACATTTAACCTTTTTGTTAAATGTATCCCCAAACTCTCCGTTGCTTTAATGGCAAGAGGCTCAATGGCTTTTGCGTGACATGCGGGGCACATTTAACCTTTTTGTTAAATGTACCCCCAAACTCTCCGTTGCTTTAATAGCAAGAGGCTCAATGCCGCGGCAATTCGTCGCATTTCGCCAAGAATATGCCCGACATGGATAGGCTATTTAAAATCAAAAAGCGCTTACAGCACACATAGAGGTATGCCGCAAGCGCTTCTGTGAGAAGCTATTATATGTTCGCCATATCATGGCAAATGAAAATATTTTGATATGTTATCCTGTCCCCACACAGTAGAAATCAGGGCTTTTAACACTATCAGTCGGCAAGTCTTGCCAGCAGCTCCGCGCGGCGAGCCTCGTTTCCGGGCTTACCGAGAAGGGCGTACATATTCTTCTTGTAATCCTCAACTCCGGGCTGATTGAAGGGGTTTACACCCAGCATATAACCGGAAATAGCGCAGGCAAGCTCAAAGAAGTAGATAAGATATCCGTAGTTTGCCTCGTCCTTTGCATCAAGCTCCAGAACGATATTGGGAACTCCGCCGTCGTTATGCGCGAGAGCGGTCGCCTGGAATGCATAGTGGTTTACCTTATCAAGGCTCTCGCCTGCAATAAAGTTCAGTCCGTCCAGATTAGCCGCGTCATCCGGAACCTTTATTGATGAGCCGGTATCCTTTACGTCGACCACCGTTTCAAAAAGATTTCTGGTTCCCGCCTGGATAAACTGTCCCATTGAGTGTAGGTCGGTGGAGAAGATAACGGATGCGGGATAGATTCCCTTACCATCCTTACCCTCGCTCTCGCCGTAAAGCTGCTTCCACCACTCGCTGGTCATAGTGAAAAAGCTGTGGTAGCAAGCCAGAATCTCAATAGCCTTACCGCCTCTGTGGAAATAGTTGCGGAGAAGCGCATACTTGGCGCAATCGCAGTCCGCCTTACCCAGAAGCTCCTCTCTTGCCTTTGCCGCACCGTCCATCAACGCCTGTATGTCACAGCCCGCGACAGCAATAGGCAGAAGTCCGACAGCGGTAAGCACGGAATATCTACCGCCCACGTCGTCCGGAACCACAAAGGTCTGATAGCCCTTTTCGTCCGAGAGAGTCTTAAGGCTTCCGCGAGCCTTGTCGGTGGTAGCGAAGATGCGCTCCTTTGCGCCCTCTTCGCCATACTTCTTTTCAAGCAGATCCCTGAACACACGGAAAGCGATCGCAGGCTCAGTGGTAGTACCGGATTTGGAAATAACGTTTACGCAGATATCCTTACCCTCGCAGATAGCAAGCAGCTCCTCAAGAGCGGTTCCCGAAAGACCGTTACCCGCAAAATAAATGTCGGGAGTATCCTTCTTCATATTGTTATAAAGAGGGCTTTTTATAAACTCGATCGCCGCGCGAGCACCGAGATATGAGCCTCCGATACCGATAACCACGAAAACATCGCAGGAATTTTTGATCTTCTCCGCAGCCTTTACAATAGCATTAAACTCTTCCTTGTCGTAGTCTACGGGTAGATCTACCCAACCAAGGAAATCGTTACCCTCACCGTCGCGGTTCACGACCGTGGCTATTGCCTTTTCAAGCTCCGGCTTCATTGCACCAAGCTCTTCATCGTTTATAAAGCCGTTCAGGTATTTTTCGTTGAGTTTGAGCGCCATTTTTATTATCCTCCGATCAAATTGATCATTTATTATTGTTCATTCATCTTATATCGGTCATTTGTCCTCAAACGTCTTGAACCGACAGATATTTTACTATAAATAGTTCCAAATTGCAATAGATTTTTAAATTATTTCAAATTTCCACCGAAAAAACAGGAATTATTTTACAATCAGTACAAAAATTCCGCCAGCAATCTGAGCAACTGATCGGTAAACCCGACTCTCCTCACCGCTCTTGTGGCGACGATGTCAAATTCACCCACCGTTTCGTCCCCCAGCACATACTTCACCTTTCCCACCGTCTGTCCTTCAGCTATGGGAGCAGACACGCACTCCGGGAGCTCAAAAACTATCTCCGTCTTCCCCTTATTTACCTTATCCGTGACAAAATCAAAGCTTTCGTATGCAAGGGGTACCGTTTCGTCAACACCGCCCACCACCTTCATTTCATCGAGAGTCTGCATCGGGAAGCTCTCATAAGCATAATTTGCAAAACCGAAATCAAATAGTTTTTTGGCTATTTCATTTCTCGAATCCCGGGTGGATGCTGCCATAACTACGCAGATAAGCTGCATTCCGTCCCGCTTTGCGCTTGCGCTGATGCAAAAACCCGCCTTGGAGGTTGATCCGGTTTTAAGTCCGTTTGCGCCATTGTAGAATCTGATAAGACGGTTGGTATTGGTAAGACCGAACTCCCCTCCGCGGATACTGTCCATCCAGATAGAGGAATACTCAAGTATTTTGGGGTGCTTACTTATCAGCTCGGCGCTCATTATGGCAATATCCCTGGCGCTGGTAACGTGGTTTTGCGCCGTATCATCCAGACCGTTGGTATTTTCAAACACGGTATGCGACATTCCAAGCTCGGCGGCGCGCTTATTCATTTCGGTAACAAAGCTTTCCTCGCTTCCGGAGATATGCTCTGCCAGTGCTACGGCAGCATCGTTTGCGGAGCTTACCACCACGCATTTCAGCATTTCATGCACGCTCAACTGCTCACCCGGCTCCAGATACACCTGAGAACCGCCCATATTTGCCGCGTATTCGCTTACAGTCACAGTATCCTCCAGCTTTATACGCCCGTCGTCTATTGCCTCCATCGTAAGCAGCATGGTCATCACCTTTGTGACGGAGGCAGGCGGAAGGGGAATGTCAGCGTCCTTTTCATAAAGCACTCTTCCGGTTTCCGCTTCAATAAGTATGAGCGATCTGGCGTCGCTCTCCGCCGTGAATTCCGCGGCAAAAGCCATAGAAAACGGCATTGCCCAAAGCATTAACCCAATCATCAGCATGCAGAGTGCCCCTCTGCAGCTCCAAGCCTTGTTTTTCATTTGAATATTTCCGCCTTTCCCGAATTCGGAAGCGCATACGGCGCTCCGTTACTTTTTCCAAAAGCATTCTATTCGGCAAGAGCAAAAAATATTACCCTCTGCTGCAACACTTACGCAACACCGACGCAAGAAACAGCTCGCATAAAGGAGTAAGACTATCTTGAAACCACGTTTTCCGCGCCGAGAATTGCGGTCAACTCCTCTGCAACGTAGGCTAACGGAGCGCAATCAAGATCCGGACGCGGAGTATATTTTCCATCAGCTACGTCGTAGAATATCACCTGAGCCCGCGCCATACCCGTCTCAGCGGCAAAAACAGTCAGCAGTGCCTCTACCCTTTTCAGCTTATCGCTTTCCCTTACGTCCACTCTCAGGTAAAGCTTTGAATACGCAGTCCGAAAATCGTATACCGAGGGCTTGTAGGTCGGGCGAGCCACCTCTGTCGGCACGTTTGACCTTGCAGTCGCGGCGCTTTCGCCGGACCGGATTGGCAAGACATTATTTGCCGAAGCTCCGTTATTTGCCGAAGCTCCGTTATTTACCGAAGCTCCGTTATTTACCGAAGCTCCGTTATTTGCTCCATTATTTGCAGAAACGCCTCCGTTTCCCTTAGTGCTTCCACCGTTTCCACCCGCCACAGGGCGCGCGGTGTCGGCAGAGCCTTTAGCATAATCCTGACGTTCTCCGTGGAATTGCCGCGCCGAGCCCACGTTTCTGCTTTTTGCCACAGCGCCTCTCTCCATAATCTGAGCAAACGGGGACGGTCGGTGGGTATATCTGCCGTTAGGTCTCAGTGGCGCTACTGCCCTGGCAATAAGCTTTGGGGGCTCATCCTCTCGCACCGTTATCTCTCCGCACAGTCCCACGATCTCATCCGCGTTCAGCATAGCGGAAAATTCCTCATATATCTTGGGAAACACCACGCATTCGATCTCTCCGTACTTGTCCTCCAGAGTGATAAATGCCATGCTGTCACCGTTTTTCGTGCGTTTTACCGTGCGTGCCGCAATAAGCCCTACCACCGCCACAAGCTGCTTTTCCGCAAAGGCGGGACTGTCACTTTCCCCGTCAAAGGCGGCGACAATATCCGCTATGGACACCGCGCCTATATCCTCGGCGTTGCTTGAATACTCGTCTGTAAGATGGCCCGAGAAATACATTCCCGAAGCCTCCTTCTCCAACCTGAGCAGATCGCGAAGCTCAAGCTCCGGAAGGTCCGGATATGCGTAATCGTCGTCTGCAGTCCTGCCGATCTGAGCAAAAAGGTTGATCTGACCGTCCACGTTCCCTCTTTGCCTGTCCGCCACACGGTCAATAAGATCCTCATAGCACACCAGAAGCTGAGCGCGGTTCACTCCCAGACCGTCAAAGGCACCTGCTTTTATCATTGCCTCTATCTGACGCTTATTCATATCCGAGCCGTACATACGGTTAACAAAATCCGGATATGAAACAAATGCTCCCTTGCGCCCACGTTCTGCAATCAGCTTCTCTATAAAGTTCTGTCCCACATTTTTCAGCGCAAGCAGGCCGTATCTTATGTTTTTTCCGCTTGAATCCACGTGGAAATTTGTCATGCTCTCGTTTATTGATGGTGAGAGCAGAGATATACCCAGTCGCGCCGCATCGCCGGTGTATCTGGCAAGCTTGGCGTGATTGCCGAATTCACTGGTCATCAGCGCAGCAAAATACTGAGCGGGATAATGACATTTAAGATAAGCCGTGCGATATGAGAGAATGGCGTAAGCCGCGGCGTGGCTCTTGTTGAATGCATATCCTGCAAAGCTCACTATCTCGTCAAACAGTCTGTCAGCCGCTCCGCGGTCGATACCGTTTTCACAGCAGCCGTTCAGAAAATCCTCTCTCTGAGCCTGAATGACCTCCGGCTTTTTCTTGGAGATAGCCCTTCGTACTATATCAGCCTTTCCCAGGGAGTAGCCCGCCAGCTTACGGAATATCTGCATGACCTGTTCCTGATAGACCACGCAACCGTAGGTGGAGTCAAGTATCTCCGCCAGCTCCGCTATCTCATAGCTCACCCTTTTTCCCCGTCGGTTTGCTATAACCTTAGGGATCGCATCCATGGGACCGGGACGGTAAAGGGCGTTTACCATCATTATATCCTCTACCGTTTCCGGACGGAATTCGGAAAGCATGGATTGCATTCCGGAGGATTCAAGCTGAAATACTCCCTCAGTCCTTCCCTCTGAAAGCATTTTGAAGGTGGCGGCGTCGCGGACATCTATCTTTTCAAGCACAAAGTCGGGCTCCCGCTCCTTTATCTGAGAAACGGTATCGTGTATTACGGTAAGATACCGCAGACCAAGAAAATCAAATTTAAGCAAGCCAAGCGACGCAACCGTATCCATATCGTACTGAGTTATCGGAATATTCTTATTGACCGCCAGAGGGACGTAATCCGAAACCGGTCTGTCACTTATCACCACGCCTGCCGCGTGTGTGGATGCATGGTGAGGCATTCCCTCCAACGCCTTGGCGGTAGAGATCAGTCTGCCGATCTCTGGGGAAACGCTTATCATATCCTTCAGCTGTCCCTTGCTTTCCGCATCGGCCAGCGTAATACCCGGCTGGCGCGGTATTGCCTTAGCCACAGCATCAACGTCGGCATAAGACATACCCATAGCCCGTCCCACATCTCTGACAGCGGCGTTGGCGGCAAGAGTACCGAAGGCTATTATCTGCGACACGCGGTCATAGCCGTATCTTTCGGAAACGTAGCGTATGACCTCGCCCCGCCGTATATAGCAGAAATCTATATCAAAGTCGGGCATACTGACTCGCTCCGGGTTCAAAAAGCGCTCAAAGAGCAGTCCGTATTTCAGCGAATCCACGTCGGTTATATTTACGAGATAAGCCACCAAACTTCCCGCGCCCGAGCCTCTTCCCGGTCCAACGGGTATCCCCTCTTTTTTGGCAAATCCCACGAAATCCGAAACTATCAGATAGTATTCCGCGTAGCCCATTCCGATGATCACCGAAAGCTCGTATTCTATCCGCCGGCGGTAGGTCTGCTCCGTCAGCTCCTCGGTAAATACTATATCCCCGTTTTTCACCCGGCGCTCCAGCCCCAGGTAGGTAAGCCGTCTGAGATATTCCTTGGGGTCAGAGCCGTCCTCCGGAGTAAACGCGGGCAGAACGTATTTACCGAATACGAAATCAAAATTGCACCTGTCCGCGATCCTTACCGTGTTCTGTACGGCTTCTGGATGCATGGAGAACAGCTTCTCCATCTCCTCGGTGCTCTTATAGTAAAACTCGTTGGTTTCAAATCCGACGGGAGAGCCGTCTCCCAGCTTGGAGTTGGTCTGGATACACATCATGACCGTCTGCGTATCGGCGTCTCCCTTCCGCAGATAGTGAACGTCATTGGTGGCGACCAACGGGATCCCCGTCCGCTCAGAGAGAGAGTATAGCCCCATATTCACCTGCTTCTGGAGAGCTATACCGTGATCCTGTACCTCAAGATAGAAGTTGCCCCTGCCGAATATTCCGTCCAGCTCCACAGCCGTTCGCATAGCCTCCGCCATGTCGGCGTTGGCAATAAGCCTCGGTATTCTTCCGCTCAGGCATCCGGACAGAGCGATCAAGCCCTCATGGTACTGTCTGAGAAGCTCCACGTCAATTCTGGGCTTTATATAAAATCCCTCGGTAAATCCCAGGGAAACCAGCTTTATAAGATTGCGGTAGCCCACCTCGTTTTCGCAAAGCAGAACAAGATGGGTGAAATCCGAATCCTCCGCATAGCTCTTGTCAAAGCGAGAGCGGGGAGAGAGATACACCTCGCATCCGATTATCGGCTTTATCCCTTCCGCGCGGCAAGCGTTGTAAAAACGCACCGCTCCGTACATAACTCCGTGATCGGTGATAGCTACCGAAGTATGTCCGGCAGCCTTCACCGCCGCAGGAATATCCTTTATCCTGCAGGCGCCGTCAAGCATACTGTATTCGGTATGAAGGTGTAGGTGAACGAATCCGGACATAGCTTTTCCTTTCATTTTTCTGATTTTCGGGTTTTTACCGCGTTTTTTGATCTTTCACCGCGTTTTTCCCGGCATAAGGCCGTTAAGCTCGGCAAAGGATACCGCCTTTTGCAGACGGTGATTAACCCCCGACTTGGTTATGCGGTAGGGATGGAGAGCTATAAGCTCCTCCAGGGTGACCTCCGGGTTTTCAAGTCTCAGCAGCGCAGTTTCCCGTATCCCCCGCGACAGCATTGCCATCATTCCCGCCTCGGATATGGCATTTATGGCGGCTACCTGGCGAGCTGAAGCATTGACCGTTTTATTGATGTTAGATGTATCGCAATTTGTGCGTCTGTTGCTGTTTATCTTATATTCCTTTATGATCATGGCATTAATAAGTCTGAAATAAGCCTTTGACGCTCCCATGTAGTTAAGAACATCTCCCACCGCCTCGGTGCGCTTATAGTACAGAAGCTGCTCCGACCGTCTCACCGTGCGCTTGGGCGGGATCCCCCGCTCTGTCAGCAGCTCGGTCATAAGATCAGCCACATCTGCATTTGGCATACTAAGCTCCATATAAAGGCTTTTCAGAGGATTACCCATCCGCCCCGCCGAAAGATAGCATCCGCGAAGGAGCTGAGCAAAGCATTCCGCGCATCCGCCTCCGCTTATGTCAAGAAATTTTCCGCCATCCTCGGTCTGACCGAGGGCAAAGCCGCTCACTGCGCCAAAGCTGTCAACCAGGCTTTTTTTCTTCTTCTGATGAATCTTTTCAAGGCGTCGGCATAGCTCTCCGATCTCCTCGGAGTAGGCATTTTTTCTCTTTTTTGCAAAAAGTCTGATGCCGCAACTGAGCGAATTGCGACAGCACTGATTTTTCGGCTCCCCCGTAAGCAATGCCTCGCGCACGGTATCTCCGAATTTTTCAAAGCTATCCTCGCTGACTGCTTCATCGTCAACTGAGGGCTCTTCGAATTCATCTCCTGACAAGCGGCTCACCTCCCCTTTCTGCCTTTAAAAGCCTCCCGCGCAAGCCGGCGCGAAAGGCTTTTCGGTCATCGTGGTCATTAATCCGATTATAATGTCAATACAGCAAATACCGTCAATACAGCTTTACGATAAAAGCATATTCAAACTTCTCTTCCTTAAGCTGATATTTTTCAATAAGCACAGGACCGCAGGAGTTAGAGCCCACACCTCCGACGCGGTAATTCACCAGAAGTCGCGTGCTGTTATCCTCCTTCAGCTCATGACGGTGAGCAGTTTCGGTCAGCTGCTCCATCGAATAATGAAGGGCGGAAAACTCAAACACTCCGCCGACTGCTTCCACTCTCAGCACGTTCTCTCCGCTATCCAGCTCCACAAAGACGCAGTCCGTATGGTTTCCGCACTCCTGAGGACGGATATATGGCTCATACTGTGCCTTGACGCTTGACGAGAACATTCCGATATAGCTTTGCTCCTTCATATCCACATAGCACTCATACGGTCCTCTTCCGAAATACTTCAGCCCCTCATAAGCCTTTACAAGCGGCATCTCCATGGCAAATCTGGGAAGATGCAAGGGCTTGCCCACATTCATGCCGTAAAGAGGATGACCGTCCTTCGGGTTTGCCGCCTCTGCGCTTATCTGTGTTTTAAGCCCATCACCGTTTATGCGGTAGGTTATCTCAACACGGTAAAGCGGCAGTCTTGCAGCTGCTCCGAAGTTACCACGAACGCGGTAGATCACCGCCCCTGACTCATCAGCCGTATATTCATAATCCGAAGGAGAAAAATATGCGCGGTGCAGAAATTCCGCTTCCCACTGCTTTCTTACATACATATCGTTATCTATAGGGGCGCGCCAGCAGGTAAGGCGGCAGGGCGCAGCAAGCTGCTGATGATTTGACCTTTCAAGAGAGCAAAGCATACCGCTTGCAAGATCAAAGCTGTAAAGCGTACCGTTTGATCTTACCGAAAGCCTTCCCCCTTCAACGTCCATTGCAGCAGGACAGGGATCCTCACTCTCCTTCACCTCTATCGGTATGCTCAGCGGGAACTGCTCGTATCCGAGAACCGTCTCCTCCTGCCCGAATGTACGGTGAGAAGTCTTGATCTCAAAGCACAGATACGCCTGATAGCGCACCTTCTGTGGCAGAAGGGAGCTGAAATCACTTTTCAGCAGATACTGACGGCTCTTTCCGGGAGCCACGTCAAATACCACCATTCCGCCGCTGTACTCTTTATCTCCGCTAACTATCCTCCAGCGCACCGGAAAGCTCTTGATGTTATCAAAATTCAGCATATTTGTCACACGGATATGCCCCTTCATCGCATCTATCGCGGTTATCCGTATAGGACGGAGAGCCTGCCTCAGAGTATGAAGTCCGGTGTGTGGCGCGCGGTTGGGGTAATTCAGACCGTCAACGCAGAAATTTCCGTCATTGGGGAAATCGCCGTAATCTCCGCCGTAAAGGGCGTTTCCGTCCACGTACGCGGTATGATCGCACCATTCCCAAACGCATCCGCCTGCCAATCGGGGATACTTGTAGAAAAGCTGCCAGTAATCCTCAAGTGAGCCGGGGCCGACGCCCATGGCGTGGGCGTATTCACAAAGCAATATCGGCCTGGGATCGTCCGTGCGCTTCGCTCTGTTCTCAAGATCCGCAAGTCCGGTATACATATAGCTTACGATGTCAACGCAGGGATGAACGTTACCCTCGCCTATCTTCCAGGAGGTTCCCTCATAGTGGACCAGTCTGGACGGATCCCGCTCCTTTGCGTATCTTGCCATAGCAATATGATTATCCCCGAAAAAGCTTTCATTTCCCAAAGACCACATAATAACGGAAGGACTGTTTTTATCTCTCTCCACCATTCTGGTCATTCGGTTGACGTAGGCGTCCTTCCATTCCGGGTTGCCTGAAAACGCATCGGTCGAAGCCTTGCTGTAGCCGAATGCCGGTCCGGCTCCGTGGGTCTCCAGATCACACTCGTCTATAACGTAAAGCCCGTAAAGGTCGCAAATCTCCGCGAATACAGGATGGTTGGGATAATGAGAGGTACGAACGCAGTTTATATTATTCTTCTTCATGAGAAGAACATCCCTTTCCATATCCTCAAATGAAACCGCGTATCCCTTTTCCGGGTGGGAATCGTGACGGTTCACTCCCTTCAGCTTTACCGGGGAGCCGTTTATGCAAAGAGCTCTTTCCCCATTAACCGAAGGGAAGCAGAATCCGAACCGCTTGACTATCCACTCTCCCTGACAAAGCAGAAGCAGGGTATAAAGGCTTGGCGTTTCGGCATTCCAGAATACAGGATCGGAGATCAGAACATCGTTTCCACTGTATTGTCTTCCATCGGGAGAGATAACCGTAACTATAACAGGGGTGCGCTCCACGCTGAAGCTGCAATCCACCTTCACCCATCCGTCCTCGGTGGTATGAATAAAGAAGTCGGTTATATGATTTTTCGGGCGGACCAGCAGATAAACATCTCTGAATATACCGCTGAATCTGAAGCAGTCCTGATCCTCAAGATAGGAGCCGTCGCACCATTTATATACCTTGACCGTGATCTCGTTATCTCCGCTCACAGCATGCTCCGTGATCTCAAATTCACTCTGCAGATGAGAGCCCTTTGAGCAACCCACGTATCCTCCGTTGACGTAAACCTCGAAATAAGAGCTTACTCCCTCAAAGACCATATACACGCTCTGCTCGTCCTCAAAGGGAATCTCGACGGTTCTGCGATATACCCCCACCGGGTTTTTCAAGGGAACGTGAGGAGGATCGAAGGGGAACGGATAATTTATATTTGTGTACTGACATTTACCGTATGCCTTGCCCGACGGACTCTGCCAGCAGGACGGCACCTCCACCGTATCAGTCAGTATCTCACCAAGCTCCTCCGGCAGCTCCAGCTCGCTCTCAACGTATCCGAAGCTCCACTTACCGTTAAGGGATATATATGCCTTACTGTCTGCCCCGCGCCCGGAGAGCTTTGCGGACAACGCCGCCTCGCGGGAGTGGTACGGTACGTAATAGGCTCTTTGCGGAAGCACTCCCTCTCCGCAAAGCTTCGGATCCTCATATTTTTTCAATACCCTCGTGTTTTCCATCTATTCGCCTTTCCTACGCATCGGGACTTACGCCCTTATGCGGTACTCCTTATCCTTTTCTAATTTAACGGTATCTCCGCCGTATTCAAAGCTTCCTCCATCTGCGGTAGCGCAAACCAGGAATTCATCCCCCGTGTACTCTATCCTTACCTCCGCACCGTTTCTTAACGGAACCCGCGCCCGGAAGCTTTTGTATACACCCGGCTTTGGGCTTACCTTGAAGCTGCTGTAGCCAACATCGGTCGCCTCCACTCCGGCTATATATCTGCCGAGCACCAGTATCGGACCGGCGCCCCATGCGTGGCACAGAGATTTTCCGTAAGCCTTGCCGTACATCTCGTAATGCTCCGCGCCGCTGACGGTGGGATCAAACTGCTCCCACACAGAGGTCGCGCCCAACCTCAGCATTCCGCCCCAATATTCCGTAAGCATATGCTGAACGCTTTCAACGTGTCCCAGCTTGCAGATCGCCATAAGCTCGTACAATTCAAAATACGGTGTCTTTATGGGAGGGATCTCGGGATTGCTCAGCACGCACTCATAAATGCGCTCTGCCTCCTCCTCGGTCACAAGACCGTACAGCACCGCAAACACGTTTTGCTGACGGTTCATCAGCTCCTTGCCGGACTCATAGCCGTCCACAAAGCCACCTCGATCGGGGCGATAGTATTTTTCGTATATCTTTTTCCTCAGCTCGTCGGTATCAACGGCGCATTCGCACCCAGCTCCGCATATAGCCGCCAGCTCCTTCATGCAGACAGTAGCTCTCCAGAGAAGTATCTGCTCGGCGCACATAGGTCCCTGCTTGTCCAGGTCTGCCCAGTCAATGAATATCCAGTCGCCGGGCATATAGACCACAAATCCGTTTTCGTCCAAACGGGATACGCAGAACTTATACAGCTCGTAAAGCCTGGGATAAATAAACTTGACGAAATCAAGGTCGCCGGAGGCAAACCAGTACTCCCAGACGCCTATCATCTGATAAAAGGAATAGTCGTTGATCGCGTTTATGTGCTGAACGTATGGCGGCTTGCCGACAAGCGCCGTTACGGTTCTTTTGGTTATGTCGTCATCGGCAAAAAGATAGCGGTTGACCATGTAGGACTGGTAAGCATCCCCCGACCACACCCACCGGTCTCTCTTTATGCCGTCCAGGAAAAACTCTCTGGAATTAAGATGAAATGTATATGCACTGAGATCGAATATCTGCTTGACCAATGGATCGTCGCACTCGAAATCGGCTCTCATTTCAAGCGGTACGTATTCATACAGCATATATACCGATTCGGGCTGAGCCTCCCCCGTCACAAAAATATACCTGAACGCCCGACTCACCAATTCCCGATCACTGTCCACGCCAAGCTCGCGCAGAACAGCACAGCGCGGATCGGTCGCCTCCTCCTCGCTTTCGCCGTATATTACGTCAACCGGAGCCGAAACGCCCTCCAGCACCAGCTTTCCGAAGGTCTCGCGCCCGAAATCGTAGAGCGTTCCGTTCCTTCTTTTTTCCACCGACACGGGAAGCCTGCGCTCGTATTCAAAGGGAAATACCTCAACATTATCGTCGGCACGGGTATATGCCGCCGAGTGCCCGACGGGAAATCTTTCCGCCGTATAAGGATACGCCGCAGTCCAGCTGCCGTCGGAAAACACCTCTTCTCCCTGCACATAAGCCGCCGGAAGTCCTCTCTGATTAAGCACCAGGAGCTTTATATCATGCTTTCCCGCAGAATATCTCACCGCTGTTTTTTCCGGATAACGGACACCGTCCACGATAACGTAGCCGCAGCCGTTGGCGTAAAAGGTGAATTCTCCGTCCTTTTTGCAATTCACCGTTTTATGAAGCTCTATATTGGGATAAACCGCCGGCAACAACCAGAAGCAGGGGTAATCTGCGCCGAACTCCTGTCTGCGCCCATGAAGCTGTATGCTGTGGAACATCTCATATTCACCGGGAAACCATATCCATTCCGCCATATCAACACTCTCCTTTTTCGTGGACTTTGAAAGCATCTGCTATTTATTTTTTCTGCCGAGCGGTATCTTTCACACTATTCTACCTTAGGGGTGAGTAAACTTCCCCACATATATGATACCCCAATCCAAGTCAAAAGTCAAGTATTTCTTGGCGCAACTGAGCCTTTATTTTTATAATATTTCCGTAAATTTCTCAAAGGTACTCGACAAATCCGAAAATACGTTGTATAATATAATCGACAGGTGATAAAAGCCAGGCAATTCAAACTTGAAAGGAAAGAACATATATTATGAATATAGCGGTCATAACAGGAGCCTCCGCAGGCTTGGGCTACGAATATGTAAAGGAAGTTATCGCTCAATATCCCGATCTGGACGAATATTGGCTGATAGCAAGAAGAGCCGAGCGGCTTGAAGCCGTAAAGGAGCAATATCCCGATAAAAAAATAGTACCCGTCTGCCTTGATCTGACAAACGAGCGCAGCTTTGAGGAATACAGCCGGCTTTTAAGGGCGAGCTCTCCGGTCATTCGTATTTTGGTAAACAATGCTGGCTTTGGAAAGCTGGGAAAGCTGGCTGACATGCCGTATGAGGAGCAGATAAGGATGGTGGACCTCAACAACAAGGCGTTGACTGCCATCACTACTATATCCCTTCCGTATATGCAGAGGGGCTGCTTCGTTGTGAACGTATGCTCTATCGCCGCCTTCGCCCCCAATCCCCGAATGACGGTCTACTGCTCCACCAAGGCTTACGTTCTCAGCTTCTCCCGCTCACTCAGATTTGAGCTCAAGGACAAGGGCATCAACGTGCTTGCCGCCTGTCCCGGACCGATGAGAACAGAATTCCTGGCATTGGCAGGTATAGAAAAGGGCTCGTCAAAGACCTTCGATACACTTCCGTATTGCGATCCCCACAAAGTAGCGGAGAGATCTCTGAAGCGAGCCGCGCAAGGTAAGGGCGTCTATACTCCCCGCGCGTTCTTCAAGTTCTACCGCTTCATAGCGAAATACCTTCCCCACGAGCTTGTAATGTATCTGTCGCAAACCTGATTTTTGCGAGGAAGCAGCGGGTGAGATAGCGTTTTATTCCCCGCCGTCGGCTTTCACCTCCCTTCCCCCAAGGGAAGAGCATCTCTTCATATCCGTTATCACAAACTGATCACGACAACCAATACAATCGAGTAGGTAGAAACCAATCCACCTCTCACACCACCGTACGTGCCGTTCGGCATACGGCGGTTCAATTCAAAATTAAATACGTGTTACCTTTAGGTAGTAATCGGAAAGACTGACTAAGCCTCGCTTGGTCAGTTTTT
>JAFVTO010000113.1 GCA_017503165.1 Clostridia bacterium | reverse complement strand
TCTCCCCGCGAAGCGGGATTTCATCGCGAAGCGATTTCATCCCACGTTAGTGGGATTTATCCCGTCCGTAAGGACGGATTTAGTTGAAAAAAGCACACATTTGTCCGGTAGACAAATGTGTGCTTTTTTCTGGTGGAGACGAGGGGGCTCGAACCCATGACCTCTCGGATGTGAACCGAACGCTCTGACCAGCTGAGCTACGCCTCCGTATTTCGTAGAGCATTATATCACAAAATATGGGATTTGTCAATTGTTTTTTCTTTATTTTTTCTGTTGGTTTTTCCGTTTGTTTTTTGTGTAGCCTTTTTTCGGTCCTTGTTTCTTGATATACCGTTCGCCGCTTTTTGCCCTCATTCTTTTTTTGGCTTTCACTAAAAAACCGCCGGATATACGAGCCCGGGAAAAAGCTGCTCTGCTCTGCTATACTGCGCTGCTGAACAGGCTTTAGTTTTTCCGAACCGTATATCAAGCGGTTTCCTTGCTCTATGGGGAAAGCAGATTATTCTATTGTAAAGGTTATTCTTATTTTATTGTAAAGGTTATTCAGTCCTCGGGCGGCGTGTTAAGCTCTGATTGCACAAGCGTAACGTTATCCGCATCCTTGAAGTGGAGTCCGTTTCTGCGGGCATCTGACGGAACATCGTCTCCGTATATTACCCCCGTATATTCACCGGTTGCAAGATCGTAGGTGTACTCCGTGAACTGCTCGTATCTATACATATACTCCAGACCGCCTACGGTAACGGAAGCGATCTCATCCATGCTCCGTATCTCCTTGAATCGGTCGAGATCCGAGAGATTTATGATAGGATATTCCTTTGTGGAATCGGAAAATGCGTTTTCCTTTACCATCTCGATAAGCTGATCCACCGTCTTTGCCATGGCAAGCTCCTTGGGGCTGACGAATATGTGAGAGCCGAATATGCCGTCGCATTCAACCTTGACCGTCTCGGAATTCTTTTTCTTTATCTTGACGTAAAAGATAAATGAGCTGCTGCTGGAATTGGTTACGAAACCGCTGCGAATTTTCATGCCTTTGTGTTCCTTTCAAGATTTCTTCTTCAAATATGTATACTAACTTTAATTTTGGGCTTTATTCTCGCAAAGCACTATCTCCGGTAAAAGCGGACAGCCTCCGAGGCAAAGCTCTCGCTTTGAGCAATTGGGGCAGGCAGAGCGCATAATATCACGAAACGCCTCAAACTGCGGACTGTTCCACGCCTCCTCTACGCTATGCTCCCGCAGGGATACGGCATACCTTTTTCCCTGGTCAAAGCTACACGGTACCGCTACCATATTCGAATCAATATAGCAGCTGAATCTTCCACCCTCGCAGGTGTCAAGTGTTTCCGGCATTATGTCGGGACAGAGGGAGATTGCCGCGGGAACACTGCAGCTGTCCATGCCAAGCCTGAAGGGATGAGACTCCGTCATAAGCTTGAATAATCTACCGACTCTCGGATCGCCGTTCGAAAGACAGTTTGAAGCATTCCCTTGCCCAACCGGCTTATGAAGCAGAAATATGACCGCATTTACTCCCTCGGGAAAGCTGTTCTCCTCCAGCCTTTGTATCGCCTCATCTATACTGTTGCGCCCGAGTACGTAATGGATATTCGTTCTCACTCCCGCACGCATAAGTGTTTCGATTGCGCGAAGGGTGTATTCGCTTCTATACCAGCTTACCGCTACTGCTCCGCAGTATTTTCTGCATATGTCGGCAATATCCCGGCTCATTCCGTATCCGGAGGTGGTAAAGCTGGGGACAATGAGATTAGCCCTGCAAAGCTTCAGTATATCCTCAAAATGCTCGTGCTGATCAGGGTCTCCCCTGCCGCCGAGGGCGAATTGATTGCATTTTCCGAGGGATTGCTCCGCTATTGAACGAAAGTCTTCAAGGGACATATTGGGCTTTTCCACCGTTGCTCCGCTCTGATAGCACCCAACGCCTGCGCGACTGCACAGCCCGGTCTTGCCGTGTATGCAGTGTCCCATTATCCCAACGTCGATAAGGTGCGGGTAAGAACCCATAAATGGCTCCGCTCCGGTATCGTTTCCGTTTTCGTCGAGTATACCTGTACGCACATACGCGCCGTTTTCAGTATCGAACGCAAATCGGAATTTGTATTTTTTATCTTCGATCACATATTTCATATCTGTCTGTGCTTCTCTTTTCCCATTCAGCCTTCATCTATACTGACCGCTCCCATACTGCGCTCCCATTTGCCCGGCAGCAGAGTGGTAACACCGCTTGAAAGCGTTGCCTTTATATCAATTATTCGCTGATTCGATGAGCCGCGAAACAAAAGCGTGGGGCTTTTCAGGGCTTGTATGAATTTTCCGTCAACCAATACGTCGATAAGGGAGAGCAGCTCACGGCAGCTGTCGCCGGTCGCGCAGCCCGGCGGGGTATCCGATAGTGCATCGGGTGGTGCATCGGGTGAGGCATCGGGTGAGGTATCGGATGGTGCATCGGGTGAGGCATCGGGTGGTGCATCGGGTGAGGTATCGGATGAGGCATCGGATGAGGTATCGGATGAGGTATCGGATGAGGTATAAGGCGAGGGTGTCTGCTTTCCGTCTTCGCCGGTTTTCTTTGAGCAGAGCAGGTCTGTCTCGAGTGTAAATCCTGTATAGCACCACACCGTTTTTTGAGGAAACCGCTTTTTGAACCGCCTGCAAAGCTGTATCAGTCCCGGGCGGTTTTCCGGCTCGAACGGCTCGCCGCCAAGCAGGGAAAGTCCCTCTATATAGTTATGATCGCATGCGTCAAGTATCTCTTCCTCTTCAGCTTCTCCAAAAGGCTTGCCGTATTCAAAGTTCCACGCCTCGGCGTTGAAGCAGCCCTCACATCTGTGTCGGCATCCGCTGACAAACAGTGAGACTCGGACTCCCGTTCCGTTGGCAATGTCGTTTTTTCTGATCAGTGCGTAATTCATGATTTCAAAGGTGAAGAACTCTTTCCTTTATTTCCTGTGTCCTGCCCTGGTTCCAGTACTGAGTACCGATATATCCGCAGGTGCGTCTTGCCACGTTCATGGTTGCCTGGTCGGTATTTCCGCACACGGGACATCTCCAAATCAGCTTTCCTTCATCGTTTTCGACTATCTCTATTTCTCCGTCAAAGCCGCATACCTGGCAAAAATCGCTCTTGGTGTTAAGCTCTGCATACATTATATTGTCATAAATAAATCTCATGACGGACAGCACCGCAGGCAGATTGTTCAGCATATTCGGTACCTCTACGTACGAGATGGCTCCGCCGGGGGAGAGAAGCTGGAATTTTGCCTCAAGCTCCAGCTTTTTAAAGGCATCTATCTCCTCTGTTACATGAACGTGATAGCTGTTGGTAATGTAGTTTTTGTCGGTAACGCCGTTGATTATCCCGAATCGCTTTTGCAGGCATTGCGCAAAACGGTAGGTGGTGCTTTCCAGGGGAGTGCCGTAAAGGGAATAGTCGATATTCTCCGCTACCTTCCACTTTGCGGTGTATTCATTCAGCTTCTTCATTATGGCAAGCCCCAGCTCCTCGCCCTCAGGCTCGGTCAGCTTCTTGCCTATAAGCGCGTAGACACATTCCCACAGTCCCGCGTAGCCCAGGGAGAGGGTGGAATAGCCACCGTGAAGATATTTGTCGATGACCTCGCCCTTTTTAAGACGGAGAAGCGCGCCGTGCTGCCAGAGTATGGGCGCGGCATCGGAAAGCGTGCCGGTCAGACGCTCGTGGCGACATTGAAGAGCCTTGTGGCAAAGCTCCATGCGCTTATCGAATATCTCCCAGAACCTGTCCATGCTTCCCTCGGCGCAAAGACCGATATCCACAAGGTTTACGGTTACGACGCCCTGATTGAAGCGGCCGTAGTATTTAGGCTTTCCGTTTTCGTCAACGTATGGGGTGAGAAAGCTTCTGCAGCCCATGCAGGTGTAGCAGTGTCCTTCTCCGTTTTTGTCTACCTTATTTTGCAGCATGATCTTTTCGGAGATATAATCCGGCACCATTCGCTTCGCCGTGCATTTTGCTGCCAGCTCCGTAAGATAATAGTAGGGGGTGCCCTCGCTTATATTGTCCTCCTCAAGCACATATATCAGCTTGGGGAATGCGGGGGTTACCCATACGCCCTTTTCGTTCTTTACTCCCTGGTACCGCTGACGGAGAGTTTCCTCGATTATCAGCGCAAGATCTGCCTTTTCACGGTCATTTTTCGCCTCGTTGAGATACATGAATACGGTTACAAACGGCGCCTGACCGTTGGTCGTCATAAGAGTTACCACCTGATACTGTATCATCTGAACGCCGTTCTTGACCTCCTCGCGGAGCCTTTTCTCGGTGATGCGTTGGATGTCAGCATC
>JAFVTO010000112.1 GCA_017503165.1 Clostridia bacterium | reverse complement strand
TTCTCGGAGAGGAGCGTTTTGTTAGAATGAACGGCTCCGGAGATGCTAATGTTATTATCAAGGACAACGTAATAACCGATTATCTCGGCGCTGACGACGACTATATCAAGGTAACGCTTAATAACGTTGCGCCCGTCATTGAGAACAACACGATGACCCGTGCGTATAGAGCTTCTAACGCTGATGAACTGAAGGTAGCCTTGACGTCTGCTGCGGACGGAGAGAACATTTATCTTGCGGCTGCTGATTTCGGCGGGGTTGGATTATATAACACTACAAACAACGGTCACAGATATGAGTATGCCAATTACCAGACCAAGAATATTAATATTATCGGACAAAACGGCACGACCTTCTCGAATTTGAGACTTGGGGAAAACGATACTGCGGATGTGGTTATGACCGGTTGGACGTTTAAGAATATCGGCTTCACCGGAGACGGTCTGATAATCAGCATGAACAACAAGGACGTTACCGTTGAGAATTGCAGATTTACCAACACGGAATTGATGAACACCGGCACTTCTGCTTATCAGGCGGTGAATTTTACCGTTAAGAACTGTATCTTTGACGGTAGCCACGCTACAAGAAAAACACAGTTAGCCCTTCAAAACAATGACGGTGTGACGATAACAGGCTGCACGTTCAACAATGCCGCATATAACGCGATGAACATAACGGAGATCCACGGAAACGTAACGATCGACGGTAACACCATCAATGGAACGGCAAACCGTCCTTTCCGTTTTGTTATCGCTGATCCTTCTGCTACCCTGATCATTAAGAACAATACCGTAGTTTCGGGCGGCAACAGCGAAGGACAGTTAGTGAAGGCTGACGGTACCGTTACTGTCGGCAATATCACTCTCGATGGAAATACCTGGAACGGCAAGTCGGATTCCGACGTTACCGCAGGTATGGTCGGCAGTGACTACATTGTAAAGTAAGATTGATGCTGTTATCTTTTGGTTAATTACAATTTAAAAAACGAGGCTGTCTCAAATGCTTTTGAATTGCATTTGAGACAGCCTCGTTTGATTTTTACGTTATATATAGCATAACTGTATTGATGCTTTTGATAAGATATCTACACTTCCTGCCATTTTTCGCACTCGGACGAGCGGAGTATAGCATCTACTATCTTCTGGCTTTCTGCGCCATCGGAAATAGTTGGGAAATGTACATCACGCTTTCCTAATACTGCATCAACGAATGCCTGCTCTTGCATAAGATAAAATTCTTCGGGAACCTTGACGGTTTCGCTCGTTGCTTCTTTGGGATCGCCCGTCGGGCGACAAACAGTCAATACCGAAGGATCGTTAAGATCGAACGAGAGAGAGCCTCGGTCACCGTAAACGTCGTAGCGAATAGTATTTGCATGACCGATAGCGCATCTTGTAATATGAAAGCTACCTTCTGCGCCGCAAGCAAAACGCGCAATAAAGCTACAGGAATCGTCCGTTGTGACTTTACCTATACCACGTCCGTCAAGTGTTGGGCGTTCCTTGACCACAGTTTTATACGTGGAGCAAAGCGATACAACTTTACCTGCCAAAAGCTGAGCAAGATCGATCAAATGGACACCCAGATCGCCAACGACGCCCGAGCCGGCCTTTTCCTTTTCGAAGCGCCACTCAAGCGCTCTTCCCTCCCAAAAAGCGCTTGACTTCAGATAAGCAACGTTAATTCCGACAATATTGCCTATGTAACCTTTGTCCACAAGGCTTTTTGCATACCGTACAGCAGGCTTATACCGATAAGAAAAACAGGTCATTCCGAATGCCGTGCTTTGCTTTTCAGCTTCTACGATAGTCATTGCTTGCTGATAACTCATTGCTATGGGTTTTTCCAAATTGACGGGCTTTTCTGCCGCCAGCACCGCTCGTGCCATTTCGGCATGAAGATGATTCGGTGTGCAAATCTCCACCGCATCAACATCGGGATCGGCTATCAGTGCCTTATAATCGGTATAGCATTTTTCAATTGAAACACCTGTTTTCTCGCGTCCCTTAGCGAGTGCTTTTTCATCAATATCGCAAAGGGCAACTATTTCGGCGTTTTCGCATTTAAGCAGCTCGTCGATATGCTTTGCGGAAATTCCGCCAATTCCTATAATTCCTATTCTTACTTTTTTCATATTACTCCCCCCGAAAGCTATTATGGGTGATACTCATTCGAGTGATCTACTGTTTTTATATTTTCATACGGTACCTTTACGTTACCGAGCGTGGGAGCAGGCCCTTCCGAAGGTCTTGCCCAATAGGCAGCGTTTGCAAGAATCTGCCGAATATCGTCTCTGTAATAAGTAGGGTAAGCTTCGTGACCCGGACGGAAGTAAAATATCTTACCGAGTCCTCTTTTCCAGCAGCATCCCGAGCGGAACACTTCTCCACCTGAAAACCAGCTGACAAAAACAAGCTCGTCGGGTGTGGGGATCTCAAATCGCTCACCGTAGGTCTCCTCATTGGCAAGCTCAATATATTCGGGAAGGTTTCTCGCAATTGGGTGAGCGGGCTCAATGATCCATATGCGTTCTTTTTCGTCGTTCTCCCTCCATTTAGAGCGGCAGCAGGTTCCCATCAGCTTGACAAAGGGCTTGCAAAGGTGTGAGGAATGCAATACCAAGAAGCCCATACCGTCAAGCACGCGCTTACGCACTCTCTCCGCAATTTCATCGGGTATCTCGGCGTGCCGTAAGTGTGACCACCAGATCAGCACGTCTGTATTGTTCAGGCTTTCCTCGTCAAGTCCGCATTCCGACATATCAAGGGTGGCGGTCTTTACCTCAAAGGAATCAAACTTCCCTAACCCCTCGGCGATAGCTCCGTGAATACCGTCGGGGTAGATCTTTTTAATATCCTCGCTCTCTTTTTCGTGAATGTATTCGTTCCAAACCAATACTCGAATTTTTTCCATCTTTATCTTTTCAATCTCCTCTCGTTTTGATTCTCTTTTTATAGTCGGACGGGCTCATTCCCACTTCCCTTTTGAAAACTCGGTGAAAATAAGACGGATCAGCATATCCAAGAAGAATTGCTAATTCTTCCACTGACAACTCGGAATGCTCCATAAGCTCCTTCGCGCGTTCTATTTTTCGCTTTTTTCTGTATTCCGATGGCGATACGCCAAAGTACTCCTTGAACAGCCTGCGAAAATACGCAGGAGTTACAAAACACATTTTGGCAATTTCATCAATAGAAAGCTCTTGCTTTCCGTCTTTTTGAAGATGCTCGATTCCTTTTTTTATTGTTAGAAAGCTGCGTTTTTCGACGTGCTTGTATTTTTCAGCTTCGCAAACAAAATTAAGCAAGCCATATATATCACGTTTGATCTTTAACATGGGTTTTGAGGGCATTGAATACTCAAATACTATCTTCTCGAGTAGCTCATAAAACCGCACGTCAGCCGAATCTATATCAATAACACGTATTCCTCCGCCAAATACAAACGGCTCGCCGTCCGAGACCGTAAACTCCACAAGAACGGTATTTGTGCTCTCATCACAGTTGACAAAACCCACCTCCTCGCAAGAGCCCTGAGGTATGTATACCACGGAATTCCGCGGAGCGTAGAGCACATCACCGCACTTTGCCCTAAAGCTTCCGTCACAACCGCAAAACCACAGTAATGCATTTGTCGGCCTTGGCTTTTCCATAGTAAACCGCCGCCCCTCACGCCAAATTTGACGCATGGCAAAAATGTCGGAAATATCAACGTTTTCCATCTCTATCAGATCTGCTGCTTCAAATGATCGCATGCCGATACCTCGCTTTGCCTTAAATTTGTACCTTTTTAGCGCAATCTGACCCGCTTGTGTAAAGATGCAGCCTTACAGCTCGCTAATTTATGGGTCAACCCTGTAAATATTCTATCATATTATAGCAGAGCTGTAAAGCAACAAACAAAAACAAAATCTGCACTTTTCGATACAATTTCTGGCAAAAATGTTTTGAAGCATAATTGGAACACCGGCGAGGAAGGAGATAAAGCTATTCTAAAATATAATTTAACGAAAAGAGATGCTCGACTTAGCTGTATACTAATATTTTATTTCAGAACAATGATGCCCCCGTCCTTGACGGTAACGCTGAGCTCATCTCCGTTTACACGGACACTGTGTTCTCCGTCAATATCAAAGAATTCTGCTGTAATAAAGGGGATATTGATTCGAATTTTTGCATTGATCTGCTGTTTTACCGAGGATTTGTTTGTCAAAACAAGCAATCTATAGCCGTCAGAACAAAGAACCTGAATGCCGATGCCAAGATCAAGCGATGCGGCAACAGGATTAACGCCCGTCAATTCCGTTATATCATATACCGTATGGTACGGATCGAACACCGCGTCGGTTCCGTGCGGAGGATCGACTCTGTATTCCTTAAAGCCTATGCCCCTCGAATTACCCTCCGTGAATACGTTTTCGAATACTCTAACACCTGCGGCTCTTATACTGTCGACCGCCTTTTTTTCTTCATCCGAGAGCATTCTGATGCTTGGAACAAACAGAACCTTGATTTTGAATTTGTTATCCTTAAGATGCTGTGCATCTGTAATACTGACGTTATATCCCGCATCTCTTAACTGGCGGTACATCTCTGTATATACAGTAAGGTAAAGGTTACCCATACGTCCCGGTATGAACGTATCTTGCTTTTCCCTACTGTCGCAAATAAGCGTCGCATAATCACTGTGGAGCAAGCCGATACCCATATGCTCGCGTTTTGCCGCCATTATAAGATCGTTCATTTTGGCAACGTAACGGTTCATCGCCACTGCATTATCAAAGTTCCCCGTCTTCGTACCGTCGTAATTAAGTATTCCGCAGCTATTCGGATACGGAACGCCGGGAACAGGACAGTCGCCACGCCATTGATAATAAACTATTCCTTTAGCGCCCGCTCCTATGATCGCAAAGGTACCGCGGTTATATACAGTGCTTGGAATATACGTTCTGCTATCAAGCTCAATGCACCAGGATTCCTTTCCCTCAAGCTCAGCCGCGCACTGCGCGATGTCTGCGTGCAGACACATAGGATAATACCCTGCACCGTTTGCGTGAATATAAGTCGTGTATCCAAGGATATCCATCTTTTTTGCATTCCCGAAATAATCCACACAGGAGGCATAATTAGACGAATAGACCTGACACGTCGTGAGGCACGTGAAGGTTGGGAGCGCAGAGCCTTCCTTTGAGCCGATCGCGGCATTATGAAGAAACGCATTCATATTATCCATCGAGAATATACGCCAAAGCGCCCACATCCTTGAGCTTTGCTCCTCTCTTGTATGGGGCGGTTCATAATTTTCGGCTTCTTCTTT
>JAFVTO010000111.1 GCA_017503165.1 Clostridia bacterium | reverse complement strand
GGCAAGGTGAGCGCGGATCTGGTGAGTTCTTCCGGTAACCAGCTCCACCGACAGAAGGGCGTTGCCGTCCTTTTCGGCGATCACGCGGTATTTTGTTATCATGGTGCGCAGATCCTTGGCATTCTGCGGCTTCTGCTTATAGACCGTCACCAGATTGTTGTCACAATCCTTTGTCATATACCCGTAGAGGGTATCCTTCTTTTTTTCCGGCACACCGTGAACGGCACAAAGATACCGCTTAATCACCTGATCGTTTCTTATCCTCTCGTTTATAAACCGCAATGCCGCGGCGGTCTTGGCGGCGATCACCAGACCTCCTGTGTTTCTGTCTATACGGTTACAAAGAGCGGGAGCAAAGGAATTTTCCGTCTCGGGATCGTATTCCCCCTTGCGGTAAAGATACGCCTTGATGTGGTTTATCAGTGTATTTATCTCCTCGTCTCCGTCGCTGTGCACTATCAGCCCCGGTCGCTTATCGCAAACCAGGATGTTTGCATCCTCATACACCACCGTAAGATGGGGGGTGAGCGTCTTGAAGGCGTTCTGCGGCGCATCGTCCGCAAAAAAATCGTCACTGAGATAAACGTCTATAACGTCACCGGCGCAAAGACGGAGATTGGCTTCGGCGCGTTTACGGTTCACCTTGATCCTTTTGGTGCGTAACGCCTTATAAAGCATGGACTGCGGCAAAGCTTTAATTGCCTTGGAGAGAAATTTATCCAGTCTCTGTCCGGCATCGTTTGAATTCACGGTATAGCTTTTATACACTGCTCTCTCCTCCTGTAAAATACTTTTGCCCATGCTGGATTATACAACATTTTCACCCGAATGTCAACTGTTAAATTCACCGTTTTTCACATTGGTTGGGCTGATTTTTCTCTGCCTATTCGTTTTCTTGACAAAAGCGGTACAAAAAACATACCGATGGAGTAAAAACACTATTGACAAGAAAAAGGACAAGGGTTATAATAAAGGGAGATAAGACTCAGCGATCATAAGGAGCAACGGGGAATGATAAAAGCATTGATATTCGATCTTGACGGCACTCTCGCCGATACCATAGACGACATAGGCTGGTCAGTCAACCGTATGCTCTCATCTCACGGATTTCCGACACTTGAACGCGAGGATCATATTGCCCATATCAACAACGGCGCGTTTCAGCTGATCCGCCGCTCTCTTCCCGAGGACATGCGTGAGGACGTTGAATTTATAAGATCCAGTCTTGCTGAATACGAAGCGGAGTATTCAGGGCATTATATAGTAGCGACGAGCCTTTACCCCGGAATAAAAGATATTTTATCCAAGCTTCACCGTATGGGAATAAAGCTTTCCGTTCTTTCAAACAAGCAGGACAGATATGTCAAGGACATAATAAAAGCACTGCTGCCGGAGATCCCCTTTTGCTCTGTTCAGGGGCAGGGTGAGCTTCCAACCAAGCCGGATCCCACGTCCGCTCTGACGATAGCGCAGGCAATGAGAATATCGCCGCGGGAAATAGCCTTTGTAGGCGACTCTCCGGTAGATATACAAACCGCCCGTAACGCAGGTATGCTGCCCGTCGGCGTATCCTGGGGATACCGTCCGAGGGCGCAGCTGATAGCCGAGGGGGCATTTCTGACCGTGGACTCGGCAGAGGAGTTGATAAGAGTCCTCGCTCCTTGAACGCAGGGAAAATCACAAAAAACATCGGTCATATAGCCAAAAACCGAAATACTCCGAAAGAGACAAGACCATGCAGAAACAAAGAACAACAGCGCAAAAGCTTGAGATCAAGCGTTTTCTCGAGGCAAACAGAGAGCGGGAGATGACGGTGGCAGAGATTGCCGCAGAGCTTTCAGAGAGCGGCTCCGGCATCGGGATAGCCACGGTTTACAGAGCTGTAAAGCGACTGGAGAGCGATGGCATAATTATTCGCCATGTCACCGGCTCGGGAAATAAGGCGGTCTACAAGTACTGCGGAGACGAAAGCGTGCGTAATATGCACATGATATTCTGCAGATGCTGCGGTAAGGCAGTGGCGATCAACTTTGAATTATCCCACAAATTCGAGACCTCAGTCTCGGACAAGACCGGTTTTTCAATTACGGATCATCAGCTTCTTCTGTACGGACTGTGTCCTGATTGCAGATAAAGTCGGACGCTGAAAAAAAGCCAACATCCGGAGTATATCCGGATAAAATAAAAACGCAAAAGCGAGGTACAACAAATGAATCTTCCCCTTAAGATCGATCTCAGCGGCAAGGTTGCCGTTGTTACCGGAGCGGGCGGTGTGCTCTGCTCCTCATTTGCCGAGGCTCTGGCAGAGTGCGGAGCAAAGGTGGCAGTGCTTGACCTGCGCCTTGATGCAGCACAAGCGGTAGCCGACCGCATAAATGCAAACGGCGGAAAAGCGGGAGCATATGCGTGCAACGTTCTGGATAAAGACAGTCTGAACGCGGCAAAGGCGGCAATTGACACAGAGCTGGGACAGTGCAGCATTCTTATCAACGGCGCAGGCGGAAACAATCCCAAGGGCTCCACCACCAAGGAATATATGGAGCCCGAGGATCTTGATCCCGAAATGAACAAGGACATCACGACCTTCTTTGATCTGGATCCCAAGGGCATTGAGTTTGTTTTCAACCTCAACTTCCTGGGAACCCTGCTGCCCACCCAGGTCTTTGCCCGCGACATGGCAAAGCAGGCAGATCCCGTTATCATAAACATTTCATCCATGAACGCATTCCGTCCTCTCACCAAGATCCCCGCGTACTCGGGCGCAAAGGCAGCTGTCTCGAACTTCACTCAGTGGCTGGCAGTTCACTTTGCCAAGGTGGGTATACGTTGCAATGCTATGGCTCCCGGCTTCTTTGTAACCAACCAGAACCGAGCACTGCTCATGAATCCCGACGGATCTCTCACCCCCCGTTCCAAGAAGATCCTCGCCGCAACTCCCATGGGGCGCTTCGGTGAGCCCGAGGAGCTGCTGGGCACTCTTCTGTGGCTGGTTGATGCCAAGGCATCCGGCTTTGTAAACGGTGTTGTTATACCGATAGACGGCGGATTTGCCGCGTATTCCGGAGTCTGATATCAAAGGCACGCCAAAAATCAGTCAGATGAGGTAGCAGAGCCTTAAATAGAATCCCCCGGAGTCTTGCACCGATTGGTGCGTAGGCTTCGGGGGATTTTGCCGTGCTCCATCGCAGCCGACGCCTTACAGTCCTCGCAAGCCGTGCAACAGAGCTAATAACATATTCTTTTTTGATTGACAGAGACGCTTGCGACAGCTTACACCGACATCTCGATCTCGCGTCCGTCGGCAAGCACCAGTGTCACTGTATTGTCAGCATGGTCGGGACTTGCCTTCACCGCCACTATATCCTTTCGTCCGTCCTTGTACGGATAAAGAACAGTTACCACGCGCTTAGTGCCCTTAAACTCACCCACAAGCACAGGAGTAGGGATGGGACGGTGCTCGTGAGGTCCGCTCGGTCTGATAGGGAACCAGCCCTGATAATAAGGCTCATACTGACCCTGCATATTGGTATATACCGCTTCTGCATCAGAGGCTACCAGGGTAAGCCCGATACCGTCTCCGAAATCTCCGCTCGCCATACGTCCGTCAACCGTCAGCTCGCAGGTCTCCATGTGCCACATTATCTCGTATTTACGGGGATCGTCATCCTGCGCGGTAAATCTGTCGGAAACCACAAAGAAAGGAAGCAACCCGTATTTCTCCGCGTCCTTAACAAAGGTCAGAGCTCTGGAGTGGATCATCTGCTCTCTGTCCGCTCCGTAGCCTGCCGTATATTCGGCGGCGGCAACGTCGCGGTCGGCGGAGGACTCAAAACGGAAGTCCGCTTTTTTGAATATATCCTCGTCAGCCCACTTATAGCTCGCTCTCTGATTTTGCTCCTTGCCGTTAAGCATTGCGGTATTGTGAGCTCTGGTGGCAAGCACGTACTTTCTCATTTCCGAGCTGTCATAATCGTACACACCGCCCTCGGTGAGCAACGTCTTTCCGTATGCATCAAGAAGCACGTTAAGCTTATCCTCATGCTGATG
>JAFVTO010000110.1 GCA_017503165.1 Clostridia bacterium | reverse complement strand
GATGATATTCCCGCCCGAGATCCTGCTCGACTTCGTCTCGCACTGCTTCGCAGTTCGACTTCGCTTATGCTCCGCTCAGGATGACACGGGGCGGAGCTCACTTTGCGGGAGAATATGTCTTTAATTAAGTCAGTAGTTGTAAAGAAGATTGACACGGCATAGATGAACATAAAAAGGCTCCCTTGTTTAACCCAATCCCTAAAACGAGCGTTGCTCATTTCAGGGAACCCTTGGGGCGGGAGCTGTCACCGAAGGCGGCTGAGGGATTGTTTTGACGTAAATCTTACATTTTACAATCCCTCCGTCACGCTAACGCGTGCCACCTCCCTTTACACAAGGGAGGGCTCTCGCTACCGTCCGATAGTTAAAACGAAGGGGCTGAGCCTTAGCTTAATTATAAGCTTTTGACTCAGCCCTTTTCTATTTGTTTGGTGCGAAGTAAATCTGCCCCAAATGAAGAAAATGTTTCGTAATTTCTTCGCTAAGAACATTGTCCCTTCGGGGGGCCGATCTGTTCTCTCTTTCTGCTTGTTACGGTAGATTAATTGTTGCCGAAGCGACACGGATTTGTCGGGCAGGGATTTCCACGGATATGTTCAATAAATTGAATTTCAACGGCTTTCCTACCCGAATGCGGAGCGGCTTACTTGCGAAGCTTTGCCTCGGTTTTAAGTCTGGTCTGGGTATCGAGTATCTTCTTGCGGAGACGGATGTTCTTAGGGGTTACCTCCACAAGCTCGTCCGCATTGATAAACTCTATCGCCTGCTCCAGTCCCATCTGGCGTGGAGGAGTCAGGATAAGCTTTTCGTCCGCGCCGGAGGAGCGGATGGATGTGAGGTGCTTTTCCTTGCATACGTTGACTACTATATCTCCGATCTTGGGGTTTTCTCCGACTATCATGCCCTCATATACCGCCGCACCCGTGGTTATGAACATATCGCCTCTGTCCTGTACGGAGTAGAGCGCGTAGGCAGTGGCAACGCCCTTTTCAAAGGCTACGAGAGAGCCTGTGTATCTGGTGCTGATCTCGCCCTGGAAGGGAACGTAATCCTCGAAGACACTGTTCATGACACCTTCGCCGTGAGTGTCGGTCATGAACTGACTGCGGTATCCGAAAAGGCATCTGGAGGGGATAGTGTAGATTATCCTCATTCTGTCACCGTGCTGTCCCATGTCCACCAGGGTGCCTTTTCGGGAGCCCAGTGTTTCCATTACAGCGCCCATATAGGTGTCCGGAACGTCGATAATAACTCGCTCCGCCGGCTCGGTCTTTCTTCCCTGGTCGTCTTTCTTATACAGAACACGGGGGGCGCTGACCAGCATTTCATAGCCCTCGCGGCGCATATTTTCAAGCAGAATGGAAAGGTGCATTTCACCCCTTCCGGCTACCAGAAAGCTATCCGTTGTGTCGCCGTCGCGAACACGGAGCGAAACGTCGCGGAGCGTTTCCTTGTAAAGACGGGCGCGGAGCTGACGGGAGGTTACAAACTTTCCCTCCTTTCCCGCAAAGGGACCGTCGTTTACCGAGAAGGTCATTTCAACCACCGGCTCGCTTATCTTGACAAAGGGTAGTGCCTCCGGAACGTTTATGTCGGTGATGGTATCTCCGATGGAAATATCCTCGGCGCCCGAAAAGCAGACTATATCTCCCACACATGCAGTCTCGCAGGCTACTCTGCTGAGCGCTTCGAACTGATACATTGATACTATGCGGGTGCGGACGGGGTTTTTATCCGGTGAGTGGTAGTTTACTATACAGACATCCTGGTTCTGACGGAGCGTACCGCGCTCGATGCGTCCTATACCTATCCTTCCAACAAATTCGTTGTAGTCTATTGAAGAAACGAGGAGCTGTAGCGGCTCTTGCTCCTCGCCCTCGGGGGCGGGAATGTAATCAATAATCTTTTCGAAAAGCGGCTCGAGATTAACGCCCTGCTCGTCCGCTGAAAGGGAGGCGGTTCCTGCGCGTCCTGAGCAGAACAGCATGGGGCTGTCGAGCTGATCATCGGTTGCGTTAAGATCTATGAGAAGCTCCAGGACCTCGTCCTGTACCTCCTCCAGACGGGCATCGGGACGGTCTATCTTATTGATGACCACGATTACTCTGTGGCCTAACTCCAGAGCGCGCTCCAAAACAAAGCGTGTCTGAGGCATGGGGCCCTCCGCCGCGTCAACGAGAAGCAGAACTCCGTTTACCATCTTCAGTATGCGCTCGACCTCTCCGCTGAAATCAGCATGTCCGGGAGTGTCTATAATATTTATCTTTACATCCTTGTAGTGGATAGAGGTGTTCTTTGCCAGAATGGTTATGCCTCTTTCCTTTTCAATATCGCCGCTATCCATTACCCGCTCTTCTGTTGCCTGGTTCTCGCGATATGCGCCGCCCTGCTTAAGCATTTCATCGACCAGCGTGGTCTTACCGTGGTCAACGTGAGCGATTATGGCGATATTTCTCAAGTCTTCTCTTACCATCGTGTGTTACCTTTCTTTTTTCTTCCCTCCGGAATGCTACGGCTGTGCTCAGACGTTATTCCGATTTTATAACATTAACAACACCATATTATACTACAAAAGCCCGTCTGTGTCAACAGATTTGAAAATAAAAAAATGAACGATTGGAAAATTTGAAAAATTATCACAAAAAATATTTCAAAAGCTATTGACAAATCCATTGTATTGTATTATAATATTAAGGCAACTGAATACGGACGGACCATTAGCTCAGTTGGTTAGAGCACTCGGCTCATAACCGATAGGTCCAAGGTTCGAGTCCTTGATGGTCCACCAAAAATTCTCGGGAGCAAGGTTCCCGAGAATTTTTACTTATTACCTCTTCACTCTTCACTTTTCACTGAAAATGCTCCCGAGAAATTTGAAGTAATAGGTAATAGTGAAGAGTTAAAAAGTGAAAATTACATTGGTTCGGATAGCATCCGAGCTGCTCCACCAAAAATTCTCGGGAGCAAGGTTCCCGAGAATTTTTACTTATTACCTCTTCACTCTTCACTTTTCACTAAAAACGCTCCCGAGAAATTTGAAGTAATAGGTAATAGTGAAGAGTTAAAAAGTGAAAATTACATTGGTTCGGATAGTTCTCAAGTTAGTTTTTTTGAATGATGTTTGCATAGTTAGCGGAGCTAACTGTTCGGCAAATCATGTTGGCTTCGCCAATGATGACGGCTACGCCTAATGATGTATGCCTGACGGCACATTGGGCAAACATCGCATCATTGCGAAGCGCAGTGGAGCAACATCATTTTGAGCGAAGCGAAAAACATCATCTCGCCAAAGGCGAGGATATCATCACGCGCCGGCGTGTATTTTCCCTGCGGCTTGATGATATGCAATGATTTGCCTACTCTAAAATTACACTGTGGGTTGACAAATCGTGCATACCTATGGTATAATTAAATAGCTATGTCAGATGAGGTGACAGAGCCAATTGAATTAACAAGTCTATACAGATAGGAGATAATGTATGAACATTGATTGGAACAACAAATGGAAATCCGTTTTGGTTTGGTTAAGCGCTTATCTTAGTTTTATCGCTTTCGTAGTTGTTGGCGGATACTTTTACATCAAAAAGGAAGAAGAGGAGATTCAGACCGCAACGAAGCGCGCGTTCCTTGTAACGCTTTGTTTTACCGCACTCAGCGCATTTTTCTCAATATTTAATTATATAGCCGGGCTTACGGATAATTACTATGCTTCCTCTGCTTACGATTTTTATTCGGTCAGCATAGCTATCGTGGGTATAGTAAAGATTACCGTTTTCGCAACCTTTATAATACTTGCGCTCATAAAAAAGGGTGCGCCTGCAGATTGCGAAGCTAATGATACAGCGGAAAACGAATAAGCGCCCCTTCCTTTGCAATCACACGGTACAACCCTCGTTAAACACACTCTAACGAAAAAACGCCCACATTGCCTACCGAGACAATGTGGGCGCTTTTCAACTAAATTAATCCACCTTAAGCGTAAGAAATCCACCTTAAGCGTAAGAAATCCACCTTAAGCGTAAGAAATCCACCTTAAGCGTAAGAAATCCACCTTAAGCGTAAGAAATCATTTCGCGCTGAGATCTGCCTTGCGGCAGATTTAGTGTAATGTGATTTGTGTTTTATCCGTCGTACGCCATGCGCATCATGTGGGTAAGTGCCTTTGCCTCCCTCATTCCGCATCCGTCGAGAAGTCTGCCGGTCAAAAACTGCTCCAGCGGAGAGGGCATATCCTTGTTTACCGTGACCTCCACCTCTGCGCCGTTGGTTGCCTTAGTGCATTTTACTACACGGTTTCCGGTCATACGGACGTATCCGTCCTCTCCGTACACCTCAAGTGTGACGGGAGAATAGTTGGAAACAAATCCGGTTTCGTTTACCGCTATCGCTCCATCCTCAAAGCTCATTACGGTTACAGCATTGTCCTCGACTCGGTCCGAATTTCTTTTTCTGACCGCTTCAAGCTGACAGCTTACCGTAAATGCCGAGCTTGCCTTTACCGGCATACCGAGTATCCATTCGGTAAGGTACATTCCGTGGGCGCCCAGGTCTATCATAGCTCCGCCGCCGCATTCCTCGGCATTGTAGAAATGGTCCGGCAGCCAGTTTCTTGTGCTTCCGGAATGGCAGTTGCGGAACCGCATATAGTTCAGCTTTCCAAGCTCTCCGCTTGCCGCTATCTCCTTTACCGCAATGCGTGAGCCAAGGTATTTCTGGAAAAGCGAGATCACGAAGGTAACGCCGCTTTCGTTTACCGCGCTCTCTATTCTGTCGCAGTCGGCATCGGTCAGCGCGAGCACCTTTTCGGTGAAAATATGCTTGCCTGCCTTTGCTATCTTTACCATATCGTCGGCATGGTCGGAGGAAGCAGAGCAAACTATCACTCCCTCTGCATCGCTTTCAAAAAGCTCCTCTGGGGTTTTGAAACGCGGAATATTGAATTGTTTTGCAAAATTCTCCGCAAAGGTATCGTTCTTTTCATAAAAGCCCACTACCTCGCCCAGCTCCATTGCGGTTTTGGTATATCCGGGCGCATGAACGTGCCAGACTCCGTATATTGCGGTCTTCATTCGAAATACACCGGCTTTCCCGTCTTGGACGACTGGTATATAGCCTCAAGTATCTCGGAGACCACCAGTGCCTGCTTGGGCAGAACCACGGGGTCCTTATCCTCTACTATCGCCTTGATCCAGTTGGCAGCCTCGACCTCCTGGGGAGAGCCGGAGGCTCCGCTATAAAATGCTACTCCGCCTGCCTTGGTATCGACGGTGGTTTCGGTCTGACGGTCGAACTCGACCTTGTTGATCTTGAGAACATTATTCTTGATCTGAAGTCCTTCCTTGCTTCCGCAAAGCACGCAGCTGCCCTCCTGGATGGGCTCGCAGGTGTTCAGTGCCCAGCTCGTCTCCAGCATGATGGTAGCGCCGTTTTTCATACGGATGAATGCGCATGCCGATTCCTCAAGTGGAGTGGTGCTTACGCCGTTGTCGCCCCAGATGTTTCCTGCCTCGGGATGCTCAAGCTTCTTGTGAGTCCTGCCGACTACCATCTCGGGCTCGTAGTTGTTCATAAGATAAAGGGTGAGATCAAGACTGTGGGTGGCAATGTCGATGATAGGACCGCCGCCCTGTGCTTCCTCGTCAAGGAATACGCCCCAGTTGGGAGTACCTCTTCTGCGGATTGCAAGGCAGTTTGCATAGTAGATCTCTCCAAGTGCGCCGGATTCTATGTACTTCTTTGCGTATATGCTCTCCGGCTTCTGTCTGTGCTGATAGCCTATGGTCAGCTTTTTGCCGGTGGCTACTGCTGCCTCATACATTCTTCTTGCGTCTGACGCTGTCTTTGCCATGGGCTTTTCGCACATGACGTGCTTGCCTGCGTAAAGAGCGTCAATGGTGATGTCCGCGTGTTCGCGATTGGGGGTCAGAACATGGACGACCTCGATCTCATCGTCCTTCAAAAGCTCCTTGTAGTCGGTGTAGGTCTTTGCGTCGGGAGTACCGTACTTAGCCTTAGCTTTTTCGGCGCGCTCGGGAATGATGTCGCAAAATGCCACCATTCTTACGTTCGGTACCTTGGAGAGTGACGGCATATGCTTACCGTTTGCAATACCTCCGCAGCCGATGATACCCACTTTTACGATTCTTTCCATTAGAACATTGCCTCCTTTTATGTGAGTTTTTTTATTTGGCTCTGTCACCTCATCCTCCGTGACAGAGCATTTTATTTTTGAACAAAACTTTGATTCTATTATAAGCAAGGGCTTTGCCTTATGCTATGATACAATCGTTAAGAATTATGAAAAAATTTTCATTTGCCACCATCAGTTCTTTAAGCTGTGGAGCGGGGCGGGAATAAGTCCGCCGCGCGCGATAAATCTGGCGGGGGAGGCTGTCTTTATAGGCATGATGGGCGCCTTTCCGAGAAGTCCGCCGAAGCAGACCGTATCGCCTGCCTTTTTGCCTATTGCGGGGATTATACGCACTGCCGTAGTCTTGGTATTTACCACGCCAATTGCTATTTCGTCCGCTATAAATGCCGAGATCACGTCTGCAGTCGTATCTCCGGGCACAGCTACCATATCTATACCGACGGAGCATACCGCCGTCATTGCCTCAAGCTTTTCAAGGGTAAGTATTCCGCTCTCTGCCGCGGCTATCATTCCCTCATCCTCCGATACGGGAATGAATGCTCCCGAAAGTCCTCCGACATGGCTGGATGCCATTACTCCACCCTTCTTTACCGCGTCATTAAGAAGAGCAAGGCAAGCTGTGGTTCCGCATCCTCCGCAGGTGCCTACTCCCATCTCCTCCAGTATCCTTGCCACTGAGTCGCCTACTGCGGGGGTGGGTGCCAGAGAGAGGTCCACTATTCCTGAGGGCACGCCAAGTCTCTCGGATGCCAGGTTGTTTACCAGCTGCCCCATACGGGTTATCTTGAATGCTGTCTTTTTGATTATCTCGGAAACGGCGGTAAGATCGGCATCGGGATGCTTTTCCAGCGCTGCCTTGACTACACCCGGGCCGGATACTCCTACATTTATTACCGTTTCCGGCTCACTGATACCGTGAAATGCGCCTGCCATGAACGGATTGTCCTGTACTGCGTTTGCAAATACAACCAGCTTTGCGCAACCTATGGAATCGCGGTCTGCGGTGCGGTTCGCCGTATCCAGTATGATCTCGCCCAGCATCTTTATAGCATCCATATTTATGCCGCCCTTGGTGGAGCCTACGTTTACCGATGAGCATACTCGCTCCGTTGCGGTGAGAGCAGACGGGATACTGTTTATCAGTCTCAGGTCTCCCTTGGTGAACCCTTTTTCAACCAATGCGGAAAATCCGCCGATAAAGTCGATTCCCAGTGTGTCAGCCGCCTTCTGCATGGCTATCGCAATGGGGGTAAGATCCTCACACTCCACTGCCCCTCCGAGAATGGAGATGGGGGTGACAGAAACTCGCTTGTTGACTATCGGAATTCCAAACTCAGCCTCTATGCCATTAGCGGTCGGAACCAGCCTTTCTGCTGTCCTTGTTATTTTGTCATAAACCAATTCCGCGGTCTGCTTTATATCTCCGCGTATGCAGTCAAGGAGAGATATTCCCATGGTTACCGTCCGTATATCCAGGTGCTCCTCGTCTATCATTTTTATGGTCTCAATTACGTCATATGCGTTTATCATATTTTTGGTCAGAGTCCTTTACATATCATTGTTTGAACAGTGAAATTTCCGCGATTTGCCCTGTTTTAGGTTAAATACGGTGCATAGCGTTGAAAATATCCTCATGAGTCGCGTGAATTACTACGCCGAGCTCCTTGCCAGTAGCCTTCATGCTCTCGGTAAATTCAACGAAGCTTACCGTCATTGCGGCTGTATCCACCTGCATTATCATTGCAAAGGTGTTCTCAAATACCTTTTGTGTGATATCTATAATATTTACTCCGTATTCGCTGCACTTGCCGCTTACCTTTGCGATTATTCCCACAGCATCGGTTCCTATAACCGTGATAATTGCTTTGGATGTAGTTGCGCTCATTTTTATACTGTACCTTTCTTCCGATTTTGATATACGCAGTCTTATAATATCAGTAATGGTAGTGTGAAATGATGTGGTAGGTGTGGGGATCCGCCCGCCTGAACATCTCCTCAAGCTCGCCGTCACCCATTACGGTGTTTCTTCCTGCCGCATACTCGGCGTCCACCATCTCCTTGATCTTTGCGATCACGGGATGCTTTTTGTCTACTGCCGCAGGGGTGCCGTTCAAGCGGAAGAAGCCGTTGAGCCAGTGAGCTATGCCGGCGAGTCCGCTATGGGAGTCAACCGCTACGCCCGCAGGTCTGCCCAGTATCTTCTCGGTATTGAAGATGTTATATATCTCCTCGTCCTTGAGCAGTCCGTCTGCATGGATACCTGCTCTGGTTACGTTGAAGTTTCTTCCGACAAAGGGGGTGCGGGGCGGGATCTCATATCCGATCTCGTCCTCAAAATAACGCCCGATCTCGGTTATTGCCGTAAGGTCCATACCGTCGGTGGTTCCGCGCAGCGAGGCATATTCTATCGCCATTGCTTCGAGGGGACAGTTGCCGGTTCGCTCTCCGATCCCGAGCAAGGAGCAGTTGATGGACGAGCATCCGTACAGCCATGCGGTGGATGCGTTCGTGACCACCTTATAAAAGTCGTTGTGACCGTGCCATTCAAGCAGTCTTGACGGGAAGCCTGCGTAATGCGAAAGACCGTAGATTATTCCCGGTACACTTCTGGGAAGCGCGGCTCCCGGATAGGATACTCCGAAGCCCATGGTGTCGCAAGCGCGGAGCTTGATGTCTATTTTCGCTTCCTCTCCCAGCTTGCGCAGCTCCTCCGCGAAGGGAACGACAAAGCCGTAAAAGTCGGCTCTGGTAATGTCCTCTAAGTGGCAACGGGGGCGTATCCCCTTGTCAAGCACGCTCTTTACCACGCCAAGGTATTTATCCAGCGCCTTCTGACGGTCCAGTCCCATTTTATTGTAAATGTGGTAATCGGAGCAGCTTACGAGAACTCCGGTCTCCTTGATCCCCAACTCCTTGACAAGCGCAAAATCCTTTTCGTTTGCCCTTATCCAGCTGGTCACCTCCGGAAACTCATATCCCAGCTCCATGCACTCCTGAAGGGCTCGGCGGTCCTTCTCGGTATATACGAAGAATTCGCTTTGACGCACCAGTCCCCTGGGACCGCCCAGCTTGTGTAGAAGCTTGTATAGATCAACTATCTGTTTGACGGAAAACGGGGAGGTTGATTGCTGTCCGTCACGGAAGGTGGTGTCTGTCATCCATATCTCCTCCGGAGTGTTCATCGGCACGAAGCGGTGGTTGAACGCTACCTTCGGGATGGTGTCATATTCAAATAGATGACGGTAAAGGTTGGGGTCTCTGCGGTTCTGAAGCGAGAATTTGTAATCCGACTGCTCCAGAAGATTTGTGCTGTCCGAAAATTCAAGGACAGGCTGCTGAAAGTATTCATTGCTCATTTTTGTATTGCCCTTTTTAATTTTTTTCTGTTTTTTGCGGCTGCTTTATGGGGTAAGATAACCGTTCCATCCGCCTATCAGTCTGATTATCCAGCATACTATCATTGCCGCCGCAAGCACAATGACGGTTATAAACGCCGCTTTTTTCATTCCGGAAAAACGGGAGGATACCAGCCACATCCCGATCATGACGTACGGGGCGAAAAAGAGCGGATGGTACGCAAACGCCGTGGCAATATCCCCTCGGAGCGCGCTGAGCGTCGCTCTTGTAAGTCCGCACCCGGGACACGGTATTCCCGTGGTACCGAGCAACAGGCACAGTCCGCCGTTCCTTTGTATATAAAGCATTGCCGCTATGGACAGCAGCGCGGTGATCCCGATTATGCTGACTGCGGTGGCAATGCCGCCCCGCGTGTTGAGGGCGGGGGCGAAGCTGCGGGTCTTTACCGGTTTATCGGTGGATTTTTCTCTTTTTTTCATGGTCGTATTATTGCTACGCGGTCGTTTCCGCCGTAATCCTTGGTTACCGCGCACTGTGTATATCCCAGCTCCTCGGAAAGTCGGATGATATCCTCTCTTTGGTCATAGCCTATCTCAAGGATAAAGCATCCGTTTCTCTCGAGATTTACGCGGTAAGCGCTGAGAATATGGCGGTAAAACCTCATTCCGTCCTCACCTCCGTCCAGGGCGAGCGTCGGCTCGTATTCCTTTACGGATGCGTCCAGTGAGCTTATTACGTTGGTTCTTATGTACGGGGGGTTTGAAACTATGCAGTGATACTTTTTTTCCGCGGTATAGGTGAAAATATCATCATTTGCCGCATTAAAGCGGTCTGCTACGCCGTTTGCCACGGCGTTTTCCACTGAGATACGGTGGGCATTTTCAGCCAGCTCTACCGCATCAGCTCTTACGTCCGGGCGGTTTACCAGTACCGATATTGCTATACAACCGCTCCCTGAGCAAAGATCTGTAAAGCATCCGTTTTGCGGTAATGCTTTTACAGTCGCTTCAACGATATGCTCTGTATCGGGGCGCGGAATAAGACAGTCTGAATTAAGCTTGAACGTCAGCCCATAAAAATACCATTCCCCGATAATGTACGCGAGCGGCTCGCCGCCCTCCGCTCTCCTTATAGCCTCTGCCAAGTCTCGCTCTGCGGTGAATTTTTCACGCAACAGGGCGAGTTCTCTTCCTGTAAGCTCCACTTTTTCCGGCATTGCTTCAGCAGTCGCCTCCATTGGAGCTGTCGCCCTCTTGGCTTTTTGTTCCCGACGCACCGTTTTGATCCGACTTTATCAGCTCGGCGCCGTTTGATTCGGTGTTGTTTGTTTCAGCACCGTTCGATTCGGTGTTGTTTGTTTCGGCACCGTCTGATTCGGTGTTGTTTGTTTCAGCACCGTTTGATTCGGTGTTGTTTGTTTCAGCACCGTTTGATTCGGTGTTGTTTGTTTCGGCACCGTCTGATTCGGATTTGCTTTGCTCCGACTTTGCATTTTCATCAAAGACCATCTGCGGAACAAAATCCGGGAATTCCTCGGGCATTGCCGCCTTGAGCGCATGGATAGCCACCTCGATCTGTCCCTCGTCCGGTTCTCTTGTGGTTATGCGCTGGATGAGAAGCCCGGGATACGAAAGCGCCATAGTCAAGATATTCGGGTGCTTACCGGTAAATCGCAGGAACTCATATCCCACGCCCACGACGATCGGAAGAGTCAGAAGCTTGGTGACAAAGCGCAATAGCACGTTGTCCCAGGTGAATATCGGAAGGGAGAATATCAGTATGTTCAGAAAGATTATGATGAACAGAAAGCTGGTTCCGCATCTGGGGTGGAAGCGCTTGTATTTCATTACGTTGGCAGGGGTGAGCTCCTCTCCCGATTCATAGCAGAAGATGGTCTTGTGCTCCGCTCCGTGATATTCGAAGGTTCTCCGTATATCCTTCATCAGTGAGGTCAGCAGTAGGTACAGTATGAAAATAAAGATCTTCAGAATACCCTCGGCCAAATTCTTCCACCAGCCCATGTTACCCGAAAATATATACGTGTCCATAAGCTTGGTGATCAGCGACGGCAGGAAGAAGAACAGTCCGAGAGAGAGTCCCACCCCCAGTATCATTGCTATTACCATTATAATGTTGATAAGTGAGTCTCCGAAGTGCTTCTCCAGCCATTTGTCCAGCTTGCCTGCTTCCGCCTCTGTTTCCTCAAGACCGAATTGCTTTGCGGACGTCTCAAGCGTGCGGAAGCTGAGCACCATTGATTCCACCATATTTACCGAGCCGCGTATGATCGGCAGATCAAGCACCTTGTGCTTTTTGCGCACTGAGATAAATTCTCCCTTGGCTATTGAGATCTCCCCGGTCTCGCGGCGTACTCCGACGGCATAGCTGTCGCCGTTTCTCATCATGATGCCCTCAAGGACCGCCTGACCGCCAACTGATCCGAGACGGCTGCAGGCGGGAGTCCCCTCCGGGCCTTTTTGCTTTTTGCTCATTGTATGTTTCCCGTTATACTCTATTTATACTCTGTTTACACTCTGTGCTTTTGTTTCTTATCTTCTTTGATTCAGCTTCTTTTGAGCTTGACTGCCTGTCTGGCTTTTTCTGCTATATTTGCCGGCGTGAGTCCGTAGACCTCCATCATTTCCATAACCTTGCCGGATGCTCCGAATTTGTCCTCTACCCCAACACGAAGCGTGGGAACGGGACAGGTCTCAGCAAGCACCTCGCATACCGCGCTGCCCATACCGCCGATCACGTTGTGCTCCTCTGCTGTCACCATGCAGCCGGTCTTTCTCGCGTACTCTGTCAGCAGCTCTGCGTCTATCGGCTTGATGGTAGGCAGGTTTATCACAGCGGCATCAATGCCCTCTGCCTTAAGCATCTCACGCGCCTCAAGCGCCATTGCGGTCATCATACCGGTGGCTACCAGCGTTACATCTTCTCCGTCTGCCATTACGATCCCCTTGCCGATCTTGAATACGTAGGTATCCTTATCGAAAAGCACCGGAGTCGCCGCGCGTCCGAATCGCATATAAACCGGTCCGTCGTGGTTTATCGCTGCCTCAACCGCAGCTCTTGCCTCGACTGCATCTGCAGGGCAGAGAACAGTCATGCCCGGGATCACTCGCATGGTCGCAAGGTCCTCGTTGCACTGGTGAGTCGCTCCGTCCTCGCCTACGGTTATGCCTGCGTGGGTAGCGCCTATCTTTACGTTGAGATGAGGGTATCCTATTGAGTTTCTGACCTGCTCGAAGGCTCTTCCTGCGGCAAACATCGCAAATGAACTTGCGAATACCGTCTGCCCGGTCGCCGCTATACCTGCGGCTACGCTCATCATGTTGCCCTCGGCAATTCCGCAATCGAAGAAACGGTCGGGGTATTCCTTCTTGAAGAAACAGGTCTTGGTCGCCTCCGCAAGGTCTGCGTCAAGCACCAGAAAATCGTATTTTGCGCCGAATTCCACCAGCGCCTTTCCGTATGCTTCTCTTGTTGCTATCTTGTCTGCCATGACTCTGTCCCCCTTTTATATGGATGCGAGCTGTGCCTTCAGCTCGGCTATCGCTATTTCGTACTGCTCTGTTTTGGGCGCCGCGCCGTGCCATGCGCAGTTGTTTTCCATATAGGAAACGCCCTTGCCCTTTGTGGAATGGGCAAGTATGAGCGTGGGCTTGCCCTTGCACTGCTCTGCCGCGGTAAACGCCGCTTCGATCTGATCAAAGTCGTGGGCGTCTATCTCGATGACGTTCCACCCGAAGGCGCGGAATTTCTCGTCGAATGGGGCAGGGCCGATAACATCGGCAATAGGACCGTCTATCTGCAGACCGTTGAAGTCCAGAACAGCGCAGAGATTATCCAGCTTGTAGTGGGCGGCGAACATTGCCGCTTCCCATACCTGTCCCTCCTCGCTCTCACCGTCTCCGAGCACGGTATAGACACGGTAGTCCTTTTTGTTGTACTTTGCCGAAAGAGCCATGCCGCAGGCAGATGAAATACCCAGTCCAAGCGAACCGGACGACATATCAACGCCGGGAATACCCTTCATGTCGGGATGGCCCTGGAGATAGCTGCCTTTGTGACGGAAGGTGACGAGGTCCTCCTTCGGGAAGAAGCCCTTCTCTGCCAGCGTCGCGTAAAGCACAGGCGAGGTGTGTCCCTTTGAAAGCACAAAGCGGTCCCGGTCTGCCATTGCGGGATCGTGGGGATCAACGTTCAGCTTTTCAAAATACAGATACGTCATTATGTCCGCCATTGAAAGCGATCCGCCCGGATGTCCGGATGCGGCGTGATATACCTCCTCTATTATCCCTATGCGGATAGTGGTGGCAATTCTGCGTAGTTCGTTTTTGCGTGACTGTTCCATGTAAGTAAGTCCTTTCTTGTTTCAGGTTGCTGTCTTTTCTGAAGCCGCTGTCAGCGAGAGTGCTATTATGACAACGGAGAATGCCTGTCAATTATTTGCCCATTATATCATTTAATTATATTTTGAATATTATATATAAAATAATTTTTTGTGAATTATTCACCGCTTTATTCACCGATGCCCGAGTGAATGTGTTGCATACCGTCTGCGAGCCGGAGGACACGGTGCAATGTAAAAATATTAAGGGGCGAAACTGCAAAATGTTTCCGATATATCTTGACACGTTCATAAAAATATGGTAAAATAAAAGCAGAACAAAAATAACATATACACAAGGAGCAGGAAAAATGGGATTGTTTGATTTTTTGAAGAAAAAGCCCCTCTCTGAGAAGGTTGAGGAATACGCACAGAAGGGTATGATCGGAAAGCTGATGAAGCTCACCGAGGCTACCCAGCCCAAGGAGAACAGATTGCTTGCAATAGATGCTCTCCGTATTATCAAGCACAGAATGAGTGTTGACCACCTTGCCAACGTTATGTTGCGCGATCCCGATATTGATATTCGTACTCAGGCGGCAAAATCCTTGCTGATGAACGGTACTAAGGATAAGACCGATCTCCTCCTCAACTACAGTGAGGAAGAAAAGGAGCTTGGTAACGAGGAGCTTGCAGAGCTGCTTAAGAGAGCCGCTATCGATGCCCGCGACCGTACCAGAAGAGACGACTGATCCGCGCCGCGTCATAGCGTGAGAGCATATCCGCCGTTGAGCGGGTATTCGCAGTAATAGCTTTGAAGCAGTAGCCAATTACATAAAACGGACGAGGAACCTCAGTGATATGCACCCCGAAAGTCAGACACTTTTGGAGGCGCATATCAAAATTCCCCGTCTTTTTTATTTGTCCGCGCTGATTTAACCGTGGTTAATACGGCCGGTTTGTATTCAGCTCTGAGCGGGACGACGGGTAACGCCCTTGGATGGGAACGCATATTATGCTTTGTACTGACGGATATGTGTTCCAATGGAGTAGGAGGGTAAGTATGGAGCTGAAAGGATTGAAGGTGGCGGTTTTGTCGGGTGGCAGAAGCGCGGAGAGAGAGGTTTCGCTGAAAAGCGGAGAGAGGGTAATGGAGGCGTTAAAGGAGCTGGGGTGCGATGCGGTGCAGGTGGATCCCTCTGCGGAGTATGTTTCAGAGCCGGACGCAGAAAGCCCTTGTGAGCTCGGGAAACTGCGCATTGGGCGCGCGGGAGCATCCGATCTCTGTGAATTTACCGCTTCGTCTCTGGAGATCTGTCGGAGATCCGATGTGGTATTTATGGCTCTTCACGGCGGAGCGGGGGAAAATGGGATGATATGCGCCGTGCTCGAATGCAATGGGATACGTCATACGGGAAGTGACTTTCGGGGCTTGTGCCTGGCTATGGATAAGGTGATCTCAAAAAGACTGATGCAAAGCGCGGGATTATTGACTCCGGAGTTTTTTGTTTGCGAAGATACAAATGCCTTTGATGCGGTAAAATTACGGGAATTGCCGCGTTTGCTTGATTTTCCGTGGGTGATCAAGCCGGTGGATGGCGGATCCAGCTTAGGGGTGAAAATGGTGGATAGTCCCAACCAGCTCCGAGAGCTTTTGGTTCGTGAGCCGCTTTGTCTGAGAAATGGGTTGGTGGAACGTCGCATAAAGGGAAGGGAATTTACCGTGGGGGTACTGAACGGCAAGGCTCTTGCCGTTACCGAGATAATTCCCCTTAGCGGTTTTTACGATTATCGGAACAAATACGTAAAGGGGCGGACGCAGGAGATCACTCCCGCAATTATTTCGGAAAAGCTTACCGAAAAGCTGAAAGACGCGGCAATTCGCGCCCATAACGTCCTTTTTCTCGGCGCATACAGCCGAGTTGATATGATCCTGGAGGAGGGGACGGAGCGGATATATCTTCTGGAGGTGAATGCCTTACCCGGTATGACTGAAACCAGCCTGTTGCCTCAGGGCGCCGCCGCCTGCGGTATCAGCTTTGCACGGCTGTGCGCTTGTATGATAGAAAGCGCGATATGACGGCAAGCGGAGCTATAATTGAATGAAAAAGAACCGACGCGAGGGCATTAATAATGTCTCCTGCGCGACGGTTCTTTTTTTGTTTATAGAAAAGGTTTTGATTCCGATTCGTTGCCTGTCCCAAAATGTTAGTCGTTAACACGACGAAAGTGGGAAAGACGCGGTAAAATCCCGGTTATTCGCCCTCAGTAACGGTTCCTCCGGTGGGTACGTCGGTGGTGAAGGTGACGTATCCGGATGGGGAAACGCGCTCGCCGTTCAGCAGTACCTCAAAATGCAGGTGAGCCGCATCGGCGCATTCGGAAAGCGCCGTCTCGCCTACTGCCCCGATCACTGTGCCTACCGGAACGTTGACACCTACCTTTATCCCCTCGGGAAGCTGATCTGCCAGGTTCATATATCTTGATTCGATTCCGTTGGCATGGCTTATTATTACTGTTTTGCCCATAAAAGGATCGTTTTTGATCTCCTTTACGGTACCCTCGCAAAATGCGTAAACGGGAGCTCCAGGTTCTGCTGCTACGTCTACTCCCATGTGTACGCGGTAGTCGCCCATGGTGGTTGAGAATACCAGCAGATCGTCACAGTATTCCTTGGAAACGTAGCCGTTTACGGGTAGCACGAATACCTGCGCCTGGGGCTGCTTTTCGCCTTCGCCTTCATTTTCTCCGTCGTCCCTGTTTTCAGTGTCGGGAGAGGTGTTTCCGTTGTTGTTTCCCTCATTGCCCTGGTCAGGCGGCGGCTGCAGCTCGTCTCCTGATGGCGGTGAGTCCGGAGTTGGCTCCTCGTTTCTCTTGCTTACTGTGGTGACCACCGCGATCACCGTGACGGTCAGCGCGGCAACAAGAAGTAATGCCAGAATTACGTACGCTGTCCTGGTTGCCAGCTTTTCTCTTGCGTTATCGTTCATTTTCCTTTTATCCCTTTCTTTGTGGTTTTATGGTATAGGTATTGTGTCCATGAAGGAAAGGGTTTATTCAGAATAACCGAAAAGAAAAACGTAAATTCCGCGACTGTGTGAGCAGTAAAAAAGCCGATACAGTCAGGTATATACTTATAGGTATATATTTTAAAGGAGATTTTATTCAATGAAATTGCTGATTATTGGCTCGCGCAGTATCACAAGCTTTGATCTGTCGCCGTATATTCCGTCGGATACCGACACCATTATCAGCGGTGGCGCGGGCGGAATTGATAGCTTGGCAGAGGGGTATGCCGATTTGCACCGTCTCTAAATACATATTGCGACCACGCTACGAGCTTTACGGACGCGCCGTGCCACTTAAGCGAAACAGGGAAATGGTTGAGATAGCTGATGCCATACTGATTATATGGAACGGTTGCTTTAAAGGGATAGCGTATACTTTGGAATATGCAAAACAAACCAACAAGCCGTTTACTCTTGTGGAAATCTGAGAGCACTGCTTGGTTTTGGTTCTTAAGTGTGGATATGATGATTGGGCGGAGCGTTTGATGTCCCCCTTACGTTGCTTGAGTGGCTGATTTGATATGCGATCCGGCTCCCCCGTTGATCGTCTTGGTTAATTTAAAAGCCATCGGAAAAAATACAGGGAAGGGGGCTACCCTAAAGCAGGTTTATCTGCTGCAAATATCGTAGGGCGGTGGCTTGCTGCCGCCGTTGTAAACGGTATGAATTTAATAATGCGGCGGGAGATCCCCCCGCCCTACAAAGTTCTATTCGCCTGTGGCGAGTGATATTGCTACGCAGTGATATTCGGCTCGCGCCGAGTGGTATTCGCTTCGCGAGTT